>NZ_JBFAGB010000003.1:0-335887 GCF_040639875.1 Actinomadura sp. NPDC023710
TTCGCGTCCCTGTGTGGTTCCCAGAAAACAACCGGGAACCCGTTAGACTTAACTTAATTGAATGTCGAGCCGATGGCTCGGACGTGGATTTGCCCACCCCCGTTTGCTTGGGGTGGTGCGTTGAGACGTTCGGTGGTTTTGGCGAGGGGGAAACACCCGGTCCCATCCCGAACCCGGAAGTTAAGCCCTTCAGCGCCGATGGTACTGCATGGGAGACCGTGTGGGAGAGTAGGACGCCGCCGGACATATATTGCAGAAAGGCCCCGCCGTTACCGGCGGGGCCTTTCTCATTTTTGGCCTGGTGGGCGGTCATCCGGGAGGGAGACGTCGTTCTTCAACGGTGGGGCCGTGAGGGACGCTCGGCGCCCGTGGGCCTGTGGAGCCACCGCTCGACGATGTACTGAAGCGGGCTGGTGTTGATGTAGTGGAACTTGTACCGGCCCTCGCGCCTGGTCTCGACCAGGCCGGCGGCCTCAAGGACGTCGAGATGCTGCGAGATCGCCTGCCGTGAGGAGCCGAGCCCGTGCATGGTCGTCAGGCGGCCGCAGATCTCGTAGAGCGTCTGACCGTTCTGGCGGGTCAGCTCGTCGAGGATGGTGCGCCGGGTGGGGTCGGCCAAAGCCTTGAACATGTCTCCCACTCACCCAACGTTAGGCAAGCCACTGCTTGCCAGTCAAGATCGACCGCCGGTGGGCGCGGCAGGTGTTCAGTGCCCTGCCGCGCGGCCCGTGTCTCGCCGGCCCCATTGCTACCGGTCTAAAGGGGTGCTCGTTCCGTCCCGGAGCTGCTCGCTGCGGCCGTCGGGTCGAGGGGCGTCGTCGCCCGGAGGAGCAGCGGTAGGGCGGTGGCGGTCAGGCAGAGGAGACCCGCCACGAAGGTGGCCGCGTGCAGGCCGCCCAGGGTGGCGAGGACTGGATCCGTCGCGGACGAAAGCGCATCGGTGCGAGCCGTGACGATGGCCGCCAGGCCGGCCGTGCCGATGCCGCCGAGGAACTGCGGCAATTGTGACAGGCCGCCTGCGGTGCCCTGCTCGTCGTCCCGCAGCCCGGACGTCATGGTGGTGATGAAGGAGACGACCGTCAGGACGTGGCCGAAGCCCATGGCGCCGGATGTGGCGAGCAGGAGCGGAAGTCCGCCCTCCACGGGCAGGAGGACCATCGCGCCGGTGCCGATGCCCTGGACGGCGAGGCCGAGGCTCATGGCGCGGGCCTTGCCCAGGACTGCGATCAGCCGGGCGGCCAGCACACCCGCGACGAGGGCCGCGATGCCCTCCGCGAGGAAGCCGGCACCCGTGGCCAGTGCCGAATAGCCGAGCACGTCCTGCATGTAGAGGCTGAGGAGGACCGTCGTCCCGCCGCACATGCCGAGGGTGACGAAGCCGACCAGGCCGCTCCACTTCACCGTCGGCCTGTTCAGCAGGCCCAGCGGGATCAGGGGTGCCGGGTGCCGCCGCTCCGCCAGGAGGAACGCGCTCAGGGAGAGCGCCGCCAGGGAGAGGGAGCCCAGCGTCGGCGGGCTCGCCCAGCCCGCGTCGGCGCCTGTCGAGATGCCATAGACCAGGGCGAACAGGCCGATGCTCGCCAGTACGGCGCCGGGGACGTCCAGGCGGGCCGTCGCCCGTGTGCCGGTGCCACGCGGCAGCGTGGTCGTGCCGAGCAGCACCAGGACGCTGATGGCGGCCAGGAGCAGCATGGTCCAGCGCCAGTTCAGGCCGCTGGTGATGACGCCGCCGCCCAGGGTGCCGAGGACGAACCCCAGCGACAGCACCGCACCGTTGACGCCCAGCGCCCGCGTTCGGCGGGGTCCTTCCGGGAACGCCGCGGTCATCAGCGCGATGGCGGTCGGGGTGATCATCGCGGCGGACGCGCCCTGGCCCGCACGGGCGGCGATCAGCAGGGCCGGCCCCGTCGCCAGCGCCGCCGCCAGGGAGAGGCCCCCGAACAGGACGACTCCCAGGGTGAACAGCCTGCGGCGGCCGACGATGTCGGAGACGCGGCCGAACAGAGGCAGCAGGCTCGCGGTCGGGAGCAGGCAGGCCGTCGCGACCCACTGGAGCGAACCCGTGCTCGCGAAGCCCAGATCGCGTCCTATCTCGGGCAGGGCCACGGTCACGACCGAGTAGTCCAGCCCTGTCATGAAGGTGGCGCCGCACAAGATGAGCAGGGCCAGCCATCCGCGGCGGCCGAGCGCGCTGGAACGCGCGCGCCGGATCGAGTCGTCCGTCATGTTCGCCTTTCATGATGTGCCGTGCCGGAACGCATGACGGCGTCCCGGCACGGACCACCCTGCGGCGAACCGCGAGCGCTACCCAGCCCCCTGCTGAGGGCACCCCTGCGGTGCCTACATCCGACAGGTGCAGGCAAAGGGGGGCGGAGGCGGGCATGCTGGACGGCATGGAGCAGCGGTCCGAACTCGGTGAGTTCCTGCGCAGCCGTCGCGCCCGGCTTCGCCCCGAGGACGTCGGCCTACCCGACTACGGCGGCCGGCGGCGCGTGCCCGGTCTGCGCCGCGAGGAACTGGCGCAGCTCGCGGGCGTCAGCGCCGGGTACTACACACGCTTGGAGCAGGGGCAGAGCACCAACGCCTCGCAGGCCGTCCTCGACGCGGTCGCCCGCGTCCTGCGGCTGGACGAGACGGAGCACGCCTACATGGGGAGCCTTGCCCGCCAGAAAGCGGAACCGCGCCGGCGCCCGCGCCCGGAGCGGCTGCGCCCCGCGGTCCGCCTCATGGTCGGCGCGTTCGGCGACACCCCCGCACTGATCATGGGGCGCCGCTACGACGTGCTCGCCTGGAACCGCGCCGCGCACGCGCTGCTCGCCGGGCACGTCCCGTTCGAGGCTCCCGAGCAGCCCCGTGGACGCCCCAACATCGCCCGCCTGGTCTTCCTGGACCCGCATACGCGCGAGCTGTACGCCGACTGGCGGACCAAGGCCCGGGACACGGTCGCGGACGTCCGCATGACCGCCGCCCGCTACCCCCACGACCCGGAACTGAACGGCCTCATCGGCGAGCTCACCGTGCACAGCCCGGAGTTCACGTCCTTGTGGGCGGCGCATCCGGTCCAGGACTGCGCCGTCCGGTACACGCGCGAGTTCCGGCATCCGCTGGTGGGGGCGATGACGCTGAACAACGAGATCATGGAGCTGTCCAACGACGAGGGCCAGCGCATGGCGGTGTTCACCGCCGACCCGGGCACCCCCTCGGCCGCAGCACTGAGCCTGCTCGCGGGCCTGGCCGGGGAGGCCGCCGGCATCCTCGAAGGCGGCGCCGCTCGCGCGGCGACACCACCGGGAGCGTCCGAACGGAACGGCTGAGGAGCGACCACCACGAGCTCCGCGCGGCAAGTTGCGATGATGCGCCGCGTGGGGGAGGGCGTTACGCCAGCGCGTTGAAGACCGCTTCGGCGCGGTCGCGCTTGGCATAGAGGTCCCATGCGGTGTCGGCGATGTCGTCGGGGTCGAGGGTGCCGACGGTGATGCCGTCCAGGTCCTCCATCCGGGACATGATCATCCGGTGGATGTCGCCGCGTTCGATCAGGCCGCCGATCGTCAGCGTGCCGGCGTAGATCCCCTTCTCGGTCAGGGCCGCGTTCAGGGTGAGGGCGTAGTTCCGCAGCGCCGCCGAGGAGAGGGCGAAGCCGCCGAGCACGGGCATCGGGACGACGGCGCTGAGGCCGCCCGCGAACAGCAGCCCGCCGCTGCCGCGCTCCAGCATCCCGGGCAGGACGGCGCCCACCACGTCGATCGCCGGATACACCCAGCTCATCGCCTCCTTGGCGGTCGGTACGTCCGTCGAGGTGATGGCGGTGGGCCGGGCATCGGGGTCCGCCGCGCCGGGGCCGTAGTAGACGACGTCGACGGGGCCGACGGCGTCGAGCGCGGCGAGCAGCGCGTCACGGTCGCGGACGTCCGCGGCGCGGGCCGTGGCCTCGATGCCCTCGGCCTCCAGCGCCGCGAGGTAGCCGGGGTGGCGCGCCGGGTTCCTGGACAGGAGCACGATCTTGTGGCCTTCGCGGCCGAAGCGGTGCGCGACGGACATGCCGAGACCCGGTCCGGCCCCGATGACGACGGTCGTGGATGACATGTGAACCTCCAGAAAGTTGAGGACGCCCTCAACTTAGCATGAAACTTGAGGGTCTCCTCAATTTCGTAGTATGGGGGCATGGCCGGGAAGAGCAGGCCGCCTCGGGCGGACGCCGTGCGCAATCGGGACAAGCTGGTGGCCGCCGGCGCGGCCGTGTTCGGGGAACGCGGCCTCGACGCGCCGCTGGAGGAGGTCGCGCGGCGGGCGGGCGTGAGCATCGGCACGCTCTACAACCACTTCCCCGCGAGGGAGAACCTCTTCGACGCCATCTTCCCCGCCCGCCTAGCCGCGCTCGACGAGATCGTCGAGCGGTCCCTGGCCGAGCCCGACCCCTGGAGCGGGTTCGTCGGCTACATCGAGGGGCTGTTCGCCTTGCAGGCCGAGGACCGCGGGCTCAACGACGCGCTCGCCCGGCGCTACCCCCTCGCCGCCGAGTTGAACGCCGCCTGCGATCGGGGATTCGACCACCTGGTGACGATCACGGCCAGGGCCAAGGAGGCCGGGGATCTGCGCCCCGACTTCGAGCCGCAGGACGTCGTGCCGCTGATGTGGGCGATGTCGCAGGTCATCCGGGAGTCCGCGGACGCCGCGCCCGACGCCTGGCGGCGCTGCCTCGGGTTCTTCCTCGACGGGCTGCGGGCCGAGGCCGCGCGGCCGCTGCCCGTTTCGGCGCTGACCGCCGAGCAGATGGCCCGTTTCACGGCTTGAGGTCGGTGCGCCGGACTCTCCCGTGTTCAGGCTTCCAGGTCGCCGAGGAGGGCGTCCAGTTCGCCCAGTTCGTCTTCGCTGAAGACGTGGATGCCGGAGCGGCGGAGGAGCGCGGTCGTCACGCCGGAGCCGGGGACCGACGTGCCGGTGAAGGTGCCGTCGTGGACGCGGTGGCCGCCGCAGGACGGGCTCCCCTCTTTGAGCAGGGCAAGGCGGGCGCCGGCGCGCCGCGCGGCCTCCAGGGCCAGGCGGGCGCCGCGCAGGAACTCGCCGGTGACGTCGGCGCCGCTGCCGGTGAGGATGCGGGCCGTGCCGTCGAGGACGTCGCCGCCGTCCCCGCCGACGATCTCGGCCGGCGGGCGGGGGACGGGCAGGCCGCCCGACACCTCGGGACAGAACGGGACGAGGCGGCCCTCGGTGCGCCAGCGCTCGAAGAGCCCGCCCGCCACCGGCTTGGCCGCGCCGTCGTAGCGGACGGGCCGCCCGGCGAGGCATGAGCTGACCAGGATGCGCTCCACGCCGTCCAGCCTATGCGGGCCGTCGCCCGTCTCCCGCGCGGAGGTCGGCCCACGGTGTTCTCCTCGGACGGTCCGAGCAACCCGCCTTCGACCTGCGACATTCGAAGCCGTCGCAGGTCGAAGGAGAGAGGCGTTCCGGCGGGCGACCGTCCTACTTGCCGCCGCGGATGCGGTTGACGCCGATCTGGGCGACGCGGACGGCCGCGCCCGGGTTGAGGCGGACGCCGCGCCAGGCGAGGCGGCCGTGGGCGGGCGAGACGATCAGGGCCTGGTTCTTGGCGACGCCGCGCATGATGTCGCGCGCGAGCTTCTCGGCCGTGTACAGGCGCGGTGCCGCCTTCGCGATGTCGCCGGTGGCGTCGCCGCTCAGCGGGGTCTCGGGCAGGTCGGGGTTGACGTTGTGCAGGAGCGGGGTGTCCACGAAGCTCGGGCACACGACGCTGACCTTGACGCCGCGCCCCGCGGCCTCGGCGCGCAGGCCGAGGGAGAGGCCGACGACGGCGTGCTTGGTGGCGGTGTAGGGGATGCCGATCGGCATCGGGACGAGCCCGGCGAGCGAGGCGGTGTTGACGATGTGGCCGCGGCCCTGCTCCAGCATGATCGGGTAGGCGGCGTGGACGCCGTGCACGACGCCCTTGAGGTTGATGTCGATGGCGCGGTTCCAGTGGTCGAGGGTGAGCTCCTCGGCCAGCCCGCCGACCGCGATGCCCGCGTTGTTGAACACCAGGTCGAGCCGCCCGTGGTCGGCCTTGACGCCCTGGTAGAGGTCGGCGACGGCGCCGGCGTCGGTGACGTCGAGGGGGGCGGAGACGGCCTTGCCCATGCCGAGGGTGTTCAGTTTGTCGGCGACCTGCGCGGCGCCCTCGGCGTTGATGTCGGTGACCACGACGGTGTCGCCGCGCGCCACCAGGGACGTGGCGATCGCACGGCCGATGCCGGACGCTCCTCCGGTCACGATCGCGATGCTCATTGCGCGCTCCGCTCGGGTGAACAGCGGGTCCGGGCTCGGGGGTGGGGCGAGCCCGGACCGCACTGGCTAATTGGATGTTCTGTTCAATTGCGTGGATTCTAGGTGGCGGCGCGGGCCGCCGGTACTCACCGGGACGACAAACTCGGCGCCGCGGACTCGTCCCGGCGCTCGATCTGGAAGTCGCCGGGGTCGAGGCGGCGGGTCCGCAGCCAGAAGGCGAGGGTGGACGCCGGCCACGCCGCCCGGTTCACGCCCTCGCGGTCGAGGTACCAGCTGTCGCAGCCCCCGGCCACCCACACGGCGCCCTCCGAGCGGTGCTGCACCCAGCGGTTGAACCGGTCCTGCGCGGACGGCCTGACCGAGATCGCGGAGCCGCCCGCGTCGTCCAGCATCGCCAGGCACTGCAGGACGTAGCGGACCTGCGCCTCGATGATGAAGATCATCGAGTTGTGGCCGAGGCCGGAGTTCGGGCCGAGCAGCAGGAACAGGTTCGGGAAGCCCTTCACGGCGACGCCGAGGTGCGCCTCGATGCCGTCCCGCCACGCGTCCTGGATCCTCAGCCCGTCGCGGCCGACGATGCGGGCGCCGTCGAAGGCGTCGGTGACGTGGAAGCCGGTGCCGAAGACGATGGCGTCCACCTCGTGCTCGCGCCCGTCGCGCGTGACGATCGAACTCGGGCGGATCTCGGTGATGCCCTCGATGGTCAGCTCCACGTTGGGCCGCATCAGCGCCGGGTAGTAGTCACTGGACACCAGCGTCCGCTTGCAGCCCATCGTGTAGTCGGGGGTGAGCTTTCGGCGCAGGTCCCGGTCCGGCACCTGCCGGGCCAGGTGCCGGCGGGCCAGGGAACCGGCCGCCTTCAGCAGCCTGGGGTTCTTGAACCCCAGGACGAAGCTCTCCTGCATCAGGTAGATGCCGTTGCGGTACCCGCGCTGGACGAGCGGGACGCGGCGGAACAGCGCCCGCTCCACCCCGGTGACCCGGCGGTCGGGCTTCGGCAGGATCCACGGCGGCGTCCGCTGGAACACCGTCAGATGCCGGACCTTCCCCGCGATCTGCGGGACGAACTGGATCGCCGACGCGCCCGTCCCGATCACCGCGACCCGCTTGCCGGTCAGGTCGTAGGAGTGGTCCCACTCGGCGGAGTGGAACGCCGTCCCCTCGAACGAGGCGAGACCGGGCAGGTCGGGGATCCTCGGACGGTGCAGGGGCCCCATTCCGGCGACCAGCGCCCGCCCGCGGACGGTCTCGCCGCCGTTGACGGTCACCCGCCAGGTGTCGGTGGCGTCGTCGTACTCCGTCGCGGTCACCTCGGCGTTGAACCGGATGTGCTGCGCGAGCTCGTACTTGTCGACCACGTCCTTGATGTACCGCAGCAGCTCGCCCTGCTTCGGGAACATCCGCGACCAGTCGTTCTTCGGCTCGAAAGAGTAGGAGTACAGCAGCGACATGATGTCGCACGCGCATCCGGGATAGGTGTTCTCCCGCCACGTCCCGCCGACCTCGTTCGCCTTCTCCAGGATGACGAAGTCGTGCACGCCGGCCTTCTTCAGCCCGATCGCCATCCCGAGGCCCGAGAAGCCCGTCCCGATGACGACGACCTTGTACGGGCCGCCCGGCCCCGCCGCGGGCGTGACGACGGCGGGGCCGCCCTCGGCCTGCGCCATGCTCAGGCGGCCTTGGCCGGCTCGACCGCGCGGCGCTGCTTGGGCTCGTCCCAGATGCCGAAGGCCTTCCAGACCTGCTTGTTCACCGGCGTGACCACGCCGAGCTCGGCCATCAGGTCGCGGATCTTGCCGACCGAGTTGGAGATCTCCGCCTGCGCGGCGTCGTTCTTGTAGGCGGCGCGGACGACGTCCTTCGGGATGTTGAAGTGCCGCACCATCGGGCCGGGCGGGGAGAGCATGATCCGCGCCATCACGCCGAGGACGACGGGCGTCGCGATGCCGAGGATCCGGCGGCGCACCGGGTGCATGTTCGGGACGCGGTGCTTGAGGTAGTGCCGGGCGAACGAGATGTGCCGGGCCTCCTCCGCGATGTGGATCTTCATGATGGTCTCCTCCAGGGGGTGCTTGATGTGCCCGCCCTTGAGGGACTTGCGCTGGACGTAGTCGATCGGGTCCTCGCCGCCGAGCACGAAGATGAAGAACATCTCGGTGCTGACCAGCGGGATCCACGGGGCGGCCTGCGCGATGAGGCTGAGCGCGCGCGGCATGCCGCGGATCGGCATCTTCGTCCGGTTCACGAACTCCTGGAACATCATGCCGTGGTGACATTCCTCGGTCGTCTCGTGGTAGACGTACCGGAACTCGGGCCGCCCGTTCGGCAGCCGGTAGGCGTAGTTGAGCAGCCCGCGCTTCAGCAGGTTCTCGAACTGCAGCCCGATCTTCATCGCGGTGGCGACGCGCCAGAGGCCGATCTGCGACTTGATCTCCGGCGGCTGCGACTGGTACCACGCCGTCTCCCCGAGCCGGTCGAACGGCGGCAGCACCCAGCGCGGGTCGTTCTTGTCGACGAGGAACTCGGGGTCGTCCCAGGGGATGTCGGCGTAGGCCTCCCAGTGCTTGTCGACCGAGGCCTTGTTCAGGCGGTCGATGACGCCGAGGTACGACTTCTTGTCCTTGACCTGCTCGCGGACCTCGTCGGCGAGTTCGGTGGGGGCTTTCGGCATGGGGGACGCTCCCTCGGGGTGGTGCGGTCGGCCGGGGCCGGTGTGTGACGGGTCGTGGCTAGGGGCCGGTGCGGGGCCGGGCCTCCGCCTGGCCCGGCTCGGGGACGATCAGCTGCGCGACGTCCTTGACCTGGCGCAGCACCGCGGCCTGGTGGCCGTCGGCGTCGTCGTCCAGCGCGTTCTGGATGGACAGCCCGACGAACATGGCGAACAGGGTGCGCAGCGTCGTCGAGACGAAGTCGGGGGGAAGGGTGTTGTCGGGGAACAGCCGCTCGAAGGTCTCCGTGATCACCTGGAGGATCCGCTCGTTCAGATCGCGGCACAGCGGCCGCAGCTCGTCGTCGGTGCGGGCCGCCACCGCCAGCTCCATGAGGGCCTTGGCCGGACGGCCGCGGAACACCTCCCAGAGCAGGTCGAGCGCCCCCGACACGTTGCGCCGCTCCGCCGGCAGCACCGCGAAGGCCGTCTCGTAGGCCAGGCGCTGCGCCTCCAGCAGGTGCTCCAGCGCCGCCGCGACGAGGACCATCTTCGTCGGGTAGTGGTGCTGCTGCGCCCCGCGCGAGACGCCGGCGCGGCGCGCCACCTCCGTGGTGGACGTCCCGGACCAGCCGAGGTCCACCAGGCACTCCGTGGTGGCCTCCAGGAGCCTGGCCTGCGTGCGCTCCCGGCGCTCCTCCTGCGTGCGGCGCCCGGAGGAGCCGTGCCGGTGACGTCTGCGGCTGCTTACTGACACGACTCCGACGGTACGAGCGCGAGATACATGCAATCAAGCCTGCATGTATGTTGCCCGCATCACAATTGGACACCGCGTCTTATTGATCTTCGCCGGTCCGCCGCGTACCGCGCCGGACGTATCAGGCCCCCCGCGCGGCCTCCCCGGGGAGCAGGCGCAGTGCATCTCCTGGCCCGACGACGGGCCCCATGGCGCGAGGCCACGATCCCGGTCATGGAGAACGCAGCGAAAGCACGCCGACCGATCGGGGAGGCCGTCGCGGGCGGCGCCCGCACGGTGGGCCTCAGCAAGGTCTACGGGTCCGGCGCCATGGCGGTGCGGGCCCTCGACGACGTCAGCGTGGAGTTCCCGGCGGGCCGGTTCACCGCGATCATGGGGCCGTCCGGGGCGGGGAAGTCCACGCTCATGCACTGCGTCGCGGGCCTGGAGGACGCGACGTCCGGCAAGGTCCACGTCGGCGACCAGGAGCTCGGGGCGCTGTCGGACCGCCGCCTGACGCGGCTCAGGCGCGAGCGGATCGGGTTCGTGTTCCAGGCGTTCAACCTGCTCCCCACGCTGACGGCCCGCGACAACATCCTCCTGCCCCTGACCCTCGCGGGGGCGGACCCGGAGCGGGAGTGGCTGGACACGGTCGTCCGCGTCCTGAAGCTGGGGGACCGGCTGTCGCACCGTCCCTCGGAGATGTCGGGCGGGCAGCAGCAGCGCGTGGCGCTGGCCCGCGCCCTGGTCACGCGCCCGCAGATCGTGTTCGCGGACGAGCCGACCGGCAACCTCGACTCCCGCACCGGCGCCGAGGTGCTGGCGCTCCTGCGCGACGCCGTGGACCACCTGGGGCAGACCGTGGCGATGGTCACCCACGACCCGGTCGCCGCCGGGCACGCCGACGCGGTGGTGTTCCTGGCCGACGGCCGGATCGTGGACGTCATGGACGCGCCCACACCCGACCGCGTGCTCGACCGCATGCGCGGGCTGGGGGACCACCGATGACCGGGCTCGTCTTCAAGGAGCTGTGGGGACGCAAGCGCCGCATGGCCGGATCCCTGATGGCGGTCTTCCTCGGCGTGACGTTCCTGACCGGGACGCTCGTCCTCGGCGACACCCTCGCGGCGAGCATCGACGGGTACGTCTCCAGTGCGTACGGAGACACGGACGTGGTCGTCCGGAACGCGACCAGGGTGAGCGACGCGCCGTGGGGCGCGCGCGGGCAGATCGACGCGTCCGTCCTGGACGGTGTGCGCCAGGTGAAGGGCGTCGCCAACGCCGAGCCGACCATCGAGGGGTCGGGGCAGCTGCTCGCCAAGGACGGCACGGTGATCCCGTCGCGCGGCCCCCGGACGGCGGGCAACTGGAAGACCGACCCGAAGCTCAACCCCTACCGGCTCGCCGAAGGGCGGGCGCCCCGCGCCCCGGACGAGGTCGTCATCGACAGGATGTTCGCCGACGAGGGCCACCTGAAGGTCGGCGACCGGACGGCGGTGCTCACGCCGGAGAAGGTCTCGGTGACCGTCGTCGGCATCAGCATGTTCGGCGACGAGGAGGCCTTCGGCGAGACGTCCTTCACGGCGTTCTCCCTCGACGGGGCCCGCAGGCACGTCGCGAAGGGCGCCGACCGCATCAGCGGCGTCGCCGTCCGCGCCGAGGACGGCGTCGACCAGGCGGAACTGGCGTCCCGTGTGCGGCCGGTGCTGCCCGCCGGGGTCCAGGCCCTCACGAAGAAGGCGCAGGTCGAGGAGGGCATGAGCCTCGTCCAGAACGGCTTCCTGCGCGTGTTCAGGACCGTCCTGGCCGCGTTCGGCGGCGTGGCGCTGCTGGTGGCCGCGTTCAGCATCCACAACACGTTCGCGATCACGATGGCGCAGCGGACCCGCGAGTCGGCCCTGCTGCGCGCGCTCGGCGCCGGGCGCCGGCAGGTCGTCACCATCGTCGGATTCGAGGCGCTGGTGATCGGCGCCACCGCTACCCTCGCCGGACTCGCCGGCGGGCTCGGGTTCGCCGCCCTGCTCCGGGAGCTGTTCATCCGCTTCCGCATCGGCATCGCGCTGGAGGGCCTCACCGTCGCCGCCACCACGTTCATGATCGCGGTCCCGGTGGGGCTGCTGGTCACGCTGGCCGCCGCGCTCGGCCCGGCGCTGAAGGCGTCGCGGGTGCCGCCGCTGGCCGCGCTGCGCGAGGTCGCGGCCGAGACGTCCCGGCCGTCGGAGACCCGCCTCATCGTCGGCGGCGTCTTCGCGGCGGTCGCGGTCGGCACCGTCTCGTTCGGCGCGGTCACCGGGCAGATGGCGATGGCGGCCGCGGGCGCGGTGATGACCGTCGTCTCGATGGTCGTGCTCGGTCCCGTCGCGGCCCGTCCCGTCGCGGCGCTGCTCGGCGGGCCCGCCGCGCGGCTGCGCGGCGTGCCCGGGGCGCTCGCGCGCGACAACGCCACCCGCAGCCCGGCGCGCACGGCCGGGGCGGCGAC
The DNA here is from genome assembly GCF_040639875.1 of Actinomadura sp. NPDC023710. Taxonomy (NCBI): domain Bacteria; kingdom Bacillati; phylum Actinomycetota; class Actinomycetes; order Streptosporangiales; family Thermomonosporaceae; genus Actinomadura; species Actinomadura sp. NPDC023710. The sequence goes on from NZ_JBFAGB010000003.1 coordinate 12,142, forward strand.
CGCGCTGATGATCGGCGTCGGGGTCGTCACGCTGATGACGGTGTTCCTCGGATCGCTGCGCGCCTCCCTGGAGGACGGCGTCGCCGGGTCGTTCAAGGGCCCGATCGTCGTGGATGCGGGAACCAACGAGACCGGCGGGTTCGCCACCTCGCTCGTGCGGGAGGCGGCCGAGCTGCCCCAAGTGGGGGACGTCGCCGGGATGGGCACGGGCGGCATGCGGGTGAACGGCGAGCCGTCCACCGTCAGCGTGGCCGACCCGTCGAGCCTGCGGCGCGTCCTCGACCTGGACGTCACCCAAGGCGGCCTCAACGACGCCGGTACGTTCGCCGTCTCGAAGAAGGCCGCGGACGACAACGGCTGGCGCGTGGGTACCGCGGTCGGCGTGAGGTTCGCGGACGGTGCCTCACAGAAGCTCACCGTGGGCGCCGTCTACGGCAACACCGACATGACCGGCGACTACCTTGTCCCGCGGTCGGTGTGGGACGCGCACACCAGGCAGCCGCTGGACACCAGGGCGTTCGTCGAGCTGAAGCCCGGCGCGTCGGTCGCGTCCGCCCGGCAGGCCCTCACCGCGCTGGCCAAGCCGTACGGGGCGCCCGCCGTGGAGTCGAGGGACGAGTTCGTGGCGGCGCAGACCGAGGAGATGGCCGGTTTCATCAGCGTCGTCTACGGGATGCTGATCCTGGCCATCGTCGTCGCGCTGCTCGGCATCGCCAACACGCTGTCGCTCGCCGTCCACGAGCGGACCCGCGAACTCGGCCTGCTCCGCGCGGTCGGCGCGACGCGCCCGCAGATCCGGTCGATGGTGCGCTGGGAATCGGTCATCGTGGCGCTGTTCGGCACCGGCGGCGGTCTCGGCCTCGGCGTGTTCCTCGGCTGGGGCCTCGGCGCCGCCCTCGGCAACCCGTTCGCGCCGCCCGCCGCGCAGGTCGCGGTCATCGCCGGGGTCGGCGCGGTCGCGGGGGCGCTCGCCGCGATCCGTCCCGCCCGGCGGGCGGCGCGGCTGGCGATCCTGTCCGCCATCGCCGCGCCGTGACCCTCGCCGCGCCGTGACGCGCCCGTCCCCGTTCCCCCGGCGCCGCGCCGGGGGAACGGGGCGTCCTCCCAGGTCGCAGGGCCGTTTCGGGGCGGGCCGCGTGTCGCGCGCGGGCCGTGGCTAAGGTAAGTCCATGCAGGTCAACCAGTCGGGCAAGCTGACCAACGTCTGTTACGACATCCGCGGGCCGGTCCTCAAGCGCGCCAAGCAGATGGAGAACGAGGGCAGCAAGATCCTCAAGCTGCACATCGGCAACCCGGCCCCCTTCGGGTTCGAGGCGCCGCCCGGACTCCTCCAGGACATGATCCGCAACCTGCCGGAGGCGCACGGCTACAGCGACTCCAAGGGCATCCTGCCCGCCCGCCGCGCCATCGTGCAGGGCTTCGAGGACAGCGGTGTCACCGGCGTCGACGTCGAGGACGTCTACCTCGGCAACGGCGTCTCCGAGCTCATCGTCATGACGCTGCAGGCGCTGCTCAACGACGGCGACGAGGTGCTCATCCCGACGCCCGACTACCCGCTGTGGACGGCGGCGGTGTCGCTGTGCGGGGGGACGCCCGTCCACTACCTGTGCGACGAGGACGACGGGTGGCAGCCGAGCCTGGACGACATCGAGTCCAAGATCGGCGACCGCACCCGGGCCCTGGTGATCATCAACCCGAACAACCCGACCGGCGCCGTCTACTCGCGCGAGGTGCTCTCGCGCATCGTCGAGGTCGCCCGCCGCCGCAACCTGATCATCTTCGCGGACGAGATCTACGACCGGATCCTCTACGACGACGCCGAGCACGTCCCGATCGCGTCCCTGGCCCCCGACCTGCTGTGCCTCACCTTCGGCGGCCTGTCCAAGAACTATCGCGTCGCCGGGTTCCGCTCGGGATGGGTGGTGCTGTCCGGGCCGAAGGAGCACGCCGAGTCCTACATCGAGGGCCTCGACATCCTCGCCAACATGCGGCTGTGCCCGAACGTCCCGGGGCAGCACGCCATCCAGGCCGCGCTCGGCGGCTACCAGAGCATCGACGAGCTCGTCCTGCCGACCGGGCGCCTCGGCGAGCAGCGCGACCGCGCCTGGAAACTGCTGAACGACCTGCCGGGCGTCAGCTGCGTCAAACCGCGCGGCGCCCTGTACGTCTTCCCGCGCCTGGACCCGGAGATGTACCCGATCGAGGACGACATGCGCTTCGCCCTCGACCTGCTGGAGCAGCAGAAGCTCCTCATCGTGCAGGGGACCGGGTTCAACTGGCCGTCCACCGACCACTTCCGCATCGTCACCCTCCAGTACGCCGACGACCTGGAGGACGCCGTCGGGCGCATCGGGGAGTTCCTCTCCACCTACCGCCGCTAGGACGGTGACGCGGCGGCGTCGAGGCGCCGGAGGGCGCCGCGGACGACGGCGGGATCCGTGGTCGCCCAGAACGGCGGCAGCGAGTTCTTGAGGAAGCCGCCGTAGCGGGCCGTGGCGAGCCGCGGGTCGAGGACGGCGACCACGCCCCGGTCGTCCATCGAGCGCAGCAGCCGGCCCGCGCCCTGCGCGAGCAGCAGCGCCGCGTGCGTCGCCGCGACCGCCATGAACCCGTTGCCGCCGCGCGCCGCGACGGCCCGGGACCGCGCCGAGGACACCGGGTCGTCCGGGCGCGGGAACGGGATGCGGTCCATGATGACGAGCTGCAGCGAGGGGCCGGGGACGTCCACGCCCTGCCAGAGCGACAGGGTGCCGAACAGGCAGGTCCGCTCGTCCTCGGCGAACTGCTTCACCAGCAGCGACGTGGAGTCTTCGCCCTGGCACAGCAGCGGGTGGGTCAGGTGGTCCTTCAGCTCGTCGGCGGCCTGGCGAGCGGCGCGCATCGAGGAGAACAGGCCGAGCGTCCGCCCGCCCGCCGCCTCGATCAGCTCGGTGATCTCGGTCAGGTAGGCGTCGGCGAGGCCGTCGCGCCCCGGCTGCGGCAGATGCCGCGCGACGTAGAGGATGCCCGCCTTCGGATGGTCGAACGGCGAACCGACGTCGAGGCCCGACCAGACGACCTCGGTCTCCTCGCCCTTCTCCGTCGCGGTCTGCGCGAGGCCCTCGGCAGCGGTCTTGGCGTCCCTCGACGCGCCCTCGTCCAGCGGCGGCAGGCCCCACTGGCGGGCGAGCGGCTCGAACGATCCGCCCAGCGTGAGCGTCGCCGACGTCAGGACCGCGGTGCGCTGCTCGAACAGCGTCGTGCGCAGCAGCCCGCCGACACCGATCGGCGCCACGTGCAGCGCCGGCGGCCGCTTCGGGCGCCCTTCCTGGACGAACGGCTTCTCCAGCCACACCACGTCGAAGCGCTGCGCCATCTCGGGCTGGAACGCCTCCAGGATTCGCACGGCCGTGTCGTGCAGTTCCTCAAGCGAGGACCGCGCCGCCTTGCGCGCGGCCATGTCGCCGGGGTCGGAATCCTTCTTCTCCGGCCCGAGCGCCGTGATGCAGCCGTGCGCGGCGTCCCGCACGGAGGCCAGAGTGTTGCCCAGGGCGCCGGACAGGACGTCCATTCGGCCCGCGGGCATCTCCTCCAGCAGAAGGCCGAGGCCTTCGGCGGCCTCCTTGAGCCGGTCGGCGACGTGCTCCTCGGTCAGGCGCCCGCACCGCCGCGCGGCCGTCTCCACGCCGGCCGCGCTCAGATCCCCCGTCGCGACGGAGGTGACCCGGTCGACCAGCTCGTGGGCCTCGTCCACGATCACCACGTCGTGCTCGGGCAGGACCTGGAACTCCTCCAGGGCGTCGATGGCCAGCAGTGCGTGGTTGGTGACGACGATGTGCGCCTCGCCGGCCTCCGCCCGCGCCAGCTCGGCGAAGCACTCGCTCCCGTGCGGGCACCGCTGCGCGCCCAGGCACTCCTTCGCCGTCACGGCGACCTGCCGCCACGCCTGCTCGCCCACCCCCGGAACCAGCTCGTCGCGGTCGCCGGTCTTGGTCTCCTCGGCCCACTCGTTCAGCCGCTTGACCTGCCGTCCGAGCGAGGACAGCTGCTGCGGGTCGAACAGGCTCGGCCCGCCGTCCTCCTCCTCGGGCACGCCCGTCTGCACCCGGTGCAGGCACAGGTAGTTGCGGCGCCCCTTGAGGATCGCGAACTTCAGCTCCGTCCCGAGCAGCGGCCCGAGGGCCTCGGCGAGCCGCGGCAGGTCGCGGTCGACGAGCTGCCGCTGCAACGCGATCGTCGCCGTGGACACCACCACGGTCGTCTTCTCCTTGACGGCATGGCGGATCGCGGGAACCAGATAGGCGAGCGACTTGCCCGTCCCCGTGCCGGCCTGCGCGGCGACGTGCTCCCCGGACTCGATGGCGTTCTCGACCGCCTGCGCCATCGTCACCTGCCCGGGGCGCTCGGCGCCCCCGACGGACGCGACGGCCGCGGCGAGAAGGGTCGCCATGTCGGGAATCTGGGTCTCGCTGCCGGTCAGCAGATCAGGGGCGGGCACGTCGCCCAACGCTACCGCCCGCGGCCGACACCCGCGTCCCGTCCCGCACGACCGCACCCCGAATCGTCCAGGAGTTATCCACAGTCTGGGAACCCGCGGCGGCCGCTTCACGGCCCCTGAAAACCTCGACGCATGACATCACTGGTGATCCGCTCGGCCCAGGACGCCATCGCGGCCGTCCCCTATCTGCTCGGCTTCCACCCCGCGCGCAGCCTCGTCGTCATCGGTTTCGAGGGACGATCCCGCGGCACATGCGCGGTCCGGCTCGACTTACCGTCGGCCGACGCCGCCGGACGCGTCGCCGCCGTCCTGTCCGGCAACGGCTTCGCCCGCTCGCTCCTGCTCGGGTACGGCCCGGCCGGCGAGGTGGCGGAGGCCGCCCGGCCCATGCGCGCGGCCCTGGCCTCCGCGGGCGTCCCGGTCGCCGAGGCCATCCGCGTCGCCGACGGCCGCTGGTGGTCGCTCACCTGCGACGACGTCTGCTGCCCGCCCGAAGGGATCCCCTATGACGTCCACGCCAGCACCGTCGCCGCCGAGGCGACCTTCGGAGGCCACGTGGCCCTGGCCGACCGCGCCGAGCTCGTCGCCTCCGTCCAGCCGCTCGACGGCGCCGCCCGCGCCGCCATGCACCGCGCCACCGAACGCGCCGAGCAGCGCTGCCTGGCCCGCCCGCCCTCGTCCGCCGAAGACGACCTCGCCTTCGTCCTCGCCGTGCTCGCCCGCGCCCGCACCGGCTCGCGCCCGACCGACGACGAGGTCGCCTGGCTCGGCCTCCTCCTCGCCGACCTGCGCGTCCGCGACGAGACCTGGACCCGCCTCGATGCGGACGCCCCGGCCGCCGACATCGCCTTCTGGCGCGACATCGTCCGCCGCGTCGACCCCGCCCATGTCCTGGCCCCCGCGTCCCTGCTGGCATTCGCCGCCTACTCCGCCGGCGACGGAGGCCTGGCCAACGTCGCCCTGCAACGCGCCCTGGACACCGACCCCGCCTACTCCATGGCGGTCATCCTCCGCGAAGTGGTCAACGCGGGCATCCCACCCGCCAAACTCCGTATGCGCACGGCGAGTTCGCCACCAGCCGACCACCGGAAGGCCGGCTAGCCGCCGCGTGCCGTCGACCCGGTCGAACACATCCGCGCCATGGAGGTCGCCCGGTATCGCAGCCCCCTACGCGAATGACTCCTCGCGCGTTCTCGCTGCGCCCTCTACCCGACCGGGCCGCTGCCCGACGTGCTGGGACGCGACCGCACCCGCTTCGCCGTGCTTCAGACGGTTTAGGAGGAGACGGCTTCGCCGGGGGTGCCGGGGTCTATGCGGCGGTCGGGGTTGCGGTCGTTCCAGGCGCGCATGCGGGGCGGGTAGCCGACGATCTGGACGTCGTAGACGGGCAGGCCGAGGTCGCGGGCCACCTTGCCGATGACCTTGGGGGAGCCGACGCGGCGGCGGGTCCACTCGCCGTCGTGGGCGACGGCGACGGCCGTGGTGTCGGTGGCGAACGTCTCGGGCTCGACGAAGAACTCGACGCCGCGGCGGGCGCGGGCGAAGGCGATCAGCGCCTCGACGTCGGAGTCCGTCGCCTCCCGGTCGAGCTTCGTCACCGTGGACCCGCGGTGCCTGCGGATCCCGAACCGGTCCCGGAACCTCATCGTCCACTCCGTCGTGTGGTCCGCCCGGAACCGCTCCGGAGCGGGCTTGTGGTGTACGACGATAACGAGATCGGCGGTGCGCCGGTTCCCGACACAGCGGCGGCGACCCCGGCGGGCCGGGGGGCCGCGCCCTAGACTGGCGCCTTCGGGGGATCATCACGCGGGGGTGTCGATGAACGGGCCGAACCTTGTTCGGCGGGTGGCCGGAGCCGTGCTCGTGGTCGCGGTGTTCGGGCTCCTGAGCACCCTCACCCCTGCCCAGGGCCAGGTGAGGCCCATCGCGCAGACGGCGTCCCCCAAGGCGGGCCCCGGGGCGAGGCCGGCCGCGCCTCCGAAGCCGCCGCCGCCCGACTGCGCCCGGGCCAAGTGCCTGGCGCTGACGTTCGACGACGGGCCCGCGGAGAGCACCGCGGAGCTGCTGGACATCCTCGCGGCCCGCAAGGTCAGGGCGACGTTCTTCATCGTGGGCGAGAACGCCGCGAAGCATCCGGATCTGGTGCGCCGCGAACTGGAGGCCGGGCACGAGATCGCCGACCACAGCTACACGCACGCCGACCTCGGGAGGGCTTCCCAGAAGGAGATCATGGCCGAGCTGACGAGGACGCAGGACGCGATCCGGCGCGCGTCCGGGGTCACGCCCGTGCTGCTCAGGCCGCCCTACGGGTCGACTTCCGAGCGGCTGACGAAGATCACGCGGGAGCTGGGGATGGCGCAGGTGCTGTGGACGGTCGATCCCCTCGACTGGGAGCACCGCGACACCGCCTACGTCGAGAGGCGGGTGCTGAAGGCGGTGAGGCCCGGCTACATCGTCCTGATGCACGACATCCATCCGACGAGCGTCAAGGCCGTCCCGAAGATCATCGACCGGCTGGCGGCCGAGGGATACGTGTTCGTCACGGTGCCCGAGCTCTTCGGGGGGCGTCTGACCCCCGGGAAGGAGTACGTCCAGCGGAATTCAGGGGATCCTCAGGGTCTTCCCTGATGGCCTCGCGGCGGGGCCGCGCGGAGCATGGGCATATGAACAGCAGTTACGCGGTGGGGGATCTGCGGGTCTCTGACGCCGAGCGGGAACCGGTCATCCAGCGGCTTCAGGACTCCTACGCCGAGGGGCGCCTCGACGAGGACGAATTCGACCTTCGCGTGCAACTGGCGATGACGGCGAAAACGCGCAACGACCTCGGCGCCGTCCTCGTCGATCTGGTGCCCGCTCCCGCGCTGCCCGTGACGGTCGAGGCCGAGGCCGCGACAGGCGAGGACCGGATGCTGGCCGCCGTCGCGCACGCCGTCGCCGTCCCCACACTGTTCGTCGGCCCGCTCGTGCTGATGCTGCTGAGCGGCAAGCGGTCGCCCTACGTCCGGCGGCAGGCGGCGGAGGCCGTGAACTTCCAAGTGACGCTGCTGCTGCTCACGATCGTCACCTTCGGCGTCGGCGGGATCGTGTACGGGGTGGCGTGGGTGCTGTCGGCGATCGCGGCCGTCTTCGCGCTGACCGGCCAGACGTTCCGCTACCCGTGGATCCTGCGCCTGGTGAAGTGACGCGGGGCGACGAGCCCGGCGTCGAACGTGGCTCGGGTTTGTCGGAGGACGCCTCCGGGGAGGGTTGACGTGGCCGCGTCGAACGCGGCCGTCCGCCTCCAGGAGATGGAACGACGCCTATGCGCACGCCCGTGGGTTTATTCCCCTCCCTACCTGTGACTCCCCTAACGTCCGACTTATGTGGACCATGCATGGGATGATCGGTTAACTATGCGAGGGAGGGGTAGATGACGGAGCTTGCGATCAAGGGCGATCACCAGCGGGCGGTGGAGGCGCTCAGGAGGTCCTACCAGGCCATCCCGGCGGGCTCGCCGGTGCGGCTGGCCAAGCGGACCTCGAACCTGTTCCGGTGGCGCGACCCCTCGGATGCGCCCGGTCTGGACGTCTCCGGCTTCGACCAGGTGCTGAGCGTCGACCCGGACGAGCGGACCGCGCAGGTCCAGGGCATGACGACCTACGAGGACCTGGTCGACGCGACGCTGCCGCACGGTCTGATGCCGACGGTCGTCCCCCAGCTGAAGACGATCACGCTGGGCGGGGCGGTGACCGGGCTCGGCATCGAGTCGACGTCGTTCCGGGACGGGCTGCCGCACGAGGGCGTCCTGGAGCTGGAGGTCCTCACCGGTGACGGGGAGATCGTCACGGCCGCGCGGGACAACGAGCACAAGGACCTGTTCTACGGCTTCCCGAACTCCTACGGGACGCTCGGCTACAGCCTCCGGTTGAAGATCGAGCTGCGGCCCGTCCGGCCCTACGTCCGGCTGCGGCACCTGCGGTTCACCGACGCGGCGGAGCTCGCCCGCGTCCTGGGGGAGATCACCGAGTCCGGGACGTTCGAGGACGAGACCGTCGACTTCATGGACGGGACGGTCTTCAGCGCGGACGAGCAGTACATCACGCTCGGCTTCTTCGCCGACTCCGCGCCGTACGCCTCCGACTACACCGGCCAGCAGATCTACTACAAGTCGATCCAGCAGCGCTCGGTCGACTTCCTGACGATCCGCGACTACATCTGGCGCTGGGACACCGACTGGTTCTGGTGCTCGGGCGCGTTCGGCGTGCAGAACCCGGCCGTCCGGCGGCTGTGGCCCGACAAGTTCAAGCGCTCCGACGTGTACCGCAAGCTGGTCGCCTACGACCGCCGGTACCACATCGTCGCGCGCGCGGAGCGCTGGCGGGGGCTGCGGCCGCGCGAGGACGTCATCCAGGACATCGAGGTGCCGGTCGAGCGGCTTCCGGAGTTCCTGGAGTTCTTCCACGACAAGGTGGGCATGAGCCCGATCTGGCTGTGCCCGCTGCGTGCGAAGGAGCGGTGGCCGCTGTACCCGCTGGACGTGGGCCGCCCGTACGTGAACGCCGGTTTCTGGGGGACGGTGCGGATCCCGCCGGGGCAGATCCCCGAGTACCACAACCGGCTCATCGAGCGTAAGGTCGCCGCCCTCGACGGCCACAAGTCCCTCTACTCGACCGCCTTCTACGGCCGGGACGAGTTCTGGCGGTACTACGACGGGGAGACCTACCGGCGGCTCAAGGGGTCCTACGATCCCGACGGGCGGTTGCTGGACCTCTACGACAAGTGCGTGCGCGGACGCTGACCAGGCGCCCGCAGTTTCGGGGGAGCCCCGCGCGGGAGGCGGCCGACCGCCGCCGTCCGGGCAGGGGCGGAGAGACAGGAGGAACCAAGATGACGCTGGCCAGGGTCTTCGAGCAGCTCGCCGGGGCTGAGGCGCCAGTGGAGTTCACGGCCTACGACGGATCTCGGGCGGGGGTGCCCGGCGCCGACATCCGTTTCGACGTGCGCTCACCGTACGCGGTCTCGTACCTGCTGCACTCGCCGGGCGCGCTGGGGCTCGCCCGCGCCTACGTCACCGGCATGATCGACGTCAACGGCGACATGATCACGGCGCTGACGACGATGCAGCAGGTGCTCAGCGATGTGACACCGCGCGACAAGGCGAAGATCACCGCTGGGGTGATGCGCGATCCGCTGCTGCGCGCGGCGGCATCCCGCCGACTGGACCCGCCGCCGCAGGAGGCGCCGTTCAGCCGCATCCCGTCGTGGCTCCGGCACTCCAAGCGGCGGGACGCGCGGGCCATCTCCCATCACTACGACGTGTCCAACACCTTCTACGAGTGGGTGCTCGGCCCTTCCATGGCCTACACCTGCGCGTGCTTCCCGCATGAGGGCGCCACGCTGGAGGAGGCGCAGTTCGCCAAGCACGACCTGGTGGCCAAGAAGATCGGGCTGAAGCCGGGGATGCGGCTGCTGGACGTCGGCTGCGGCTGGGGCGGCATGGTGATGCACGCCGCGAAGGAGTACGGGGTCAAGGCGCTCGGTGTCACGCTGTCCAAGCAGCAGGCCGAGTGGGCGCAGAAGGCCATCGCCGACCGGGGCCTGTCCGACCTCGCGGAGGTCCGGCACATGGACTACCGCGACGTGACCGAGACCGGCTTCGACGCGGTCAGCTCCATCGGCCTCACCGAGCACATCGGGAAGAACAACCTTCCGGCCTACTTCTCCTTCCTCCACGGGAAGCTGAAGAAGGGCGGGCGGATGCTGAACCACACCATCACGCGGCCGGACAACAGGTCTCCGTCCCGCAAGGAGAACGGGTTCATCAACCGGTACGTGTTCCCGGACGGTGAGCTGGAGGGCCCGGGCTACGTCCAGAGCCAGATGAACGACGCGGGGTTCGAGATCCGGCACCAGGAGAACCTGCGCGAGCACTACGCGCGCACGCTCACCGGCTGGTGCGAGAACCTCGACGCGCACTGGGACGAGGCCGTCGCCGAGGTCGGCGAGGGCACCGCCCGCGTGTGGCGCGTCTACATGGCCGGCTGCGTGCTCGGCTTCAACCAGAACTGGATCCAGCTGCACCAGACGCTCGGCGTGAAGGTGGAGGACGACGGCACGAGCCACATGCCGCTGCGGCCCGACTGGGGATCGTGACGGCGCGACCGCTGCGACCGCCGACGAGCCGACCGGACGTTCCGGTCGGCTCGTCGCCGTTTCGGGCCGTCAGGCCCGCGCCCTCTCCCAGGCCTCGCTGGACAGGAAGTAGGTGTCGTAGATCTCCTGGACGTCCAGGAGGCTCTCCGGCGGGACCTTCCCGTAGGCGATGCGCTCCAGGTGGCGGAAGTACTCGAACCGCTCGACGCCCGGGGTGATGACGATGAGGATGTCGGCGCCCTCCCCGGGGGCGGCGGCGAAGGCGTGCGGCAGGCCGGGCGGGACGACGACGAGGTCGCCGCGTTCGGCGGTCACCACCTGCTCGCCCGAGAGGAGCTGGGCGGTGCCGTCCAGCATGTAGAACATCTCGGCGGAACCGTCGTGGCGGTGCGGTTTGGCACCGTCCGCGCCGGAGTCCAGGGTGACCCGCTGGGTGGACAGCGCGCCGCCGGTCGAGCCGCTGTCGGCCAGCAGCCGGATGGTGACGGGGGACCGGCCGATCACCTCGGCCTCGGCGGAACGGACGATCACGGACGCATCGAAGTCCGGTGAGATCAGCGACATGCGGTGGGCTCCTTGTCCGGGAGGGGAGAGGTCAGACGGCGAACAGCAGGGCGGCACTGACGAGCACGGCCACGGCGGTGGCGAAATGGACGCCGAACGCGACGGCCTTGGCGCCGCCGTGACGCAGGACGATCAGGGTGTCGCCGAGCGGCGCGATGGCCACGACCAGCATGTACCAGCCCGCGGCGTGGGCGTCCGCGAAAGCGATCAGGGCGAGGCCGAGGATGCCGAACGTCAGGTCGCGCAGCCCCTTGATCTCCAGGTAGGCGATGTCGCCGTCCGGCTTGGCGGGGACGCCGTAGCCGGCGGCCGCCGCGCGGGGCGCCATGAGGAACCGCACGCCGATGAAGACGCAGAACAGGGCGAGCACGACGGCCAGTGCGTAGGCGACAGGGGTGAGCATCAGCGTCTCCAAGAGTGCTAGCAGTGCTAGGAACGAGGTCGACGCTAGCATAGCGTCGACAGGATGGCTAGCAATGCTAGAATCACTGCCATGTCGATCCAGGGACGCCGCGAGCGCGAACGGGCGGAACGCGAGAAGCTGATCATCACGGCGGCGCGGGAGCTGGCCGAGAGCGAGGGGTGGGACGCGGTGACGACGCGGCGCCTCGCCGCTGAGATCGATTACAGCCAGCCCGTCCTCTACAGCCACTTCAAGGGCAAGGTCGCCATCATGGCGGCGGTCGCGGTCGAGGGGTGCGCCGAGCTCGCGGGCGCCTTGCGGGAGGCGCGTACCGCCTCCTCCGAGCCCGCCGGAGCGCTGGCGGACGTCGCGGCCGCCTACACAAACTTCGCCGAGCGCAGGCCCGCCCTCTACGACGCGATGTTCACCCGCGCCGTCGACCTGCCTTTCGCGACCCCCGAGGCGCCGCCCGCGCTCCAGGAGGCCTTCGGTGAGCTGCGCGAGACCGTCCGGCCGTTCGCGGGCGGGGACGACGTGGACGTGCTCACCGAGACGTTCTGGAGCGGTCTGCACGGCCTCCTCACCCTGATGCGGGACGGGCGCATGCACCGCGAGCACCACGACCTGCGCATGGCCGTCCTGCTCCGCCGGTTCGCCGCCTGACCCGCCCGCCGCGGCCGGGAACCGGGCCGGTCAGTGGGCGGCGCGTCCCGCGGTCGTGGCCTTGATGAGGCCGTCGGGGGTGAAGGCGACCGTCACCTGGCCGCCCTGCGGGGCGACGCCGTCGATGACCTCCTCGTTCTCCCTGATCCGGCATCCGTGGTGGGCGAGGAAGCCGCGGACGACGCGGCGCTGCTCGGTGGGGAAGATCTCGGCGGCGGTCGTCATCAGGCGCGTCGCCGAGAGCGGGTCGAACTCGGCCTCGGGGAGGGCGGGGTCGTCGACGTGGAAGTAGAACGAGCCCTTCCCGTCGTTCACGCGGCAGCTCTGGACGCCGTTGCCGCCGAGCAGCGCGGCGGCGGCGATGGCCATGGTGGTCGCGGCCTGATGCGGGTCGGGGAAGCCGGACAGGTCCAGGCGCCCCGCCGCCAGCTCCGGGACGGCGTGGCGTTCGCCGTGCTCGCGGACGGCCGCCAGCGGGACGACGGCGGGCACGTCGTCGCCGTAGTGCGGGTTGGCCCACGCCCACAGCCATGTGTCGCTCAGGTGCGAGAAGCTGCCGAGGAAGGTCATGCCGTGGAAGGTGCGGCCGCCCGCGGTGAGGGTGCGCTCGTCGACGTCGAAGGCGATGTCGCCGTCCCCGACGGCGGCGTTGAGGACGTCCTGCCGCTGGATCGCCGCGGCCGAGCCCGCACTGGCGAACGCCTCGAACTCCGGGCTGTAGACGCTGAGCCCGCCCAGGAACTCCGACCAGAACCGGGCACCGCGCTCGTCGCCCCGGCGCCGGTAGAGGTCGCCGAGCTTGCGGGCGGCCTGCTCGACACCGGCCTCCTGCACCGATCTGCGAAACCAGCCGATCGCGGCGTCCTCGTCCCCCGCCTTCTCGAAGTGCGCGCCGAGGCAGTAGGCGGCCTTGGGATGCCCGAGATCGGCGGCCTGCCGCCATGACCGGATCTGCCCGACGGGATCGCCCTTGTCCTGCCGCACGAAGCCCAGGTTGAACGCGGCGCCGCCGTTCCCGCGCTCGGCGGCGCGTGCGTACCAGGTCTCCGCCGCTTCGAGATCGCCCTTCCCGCCGTCGTCGTACAGCCGGCCGAGGTTGAAGGCGGCCTTGTCCGAGCCGAGCTCCCAGGCCTGGCGGAAGAAGCCCATGGCCTCGTCGACGTCCCCCCGGTCCTCCAGGAGGATGCCCAGGTTCAGGGCGCCGCCCCCGAAGCCGCCCTCGGCGGCCCGCCGGTACCAGCGTTCGGCGGCCTCCAGGTCGCCGCCGCGCTCCGCGCCGTAGCCGACCTCGAAGGCGCTCTCGGGAAGCCCCGCCTCCGCGGCCCGCCGCCACCACGCCATCGCCTCCCGGTCGTCACCGCGTTCCGCCGCGATGAAGCCGAGCTCGTGGGCGCCGCCCGGATGCCCCGATTCGAACGCCCGCCGCAACAACTCCTCGGCCTCCGCGACGTTCCCGCCGCGCTTGGCCTCCATGCCGCGCTCGTACGGTTCGACTGATCCGGCCGGGTACTCGGTCATCTCATGCCCCTCTGAGTGATCACAGGTTCACGGGATCGACGCCGCACGCCTGATCCGGGTTCCATCGGCGTGCGGACGACCGAAACCGTTCCGCACGCATGGACGGGCGGACCCCTCCGGTGGTAAGCCCGGGGGGAAGAACGGGCCCGTGCCGCGGCCCGTGGAGAGCGGGAGCCCTCATGGAACACGACTATGTCATCGTCGGCGCCGGGTCCGCGGGATGCGCCCTGGCCGCGCGGCTCTCCGAGGACGCCTCCGTCACCGTCGCCCTCCTGGAGGCGGGCGGCCCGGACGACAAGAGCGAGATCCACATCCCGGCCGCGTTCCCGAAGCTCTTCAAGACCGAATACGACTGGGACTACAGCACCGCGAAGCAGCCCGAACTGGACGGGCGCGAGCTGTACTGGCCGCGGGGGAGGATGCTCGGCGGGTCGTCCTCGCTGAACGCGATGATGTGGGTGCGCGGCCACTACGACGACTACGACGACTGGGACGTCCCCGGCTGGTCCTACGAGGACGTCGTCCCGTACTTCAAGCGCGTCGAGGGCCGCGTCGGCAGCAACAGGGGCGACGTCTACGGGACGTCCGGCCCGGTCACGATCTCCGAGCAGCGCAGCCCGAACGTGACGACGCGGGCGTTCCTGGAGGCGTGCGCCGCCGCCGGCCTGACCAGGCTGCCCGAGCTGAACGGCCCGTCCAACGAGGGGTACGCGCTCACGCCGGTCAGCCAGCGGCGCGGCAGGCGGTGCAGCGCGGCCGACGCGTACCTGCGTCCCGCTCGCGGACGCCCCAACCTGACCGTCGTGACGGGCGCGCAGGTGTCGCGGGTCCTGATCGAGGACGGGCGCGCGACCGGCGTGGAGTACGGCGGCGAGCGCGTCACGGCGCGCCGCGAGGTCGTCCTGGCCGCGGGCGCGGTCGGGTCGCCGCACCTGCTGATGCTGTCCGGCGTCGGCGACCCCGAGCACCTGCGGGGCGCCGGCGTGGAACCGGTCGTGGAGTCCCCGGAGGTGGGGCGCCACCTCCAGGACCACCTGTCGGTCGGGGTCGTACGGCACTGCCCTGAAAGGGTCACGCTCGCGGGCGCGGAGTCGCTGCCTAACATCGCCCGCTACCTGCTCGCGCGGCGCGGGCCGTTCACCTCCAACGTGGGCGAGGCGGTCGTGTTCACCAAGAGCGCCCCCACCCTGCACGCCCCCGACCTCGAACTGATCTTCGCGCCGGCCCCCTACATCGCGCACGGGCTCACCCCGCCGACCGAGCACGGCGTGACGCTCGGCGTCGTGCTGCTGCGGCCCGAGTCGTCGGGGCGCATCACGCTCGCCTCCGCAGACCCGGCCGCCCCGCCGGTGATCGACCCCGCCTACCTGACGAAGGAGAGCGACCTGCGGCGCCTGATGCACGGCGTCCGCCGCGCGGAGGAGCTGATGGCCGCCGACGCGCTCAAGCCCTACGTCGGCGACGTCATGCAGCCCTACGTGGGCGCGGACGACGAGGAGGCGCTGGCCGCCTACGTCCGGGGGCGCTCCGAGACGCTCTACCACCCGACCGGAACGTGCCGGATGGGCACCGGGGCCGACTCCGTCGTCGACCCGGACCTGCGCGTCCGCGGCGTCGAGGGGCTCCGGGTCGCGGACGTGTCGGTCCTGCCGCAGATCACCCGGGGCCACACCAACGCCCCCGCGATCATGATCGGCGAGAAGGCCGCCGACCTGATCAGGCGGCCAGCCAGCTGAGCACGCGCTCGTTCACCTCGGCAGGACGGTCCAGCTGGGGGAAGTGGCCGGCGGCGGGGATCCGCTCGGCCCGCGACCCCGGCGGGAGGGCGGCCCGGACGGCGTCGAGGTCGACCGCGTCCGCGGCGAGGCAGCCGTCCTCGGCGCCGTGCAGGTAGAGCACGGGGCGCTCGCCCACGACGGTGGTCGCCTGCTGCTCGGCCGCGTACCGGCCGACGAGCCGGGACGGGTCGAGCATCGCGCGGTAGTACCCGATCGCCGCCGCGGCGTTGGCGGGCGCGGCGAGGCACTCCATGACGCGGTCGACGTCCCCGGACCGGTCGCGGCCGTCGTCCGGGGACCAGTCGCGCCACAGCCCTTCCACGAACGCGCGGTCGAACGCGAGTTCGGCCAGCGGCGTCTGGAAGACGAAGATGTAGAACGAGCGCTTGAGCTGCTCGTAGTCGAAGAAGGCGGTCGTCATCACCGATATGGGCGGGACGGACAGGGCGACCGCCTTGCGCCAGCGGTCAGGGGCGGCGTTCGCGGCGCCGTAGGCGGCGAAGGCGCCCCAGTCGTGGCCGATGAGCACGGCGTCCGGGCCGCCGCCGAGCGCCTCGTGCAGGGCGACGGCGTCGGCGGCGAGGGCGCCGCTCTGGTACGCGCCGTCCTCGGGGACGGACGTGGGGGCGTAGCCGCGCATGAAGGGGGCCACGGCGCGGTATCCGGCGGCGGCCAGTTCCGGCATGAGGTGCCGCCAGGTGTGCGGGGAGTCGGGGAAGCCGTGCAGCAGCAGCGCCAGGGGCCCGTCCTGGGGGCCGGCGGTGAGGTATCCGAAGTCGAGCCCGTTCGCGTCGGCCGATCCGGCCGTGATGTCGCTCATGTACGCCTCCTGGTTCGCGGCGAACGGTACCCGCGGCGTCACGGCGCGGGATCAGCGGGGCCGTTTCTCTTCGGATATCGGCGTATCACCATGTATTTACAGCGGATTCCGCAGTCACATAGCATCGACGCAACTGGATCGATCGCACCGAGGGAAACGTGATGACCGAGTCGGACGTGACCAGCCAGCAGCACGACGCGATGCAGAGGGCGGCGCGCGACCATCTGTGGATGCACTTCGCGCGGCACTCGGCGTCCCTGGACGGCGGCGAGATCCCGGTGATCGTCCGAGGTGAGGGCGCCTACGTGTACGACTCGGGGGGCCGCCGCTACCTGGACGGGCTCGCCGGGCTGTTCACGGTCCAGGCCGGGCACGGGCGCGAGGAGCTGGCGCAGGCCGCCGCCAAGCAGGCCGCCGAGCTGGCCTACTTCCCGATCTGGTCGTACGCGCACCCGAAGGCCGTCGAGCTGGCCGAGCGGCTCGCCGCCCTCGCGCCCGGCGACCTGAACCGCGTCTTCTTCACCACCGGGGGCGGCGACGCGGTGGAGAGCGCGTGGAAGCTCGCCAAGCACTACTTCAAGCTCACCGGGAAGCCGGCCAAGCACAAGGTGATCAGCCGCGCGGTCGCCTACCACGGCACCCCGCACGGCGCGCTGTCGATCACGGGCCTGCCCGGCCTGAAGGCGCCGTACGAGCCGCTGGTGCCGAGCGGCTTCCGGGTGCCGAACACCAACATCTACCGCGCCGCCGAGCACCGCGACGACCCCGAGGCGTTCGGCCGGTGGGCCGCCGACCGGATCGAGGAGGTCATCGAGTTCGAGGGCGCCGACACCGTCGCCGCCGTGTTCCTGGAGCCGGTGCAGAACGCCGGCGGCTGCTTCCCGCCGCCGCCCGGCTACTTCGAGCGCGTCCGCGAGATCTGCGACCGGCACGACGTCCTGCTGGTGTCGGACGAGGTGATCTGCGCGTTCGGGCGCCTCGGCACGATGTTCGGCGCGCAGCGGTTCGGCTACACGCCCGACATCATCACCTTCGCCAAGGGCGTGACGTCCGGGTACGCGCCGCTCGGCGGGATGCTCGTCGCCGACCGCCTGTTCGAGCCGTTCAGGGGCGGGACGGAGATGTTCGCGCACGGCTACACCTTCGGCGGGCACCCGGTGTCGGCGGCGGTGGCGCTGGCCAACCTCGACCTGTTCGAGCGCGAGGACCTGACCGGGCACGTCCTGCGCAACCGGGACGCGTTCCGGAGCACGCTGGAGCGGCTGCGCGACCTGCCGATCGTCGGCGACGTGCGCGGTGACGGCTACTTCTACGGCATCGAGCTGGTGAAGGACCAGGCCACACGTGAGACGTTCGACGACGAGGAGTCCGAGCGCCTGCTGCGCGGGTTCCTCGACAAGGCCCTCTACGAGGCGGGCCTGTACTGCCGGGCCGACGACCGCGGCGACCCCGTCGTGCAGCTGGCACCGCCGCTGATCTGCGACCAGGGGCACTTCGAGGAGATCGAGCAGATCCTGCGCTCCGTCCTCCAGGAGGCGTGGACGCGGTTGTGAGGGGCCGCCGGGACCCGGCGCGTTCCCGGGGCCCGGCGGACCAGTGTGAGGCGCGTCACCCGGCCGATCAGTGTGCGCTTGCTGCTTGACTTTGAGAGGGTGCCTGTAAACCGAATCGGGTTCGGACATGACAAGGCGGTGGGCGCGTGCTCAAGGTCGACGACATCAACCTGACGGACTGGGAGTTCTGGCGGCGACCGCACGACTACCGGCACGAGGCGTTCAAGGCGCTGCGGTGGCACGCCGGCCTCATCCGCTACGAGGAGCCGGACATCGTCATCGCGCCCCAGGGCCCCGGCTACTACGCGCTGACCCGGCACGCCGACGTCGTCGAGGCGTCCCGCCGCCCGCAGGACTTCTGCTCCGGGAAAGGTGCCATCAGCATCCCGGACATGCCGGGCGACATGCACGAGTACTTCGGCTCGATGATCAGCATGGACGACCCCCGGCACGCCAAGATCCGGCGGATCGTGTCCCGGGCGTTCTCGCCCCGCATGATCCAGCGGTTCGAGGACCGGGTCGAGGCCGTCGCGGGCCAGATCGTCGAGAACGTGGCGTCGGGCAGCGGCTCGGGCGACTTCGTGACCGACGTCGCCGCCCGGCTCCCCCTGAAGATCATCTGCGACATGATGGGCATCGCGGAGGAGCAGTACGGGACCGTCCTGGACGCCACGAACGTCATCCTGGCGGGCAACGACCCCGAGTTCATCCCGTCCGCGGAGCCGGAGCAGATGGCGATGGCGCTGCTCGGTGCGGGCGAGACGCTGCGCGGCCTGGTCGAGGACCTCGGGCGGCAGCGCCGGGCGGACCCCACCGACGACCTCACCTCCGCCCTGGTGAACGCCAACCTCGACGGCGAGTCGCTGACCGACCAGGAACTCGGCTCGTTCTTCATCCTGCTGGTCGTCGCCGGCAACGAGACCACCCGCAACGCGATCGCCCACGGCCTCGACCTGTTCACCCGCAACCCCGACCAGCGGGCCCTGCTGGTCGAGGATTTCGAGAACCGGATGCCCGGCGCGGTCGAGGAGATCGTCCGGTACGTCTCGCCGGTCATCTGGATGCGCAGGACCGCGACCCGCGACACCGTGCTGAACGAGCACGAGATCAAGGAGGGCGACAAGCTCGTCCTCTACTACTGGTCGGCCAACCGGGACGAGTCGGTCTTCACCGACCCGGAGCGGTTCGACATCCTGCGCGATCCGAAACAGCACGTCGGGTTCGGCGGGCCCGGGCCGCACTTCTGCCTCGGCGCGCACCTGGCCAGGCGCGAGATCACCGTGATGTTCCGCGAGCTGCTGCGCCACGCGCCCGCCATCCGCGCCTCCGGCGACCCCGACCGCCTGGAGTCCAACTTCATCAACGGGATCAAGCGCCTGCCCTACACGATCTGAGCCCGGACTACCAGGGCAGGGGGCCGTCCTCGGAGAGGAACGCGCCCGTCGGGCCGCCGTCGTCGCCGAGGAGGGCCACTCCGGCGATCACGGACGCCCCCTGCTCCGGCGTCCGGTACCCGGCGTGTTCGTTGAGGTCCGTCGCGCAGTACCCCGGCGTGGCGGCGTTCACCGTGATCGAGGTGCCGGCCAGCTCCTTGGCGTAGGCGACGGTGACGGCGTTCAGCGCCGACTTGGACGCGTTGTACGGCAGCAGGTTGACGCCGTGCACCGGGCTGGACGGGTCGCCGTGCAACGTCAGCGAGCCGAGTTCGCTGGAGACGTTGACGATCCGCCCGGCGGGGGAGTGGCGCAGGAGCGGGAGCATCGCGTTGGTGACCGCGACGACGCCGAACACGTTGGTCTCGAACGCGGTCCGGACCAGGTCCGGCGACGTCCGGCTCGGCGGGAAGCCGGTGGCGCCCGTTGTGGTGATCCCGGCGTTGTTGACCAGGATGTCGAGCCGGCCGAACTCGGCGTCGATCCACTTGGCGGCGGCCTCGACGGTGTCGGCGTCGGTGACGTCCAGCCGGACGAACCGGGCGTCGATCCCCTCGGCGGCGAGCGCGGCGGCGGCCGGCTCGCCGCGCTCGGCCGAACGCGCCCCGAGCAGGACGGCGGCGCCGCCGCGGCCGAGGATGCGGGCCGTCTCGAGGCCGATGCCCTTGTTGGCTCCGGTGATGAGTGCGATCTGTGTCGTCATGCCGTCCAGGTTGCCCGGCGGTGTCCGGGCTGAGGAGAGACCGGCCGAAGCTGGGATCGGCCGTACCACCCTCGACCCGGCGGCAGGTCCGTCGTATCGGACATGCTGGAGAACATGGACAGAGAGCAGATGGCGGCGTTCCTGCGTTCCCGGCGGGCCCGCATCCAGCCCGCGGACGTCGGGCTCCCGAGGGGGGCGCGCCGCCGAACCCCCGGTCTGCGCCGGGAAGAGGTCGCGCAACTGGCCGGAATGTCGGTGGACTACTACATCCGGCTGGAGCAGGGACGCGGGCCTCGTCCGTCCAGGCAGATCCTCGGAGCGCTCGCGCGGGCGCTGAGGCTGACCGACGATGAGCGTGCTTACCTCTACGCCCTCGCCGGTGAAGCGCCGGAACCGCCCAGCGGCCCTTCGCAGGACGTCCCGGCGGGCATCGTCCACCTGCTCGAACGGCTGGACGACACGCCCGCCTACGTGCTGAACGCCCGGCAGGACATCATCGCCTGGAACCCGCTCGCGGCGGCGCTCATGACCGACTTCGCCGCGATGGCGCCTCACGACCGCAACGTCGTCCGCTGGCTGTTCACCGGCCGCGACATCGAGCGGTACGGCGCCGACGAGTACGTGACGCAGTTCGCCCGCGGACTGGTGGCCGACCTGCGGGCGGCGTCCGGCCGGTATCCGGGCGACGCGGGCATCGCCAGGCTGGTCGCCGAGGTCGCCGGCCGCAGCGCGCTGTTCGCCAGGCTCTGGGACGAGGGCGAGGTCGGGATCAGGCGCGGCAGCCGCAAGCGCATGACGCATCCCGTCGTCGGCGAGCTGGAGATGCACTGCGACGTCCTGTACGTCCCGGAACGCGACCAGCGGGTCGTCCTCTACACGACCACGCCGGGCACGCCCTCGCACGAGGCGATGAAACTGCTGCGCGTCGTCGGGACCCAGGACCTCAGCATTCGCTGAGGCCCCGGGCCCCGCGCGCGGTCAGCGCAGCTCGCGCTTGAGGATCTTGCCGGTGGCGGTCATCGGCAGCTCGTCGCGGAACTCGACGATCCGCGGGTACTTGTAGTTGGCGAACTGCTCCTTGCCCCATGCGACCAGCTCGTCCTCGGTGACCGCGGCGCCGGGCGTGCGGATCACGTACGCCTTGACCTCCTCGCCGTGCGAGGGGTGCGCGACGCCCACGACCGCGGCCAGCGACACCTCCGGATGGGTCATCAGGACCTCTTCCAGCTCGCGCGGGTAGACGTTGTAACCGCCCCGGATGATCATGTCCTTGGAGCGGTCGATGATGTAGTAGTAGCCGTCCTCGTCGCGCCGGGCCACGTCACCGGTGCGGAACCAGCCGTCCCTGATGGCGGCCTCGGTCGCCTCGGGGCGCCCGTGGTACCCCTTCATGATGTTGTGCCCCCGGATGGCGATCTCGCCGGGCCCCTCGCCCTCGATCTCCTTCCAGTCGTCGTCGATCAGCTTCATCTCCACGCCCCACACGGGCAGGCCGATCGAGCCGGGCTTGGTCGGGCGGTCCGGGCGGTTGAACGAGGCCACCGGCGACGTCTCCGACAGGCCGTACCCCTCCAGGACGTCCACGCCGAACTTGGTCTTGATCCCCTTGAGGACCTCCATCGGCAGCGCCGACCCGCCCGACACCGCGACCCGCAGGTTCTCCCGGATCGACGCGATGTCCTCGTCGGAGGTCTCGTCGGTCAGCAGGCCCCAGTACATCGTCGGGACGCCCGCGAAGATGTTCACCTTCTCCTTGACCATCAGCTCGACGGCCTGCCGGGCGTCGAACCTCGCCTGCATCACGAGCGTCGCGCGCCGGTAGAGGCCGACGTTCATCACGCACGTCTGCCCGAAGATGTGGAACAGCGGCAGCGTGACCAGCGACGTGTCGTGCAGCGTCCGGTAGAACAGCGTGTCGTCCACCATGGCGTTCGTCAGCAGGTTGCTGTGCGTGAGCTCGGCGCCCTTGGGCGGCCGGTCGTCCCGCTGGTGTAGATGATCACGGCGGGGTCGCCCGGCCCGGTCTGCGCCGTCTCGCCGGTGCCCGGCTTCCCCGCGAGCGCCGCCCAGAACAGCTCGGCGCCCTCGACCGGGGACGCGGCGGCGGACGGGTCGGCCGGCAGCAGGAAGAGGTGCTCGCACCCCTCCGCCTGCTCGAACCCGGCGCGCCCCATCTCGCCGAGCGGCAGCTCCGGCGTCCCCTCGAAGCAGAAGAACGCCTTGGCGCCGGAGTCGCCGAGGTGGTAGGCGATCTCCCGCGGCTTGAGCAGCACGTTCAGCGGGACGACCACCGCCCCCGCCTTGAGCACCCCGAAGTACACCATCGGGAAGTACGGGAGGTTCGGGCTGGACAGCGCCACCTTGTCGCCCGGCCCGATGCCGCGCTCGCGCAGCAGGTTCGCGACCTGGTTCGCGACCTGGTCGAGGAAGGAGTAGGAGAGCCGGAGGTCCCCGAACACGACGGCGTCGCGGTCGGGCGTCTCTCGGGCGGCGTCCTCCAGCAGCACGGACAGGTTGAGCATGGCACTCCTCGCGCGGAAAGGTGACCGGCCGGTTAGTTACCGACGAGTGTATGAAACCGTTCCGCACATCCTGCTGCACGGGGCTCGTCCGACGCCATCATTCGCAGCCCTTGACGTGGCGTTCTCGTCGTTGCGACGGCGCACCCGCGAGAGGGAGGGAGTCCGCCTTGTCGGGCCTTCGGCGTCATGACCGGATCCGGCCGGTCCGCGCGGGCGCCGGGGCCCGCGCCGGATGCCGGTCGCCCCGCGGCGCTAGCATGTGCCGCTGCAGCGAGAAAGGGTGCGCGATCTTGATCATCTTTGGCTGGCGGGTGGTGTTCTTCACCCTGACCAGGGGAACCTTCCACTGTCCCGGGTGCGGCGGCGACCGCGAGTACCGCCGCAGGCAGGGGCGCAACTTCTTCACGCTGTTCTTCGTTCCGGTCATCCCGCTGATGAAGGCCGGCGGCGAGTTCGTCGAGTGCGACGCCTGCCACGGCCGCTGGAACCCGGCCGTGCTCGACGTGCCGACGACCGCGCAGCTCGCGCAGATGCCCGCGATGCTGCTGCGCCTGGCCATCGCCCAGGTCCTGCGCTCCGGCGACTACACCAACGCGGCCGCCCGCTCCCGCGCCGTCGTGGTCGTCCGGCAGGCCGGCGAGCCCGGGTACGACGAGTCCGCCCTGAACGCCGACCTCGGCCGTCCCTTCGACGAGGTCCGCGTGGAGATGGCGCGCGCCGCCTCGGCCCTCGCCCCCGAGGCGCGGGAGAGCATCCTGCGCGCCGCCGCCGAGATCGCGCTGGTCGACGGCCCGCTGACCGTGTCCGAGGAGGAGACGCTGTCCGCCGTCGGCGCCGATCTGGAGCTGACCCGCGTGCAGGTGACCGGCGTCGTGTCCATGGCCCGCCAGGAGTCGGGGCACTAAGTCGCGGCGGGCGGGGTTGCGGCTGCGCTACTCTTGAGGTATGCCAACCAGGCTGCTCCTCGAAGGACCACGTTGACGCACTGACGTCAGCGTGGTGGCCCCTCCTGTGCGAGGGGCCGTTTCATGTCGGCGGACGGCCACGACCCAGCAGCAGGAACCGGAGTCAGAAGCGTGAGCAGCGACGTTCCCCACCGCGCAACGCCGGGGGGTGCAGGGGGGGCGTCCCCCCTGAGCGACGGGTACGACCCACGGGCGGTTCAGGACAAGTGGCAGGCCCGCTGGGAGGAACTCGACCCCTTCAAGGCGGACGAGAAGGGCCCCGCCGAGGAGCGCCGCTACGCCCTGGACATGTTCCCCTATCCCAGCGGCGACCTGCACATGGGTCACGCGGAGGCGTTCGCCATCGGCGACGTCGTCGCGCGCTACTGGTTCCAGCGCGGCTTCAACGTCCTGCACCCGATCGGCTGGGACTCCTTCGGCCTGCCCGCCGAGAACGCCGCGATCAAGCGCGACTCGCACCCCGCCGAGTGGACGTACGCCAACATCGAGACGCAGGCGGCCTCCTTCCGCCGCTACGCCCCGTCCTTCGACTGGACGCGGCGCCTGCACACCTCCGACCCCGAGTACTACAAGTGGACGCAGTGGCTGTTCCTGCGCTTCTACGAGCGGGGCCTGGCCTACCGCAAGGGCGGCCACGTCAACTGGTGCCCGAAGGACCAGACGGTGCTGGCCAACGAGCAGGTCGTCGGCGGGCACTGCGAGCGCTGCGGCGCGCTGGTCGAGAAGCGCGTGCTGACCCAGTGGTACTTCAAGATCACCGAGTACGCGGACCGGCTGCTGGACGACATGGCGCAGCTGGAGGGCAAGTGGCCCGAGCGCGTCCTGCTGATGCAGCGCAACTGGATCGGCCGCTCCACCGGCGCCGACGTCGACTTCGTGATCGAGGGGCGCGACGAGCCCGTCACCGTCTACACCACCCGCCCCGACACCCTGTACGGGGCGACGTTCATGGTCGTGGCCGCCGACGCCGCGCTGGCCGAGGAGGTCTGCCACCCCGACCACCGCGCCGCGTTCGAGGCCTACCGCGACGAGGTCTCCCGCGAGAGTGAGATCGAGCGGCTGTCCACCGAGCGTGAGAAGACCGGCGTGTTCCTGGGCCGCTACGCGATCAACCCGGTCAACGGCGAGCGGCTGCCCGTCTGGGCGTCCGACTACGTCCTGGCCGAGTACGGGCATGGCGCGATCATGGCCGTCCCGGCGCACGACCAGCGCGACCTGGACTTCGCGCTGAAGTTCGGCCTGCCCGTCCGCATCGTCGTCGAGACCGGCCTGGCCGACCCCGCCGAGACCGGCGTCGCCACCCCCGGCGACGGCGCGATCGTCAACTCCGGCCCCATCGACGGGCTGACCAAGGCCGACGGCATCGCCCGCATCACCGGGATCCTGGAGGAGCGCGGCACCGGTCGCGCGTCGGTGAACTTCCGGCTGCGCGACTGGCTGGTGTCCCGGCAGCGGTTCTGGGGCTGCCCGATCCCGATCGTGCACTGCGAGGCCTGCGGCGAGGTCCCCGTCCCCGACGACCAGCTGCCGGTGACCCTGCCCGAGGGCCTGCGCGGCGCCGACCTGGCCCCCAAGGGCACCTCGCCCCTGGCCGCCGCGTCCGACTGGGTGAACACCGAGTGCCCCAAGTGCGGCGGCGCCGCCACCCGCGACACCGACACCATGGACACGTTCGTCGACTCGTCCTGGTACTACTTCCGCTACTGCTCGCCCGACTACGAGGACGGCCCGTTCGACACCGAGCGGGTCCGCAAGTGGATGCCGGTCGACCAGTACACGGGCGGCGTCGAGCACGCCATCCTGCACCTGCTGTACAGCCGGTTCTTCACCAAGGTCCTGTACGACATGGGCATGGTCGACTTCACCGAGCCCTTCACCCGGCTGCTGAACCAGGGCCAGGTGATCAACCAGGGCAAGGCGATGTCGAAGTCGCTGGGCAACGGCGTCGACCTGGGCGAGCAGATCGGCGAGTTCGGGGTGGACGTCGTCCGGCTGGCGATCCTGTTCTCCGGCCCGCCCGAGGACGACATCGACTGGGCCGACGTCTCCCCGCACGGCATGTCGAAGTTCCTGTCCCGCGTGCACCGCATCGCCGCCGAGGTCTCCTCCGAGCCCGGCGCGGACGTCGCCTCCGGCGACACGACCCTGCGCCGCGCCACGGCCCGCACGGTCGACGAGGCCACCACGCTGGTCGAGACGCAGCGGTTCAACGTCGCCATCGCGCGGATCATGGAGCTGGTCACCGCGACCCGCAAGGCCATCGACTCCGGCCCCGGCGCCGCCGACCCGGCCGTCCGCGAGGCCGCCGAGGCGATCGCGGTCCTGCTGTCGCTGTTCGCCCCCTACACCGCCGACGAGGCGTGGGAGATGCTGGGCCGCACCGCGCCGGTGGTCCGCGCGGGCTGGCCGTCCGCCGACCCCGCGCTGCTGGTGGAGGAGTCGGTCACCTGCGTCGTCCAGGTCGCCGGGAAGGTCCGCGACCGCCTGGACGTCCCGCCCGGCATCGCGGACGAGGAACTGGAACGCCGCGCCCTGGCCTCGGCCAAGGTCCAGGACGCCCTGGCCGGCGCCGACATCGCCAAGATCATTGTCCGGGCCCCCAAGATCGTCAACATCGTCCCCAAACGCTGACCACCCGCGACGCCGCGCCGCTCCCACCCTGAGCGGCGCGGCGATCCCTCTACACCTCCCACGCCTCTACCCTCCGGCGCACCTGCGGGCCGGTCGTGGGGCTGGGTTCGGGCATGCGTGAGCGGCCGCCGGAGACGCTCCGGCGGCCGCCGACGGCCGGTGTCACATCTTGCGGAGCACCGCCACGACCCGGCCGAGCACCGACGCCTCGTCGCCGGGGATCGGCTCGTAGGCGGGGTTCTGGGGCATCAGCCAGATGTGTCCGTCGTCGCGGCGCTTGAACGTCTTGACCGTGGCCTCGCCGTCGATCATCGCGGCCACGATGTCGCCCTGCTCGGCCACCGGCTGCTGCCGCACGACCACCCAGTCACCGTCCGCGATCGCGGCGTCGATCATCGAGTCGCCGGTGACCTTCAGCAGGAAGTGGGTGCCCTCGCCGACGAGCTGCTTCGGCAGCGTGAAGACGTCCTCGACGGCCTCCTCGGCGAGGATCGGGCCACCGGCGGCGATACGGCCGACGAGCGGCACGTAGGCGGGCGTGGGCTGCCCCGAGGTCTGCTCGTAGGCCTCCTCGTGGGTGCGCACCGGTGTCGTGCCCGGCACCCGCACCTCGACCGCGCGCGGCCGGTTGGGGTCGCGCCGCAGGAAGCCCTTGCGCTGCAGCGCCCGGAGCTGGTGCGACACGCTGGAGGTGCTGGTCAGCCCCACGGCCTCGCCGATCTCGCGCATCGAGGGCGGGTACCCGCGGCGCTGGACCGAGTCACGGATCACCTCCAGCACCATGCGCTGTCGCTGCGTCAGGCCCGTCTCGTCCATCGGCCCGTCGGGCAGCTCCCGGACCTTGCTCATCGCTAGTCGCCTCCCGGGCGCCTCGGATCCGTCACTCCTTGTCATGGAACGCTATCGCGTCCAGGCCCGATGATCAAACAATTGTTCGAAGATGTGCTCGCTTTTTCGGGACGGCCCCTGGTAGAACATCGTACAGACGTTCGATCGAAAATGCATTCGAAGTCGAGGAGGGGAGAGATGCCGGGTTCACCCCACAGTGGCCGTCCTCCGATCCGCCTGACCCGCCGGGGCCGCGTCGTCCTGGTCGCCTTCGTCGCCACCGTGACGCTCGTACTGCTCTGGCTCACCATGGGTTCGGGCGCGTTCGCCGGCTCCCGGGAAAGCCACGGCGGCGCGTCCCGTCCCGCCGAAACGGTCGTCGTCGAGCCCGGCGAAACCCTGTGGGACATCGCGTCCACCGCCGATCCCGGCAGCGACCCGCGCCTTGTGGTGCAGCGCATGATCGACCTCAACGGTCTGGCAGGCGACCCCACCGTCCACCCCGGTCAGCAACTCCGGCTTCCGTCGAGCTGACCGGCGCAGCGGGCTCGGTCACGCTCAGTCACCCTGGATGCGGTGACTCAAGGTGCCCGTCGAACGACGCGGAGCGGCGGGTACCACCCGTCGGCGCGACGGGTCGCGCTCCTCGCGGCGGAGCGCTCGGAACTTGCGTGCGGGCGGCGGTGCCGGCGCTTGCCGGCCGGGAGCGGGATCGGCGGCCGGGGGCGCCGCGGCGGGCGGCTGACAGCGCGCGGGAGAGGGCCTCTTGCTGGGACTTCGGCGTGCCGGGGGTTACCGGGAGGGGCCTGTCGGGGGCGCTGGGTGACGACACGCCCGGAGGGAAAATCGGGGTGTCGGAGATGACCTGCGCGGACGTGGCGGATGTGACGCAGGGGGCTCGGGACCAGGTTGCGAACGAGTCCGGTGAGCCGTACGGTTGACCACAACATCTAGTAGTCACATCGATGTAGTTCCCTATATATGGCGCTATCATCGGTGTAACTCGTTTACGTCAGGGGAGGGACCAAACGTGCACTGCCCGTTCTGTCGCAACCCTGACACCAAAGTGATCGACAGCCGTTCGACCGATGACGGGGGCGCCATTCGGCGTCGCCGGTCGTGCTCGGAATGCGGCAAGCGATTCACGACGCAGGAGAATGTGCTCGTGATGGTGGCCAAGCGCAGCGGGGTCACCGAGCCGTTCTCCCGGGAAAAGATCATCGCCGGTGTGCGCAGGGCCTGCCAGGGCCGTCCGGTCGACGAGGATGCGCTCGCGAAGCTGGGGCAGCGGGTCGAAGAGGCGATCAGGTCGTCCGGGTCCGCGGAAATCCCCTCGCACGAGATCGGCCTCGCGATCCTGGGGCCGCTCGGCGAACTCGACGAGGTCGCCTATCTGCGATTCGCCTCGGTCTACCGGGGCTTCGAGTCGCTCGACGACTTCGCCAAGGAGATCGAGGCACTGCGGAAGACCGGTTCCTCGGGGGAGCCCGGCCCGTCCCGGTAGGGACGGTTCCGGAAACACATCAGCACACGTAAAGGCGTCTCCGCGCGGGCATGGCCCGGGCGGCGGCGTGGTTGTTCCTGGACAGGGCCCGGCGGGAGGGCCCGAGAGGGGGAAGGTCATGACGGAGACGGTGAGCGGCTCGGCGGCGCGGCGCGGCAAGGGGGGCCGCAGGGGGCTGAAGGTCGAGCGCATCTTCACCACGCCCGGCGTGCACCCGTACGACGAGATGCGCTGGGAACGTCGTGACGTCGTCATGACCAACTGGCGCGACGGCTCGGTGAACTTCGAGCAGCGCGGCGTCGAGTTCCCCGACTTCTGGTCGCTGAACGCCGTCAACATCGTCACGTCCAAGTACTTCCGCGGGGCGGTCGGCACGCCGCAGCGGGAATGGAGCCTGAAACAGCTCGTCGACCGTGTCGTCCGCATGTACGTGGACACGGGCCGCCAGGAGGGCTACTTCGCGTCCGACGAGGACGCCGAGATCTTCGACCACGAACTGAAGTACGCGCTGGTCCACCAGCTGTTCAGCTTCAACTCCCCCGTGTGGTTCAACGTCGGCACGAAGTCCCCGCAGCAGGTCTCGGCGTGCTTCATCCTGTCCGTGGACGACACGATGGAGTCGATCCTGGACTGGTACAAGGAAGAGGGCGTGATCTTCAAGGGCGGCTCCGGCGCCGGCCTGAACCTCTCCCGCATCCGCTCCAGCCGCGAGCTGCTGTCCTCGGGCGGGACGGCCAGCGGCCCGGTCTCGTTCATGCGCGGCGCCGACGCGTCCGCCGGAACGATCAAGTCGGGCGGCGCGACCCGCCGTGCCGCCAAGATGGTCGTGCTGGACGTCGACCACCCCGACATCGGGGAGTTCATCGAGACCAAGGCGCGCGAGGAGAACAAGATCCGCGCGCTGCGGGACGCCGGGTTCGACATGGACCTCGGCGGCAAGGACATCGGCAGCGTCCAGTACCAGAACGCCAACAACTCCGTCCGGGTGTCGGACGAGTTCATGCACGCCGTGGAGTCGGACGGGCAGTTCGCGCTGCGGGCCCGGATGACCGGCGAGGTCGTCGAGAAGGTCGAGGCCAAGGAGCTGTTCCGGCTGATGGCCAAGGCGGCGTGGGAGTGCGCCGACCCCGGCATCCAGTACGACGACACGATCAACGACTGGCACACCAACCCCGAGACCGGGCGGATCACCGCGTCCAACCCCTGCTCGGAGTACATGAGCCTGGACAACTCGTCCTGCAACCTCGCGAGCATCAACCTGCTGAAGTTCCTCACGCCCGAGAACGCCTTCGACGTCGCGAGGTTCGTCAAGCTCACCGAGCTGATCATCACGGCGATGGACATCTCCATCACGTTCGCCGACTTCCCGACCGAGAAGATCGCGCAGACGACCCGCGACTACCGGCAGCTCGGCATCGGCTACGCCAACCTGGGCGCGCTGCTGATGGCGACCGGGCACGCCTACGACTCCGAGGGCGGACGGTCCCTGGCGGCGGCGATCACCTCGCTGATGACGGGCGTCGCCTACCGGCGGTCGGCCGAGATCGCGGGCGTCGTCGGCCCGTACGCGGGCTACGCGCGCAACGCCGAGGGCCACAAGCGCGTCATGCGCAAGCACGCCGCCGCCAACGACGACGTCCGGACGCTGGGCGCGATGGACAAGGCGATCCACGCCGCCGCCGCCAAGCAGTGGACGGACTGCCTGAAGGCCGGCGAGAAGAACGGCTACCGCAACGCGCAGGCCAGCCTGCTCGCCCCCACCGGGACGATCGGCCTGATGATGGACTGCGACACCACCGGCATCGAGCCGGACCTCGCGCTGATGAAGTTCAAGAAGCTCGTCGGCGGCGGGTCCATGCAGATCGTCAACCACACGGTGCCGCGCGCCCTGAAGCAGCTCGGCTACCAGCAGGAGCAGATCGAGGCGATCGTCGAGTTCATCTCCGAGCACGGCCACGTCGTGGACGCGCCCGGGCTGCGGCCCGAGCACTACGAGGTGTTCGACTGCGCGATGGGCGAGCGGGCGATCAGCCCGATGGGGCACGTCCGGATGATGGCGGCCGTCCAGCCGTTCCTGTCCGGCGCGATCTCCAAGACCGTCAACATGCCGGAGCAGGCCACCGTCGAGGACATCGAGAAGGTGTACTTCGAGGGCTGGCGGCTCGGCCTGAAGGCCCTGGCGATCTACCGCGACAACTGCAAGGTCGGCCAGCCGCTGTCCGCAGCGGGCAAGAAGGAGGAGCCGAAGGCGGCGGCGCCCGCGGAGACGACGCCGCGCCCCGTCCGCAGGCGGCTGCCGAAGCAGCGTCCCGCGACCGTGACCCGCTTCTCCGTGGCCGGCGCCGAGGGGTACATGACCGCCTCGTCCTACCCGGACGACGGCGTCGGCGAGGTCTTCCTCAAGCTCGGCAAGCAGGGCTCCACGCTCGCCGGCGTGATGGACGCCTTCTCCATGGCGATCTCCATCAGCCTCCAGTACGGCGTCCCGCTGGAGACGTGGGTGGAGAAGTTCACCAACATGCGGTTCGAGCCGGCGGGCATGACCGACGACCCGGACATCCGCATGGCGACCTCGGTGATGGACTACATCTTCCGCCGCCTGGCGCTGGACCACCTCCCGTACGAGGAGCGCGCCGAACTCGGCATCTTCACCGCCGGCGAGCGCGCGATGCAGGCCAACGGCGAGGACCCCGCCGCCCTGCACGCCGAGGAGGAGGTCGACCACGAGTCGCTGGCGCAGTCGGCCGAGATCGCCCGGCCGGCGGCGCCCGCCCCGGCCGCGGTCGGCGGGGCGCGCTCGTCCATGGAGGTGATCGAGAGCCGCCAGGGCCGCACGGCCGACGCGCCGCTCTGCCTCACCTGCGGTACCAAGATGCGCCCGGCGGGCAGCTGCTACGTCTGCGAGGGCTGCGGCTCGACCAGCGGCTGCAGCTGACCCGGAGCCGATACCGGCTGCGTAGTGCCTGGTCAGAGCGGGGTATCGGTCACAGGCCGGTACCCCGCTCTCGCTTTCGCGTGATCGTTTGTTGCGTTGAGCGCAGCTCGCCGTTCGATCCGCGGCCTACCGCGACCCGCCTTTGCCGGGCCTCGGGGCGAAGCATCGACTGGGTTATGCGTCCGTCATCGGATGGGGCTCCTCGCCGCGCAGGGGTTCGGGCGCGGGGTCTTGACGTGTCCTCATGGTCAGGGCCAGCAGGATGGTGCAGGCGGTGAAAGCCGCTCCGACGGTGAAGGCCGTAGTCACCCCCTCGGTGAAGACGTGGTGGCCTGTTCCGTGTGTCGTGCGGGTGGCGGCGCCGAACGCGGTGACGAGGATGGCCAGCCCCAGTGCGCCGCCGATCTGCTGCATGACGTTGCGCAGGCCGGAGGCGGCGCCGGCGTCCTCCGCGCGTACGCCGGAGGTCAGCACGGTGGTGACCCCGACCAGCAGGGTGCCCATGCCGAGGCCGGCGATGAGTGTCGGGCCGAGCAGCGATCCCGCGTAGTCGGCCGACGGTGTGAGCCGGGCCAGCCAGAGGAGGCCCACGGTGATGGCCGCGGCGCCGGAGGCGGTGAGCGTCTTCGCGCCGAGGCGGGGCAGCAGCCGAGCGGAGGCGTTGGAGGAGATGAGGATCAGGACGGTCAGCGGCACGAACGCGAGGCCGGCCTTCAGCGGGTCGTAGCCGCGGATCTGCTGCAGGAACTGGGTGAGGAAGAAGAACATGCCGTTGCCCGCGGCCATGACGAACAGCAGGCCGAGGTAGCCGGTGGCTCGGTTGCGGTCGGCGAACAGCCGCAGCGGAGTGATCGGCTGCCGGACATGGGCCTCGATGGCGACGAACAGCGCGAGCTGGATGACGGCCGCGCCGAGCGCGCCGAGGGCGACCGGGTCGCCGAAGTCCTGCTCGGCGGCGCGGATGAAGCCGAAGACGAGTGCGGTCATGCCCAGGGTCGAGGTCAGCGAGCCGGCGAGGTCGAAGCGTCCTGGACGGCGGTCGGTTTCGGCGATGAACAGCGGGGCCGAGATGAGCAGGACGGCGCCGACCGGCACGTTGATGAACAGGACCCAGCGCCAGGACATCCAGTCGGTGAGCATTCCGCCGGCGATCAGGCCGAGGGCGGCGCCGGAGCCGGAAACGGCCGCGTAGGCGCCCAGCGCCCGGCCTCGCGCGGCCGGGTCGGGGAAGCCGAGGGTGATCAGGGCGAGGACGGTCGGTGCGGCGACGGCGGCGCCGATCCCCTGACCGGCGCGGGCGACGAGCAGCATTCCGGCCGAGGTCGACAGCCCGCCGGCCAGTGAGGCGACGGTGAACACGGCGACTCCGCCGATGAGTGCCCGCCGCTGGCCGAAGATGTCGCCGATGCGTCCGCCGAGCAGGAGCAGCCCGCCGAAGGCCAGCATGTAGGCGTTCAGCACCCACGACAGATCGGCAGGGGAGAAGGCCATGTCGCGCTGGATGTGGGGCAGGGCGATGTTCACCACGCTGGTGTCGAGGATGAACATCGTCTGGCAGGTCAGGACGATCGCCAGCACGAGGCCCGGTCGGCGCTGCGATCCGGGCGGATCGGGCACACGGGTGGCCCCCGTTGTCGGCGCGGGCAGGATCTCTTCGGTCATGATGCTCCTCGCTGCGGCGGTGGAAGTTAAACGAGGAGGCTCCTCGCTTCAAGTCCGGTACGATATGAGGAGCTTCCTCGTTTAGCAACCGGCGGAGGGTTCATGACGAATGGGCGGGCTACCGGGCGGGCGCCGCGCAAGGACGCGCGGCGCAACTCCGAACGGCTGCTGACGGCGGCGCGGGCGGCGTTCACCGAGCAGGGCGTCGGCGCGTCCCTGAACGACATCGCGCGCAGAGCCGGCGTCGGGAACGTGACCCTCTACCGGCACTTCCCGACCCGCCAGGCGCTTCTGGAGGCTCTACTGGGTGAGAGCCTCCGCGGGCTGCGCGTACGCTCGGACGCGCTGCTCACCACCGCCATGCCCGGCGACGCACTGGCCAGATGGTTCGAGGCCGCAGTGGAGCATGCGATGACCTATCGCGGCCTGGTCGACGCCCTCGTTGACAGCCTCGCCGATCCGGAATCGGACCTGCACGCCAGTTGTCAGGCCATGAAAGCGGGTGGGGCGCAGCTGTTGGTGCGCGCTCAGCAGGCCGGGGCCGTCCGGCCGGACGTCAGTGCCTCCGCGCTGTTCTCGCTTGTCGCGGCGGTCGCTTGGGCCGTGGAACGAGCACCTGAGGACCGTGAGCAAATCCTGGCCGTCCTGTTCGACGGACTTCGCCCCGCTACGGACCCCGTACGCGGTGACGGCGGCGCTTGAGACCGAGACTCGGGCGGGCATACCGCACCCGCTGGACACTGCCCCGGTACGCGAGCGGACCTTTGCCCGCTGATTCGTTCGGGCTGATCGGCTTCGGCCGAACTGCCGGAAAGCTAGAGGCCCGCCGTCCGGATGGCCCGATCCGCGAGACGGGCGCCGACCAGCTGGACGCTGCGGAGGACTAGAATCGGATCATGCCTTTGTCGGTTGAGGACATCGACCGGTTCGAGCTGGCGAGGCCCCGTCTGCAGGCCATCGCCTACCGTCTCCTCGGTTCCGCGGACGAAGCCCAGGACGTCGTGCAGGAAACGTTCCTGCGCTGGCAGGCCGCCGACGTCGCCCGCGTCGAGGTCCCCGAGGCCTGGCTGACGAAGGTGCTCACCAACCTGTGCCTCAACCAGCTCGCCTCCGCGCGGGCACGCCGCGAGACCTACGTGGGCCGATGGCTCCCCGAGCCGCTGCTCGCGGGGGACGTGATGCTCGGGCCCGCCGACACGGCCGAGCAGCGCGAATCGGTCTCGTACGCGGTCCTCACCCTTATGGAGCGCCTGTCTCCCAACGAACGGGCCGTTTATGTGCTGCGGGAGGCCTTCGACTACCCGCACCGGGAGATCGCTGAGATCCTCGACATCACCGAGGCCGCCAGCCAGCAGATCTTTCACCGTGCCAAGAAGCATGTCGCGTACGGCAGAACGCGCAGCGAGATCGACGATGCCGCCGCCCATCGGATCGTCGAGGAGTTCCTGGCGGCCGCCGCCAGCGGCCAGACCGATGAGCTCGTACGCCTCCTCACCAAGGACGCCGTCTCCGTCGGCGATGGCGGAGGGCGGGTCCCGGCACGCACCAGGGCGTTCGAGGGAGCCGCCGCGGTCGCGAAGTTCGTCCGGGCCCTGTTCGAGCCCTCCGAGGCCAAACGCGCCATCGTCGGCGGCTCGTCCGAGATCTACGCCTGGGTCGCCAATGGCGAGCCCGCCGCTGTGGCCGTCGTGGACGGCCGGGTCGTCGCCGTCATGTGCCTGGAGGTCACAGCCGAGGGCATCACTGCCTGCCGCACTCAGGCGAACCCCGACAAGCTCGAACGAGCGACCCGGCAATGGGCGTCGGCCGACCATGGGGAGCCTCTGCTCACGGTGTGACGTAGGTCACCTTCGACTTCTGTCAGCAATCGTCGGGCCATCCGGTTCAGGTGGCGAACCCGGACCGGAGAGCAAGGGAGCCGACGATGAGAGTACTGGTGGCAGGAGCGACCGGAGCGATGGGCAAGGAACTCCTGCCTCGTCTGGTCGAAGCGGGGCACGAGGTGTTCGCCATGGTCCGCAGCGAATCCGGCAAGTCCGGGGCGGCCCGGCTGGGCGCGGTACCGGTCATCGCCGACGCGCTCGATCGCTCCCAGGTCGAGGCGGCCGTGCGCGAGGCGGCACCAGAGGTGATCGTCAACCAGTTGACCGCCATCGGGGACATCGACACCCGCCATTTCGAACGCAGCTTCGCCGCCACCGACCGGCTGCGGACCGAGGGCAACGACAACCTGCTCGCGGCCGCGCGCGCCACCGGTGTACGACGGTTCGTCGCCCAGAGCAACGGCGCCTTCACCTACGACCGCACCGGCGGGCGGGTCAAGAGCGAGCAGGACCCCTTGGACCGCTCACCGGTCGCCCCGATGGCCTCGATGATCGCCGCGGTCGAGCATCTGGAGAAGGCCGTGCTGGGCGCCGACTGGACCGAGGGGATCGTGCTGCGCTACGGCGCGTTCTACGGGCCGGGCACCTCCATGGCGCCGGGTTCCGAGCAGCTCGAGATGATCCGCAAGCGGAAGTTCCCGGTCGTCGGCGACGGCGGCGGAGTGTGGTCGTTCGTCCACATCGCCGACGCCGCGGAGGCCACGGTCGCGGCGGTGGAGAACGGCGGCCGCGGTGTCTACAACATCGTCGATGACGACCCCGCCCCGGTCGCCGAATGGCTGCCGGAACTGGCGGTGATGCTGGGCGCCAAGAAGCCGCTGCGCGTACCGCGGTTCATCGGACGGCTGGCAGCCGGAGAGGCCGGAGTCGTGCTCATGACCGAACTGCGTGGCGCATCCAACGCCAAGGCCAAGCGCGAACTGGGCTGGCACCCGGCACACCCCACGTGGCGCCAAGGCCTCCAGCCTGTGGCGTGACTTGCTGAGCCGCCGCCGTCCACGAGTGGGGGATCGGCTTCGGCCGGTCCCTTCTCGCGTGCCTCAGTTCGGTGTGCCTGCGTCGTCCGCGGGGCGCTTGGTCGGCTGGGTGGTCGAGGCGCGGCGGCGCTGGGACGGCTTGCGGCGCCCGGCCACCAGCACGTCGTCGGGGTCGTCGGCGGGCTTGTCCGGTTTCTCGGACGGGTCCGGGGCGGGGAGAGCGGGGGGCTTGGAGGGGCGGCGCGGCTTCTTCACGGGCTTCAGCTCGGCCTCGCGCAGCGACTCCACGAAGCTCGCCGCGTCGTCCTCGTCCTCGTCACCCGGACCGGGGCGGCGGACGCGCTTCGCGATCACCCACTGGTCGAGGGTCAGGCGGCCGCCGCCGCCCGCCGCGAACAGCAGGCTGGCCATGCCGAGCGCGAGGACCAGCTCGTAGCCGTCCTGGACGGTCCCGCCGTCCACCATGAACAGGCCCTGGTCCGCATGGACGAAGATGAACGCGCCCGTCATGTCGATGAAGAGCAGAGCCCCGGTGACCGGCAGGCCGAGCCCGACGATCAGCGCCGCCCCGCCGAGGAGTTCGACGAACGCGGAGTAGACGGCCGCGGCGGTCGGCAGCGGAACGCCGAGCGCGTCGAACGAGCGGCCCGTCGCGGTCACCCCAGCCTCGATCTTCTGCCAGCCGTGCGCCATGAAGACGATGCCCACGCCTAGCCGCGCCAGGACGGCGACGACGTCGTACAGCGGACGAGTGCGCATGCCAGCGGCTCCTTCGGCGCGGGGGACGGGCCCTGGTTCGACGGAGAGTATGACGGCCCGGATGCGGATCTCGCGAACATCGCAGGTGAACGGGCCGTTCAGGTTTCGATGGAGCCGCGGGTGAAGGCCGCGGCGACGGTTTTGCAGGCGTGCTCGACGGCCTCGATCCCGTCCCGCAGGGTGGCGCCGCGTTCTGAGAGGACGGCGAGCAGAAAGGTGCGCCCGGTGGCGCGGACGATGCCGATGCTGTTGACCGTCCAGGCGCGGCCGTGCCTTTCGCGGGGGAGCCAGCCGTTCTTCACTTCGGCGCCGCTCCCGGCCGCGCCGACTCCCCACGCCTGCTCCGGCACGACCTCCCCCATCAGGTGGCGGACGTAGCGTCGGCCTGAGGAACCGAGCGGGCCGTGCGCCGACGTGAGAGCGGCCAGCAGCCGGATCTGGTCGGCGGCGCTAGTCGTCGACGACCCCCAGGAGCCGCCGGGACCTGGCTTGGTATCGCGCAGGCCCAGTCTCTCGTTGGCGGAGGCCAGGCCGTCCCCGCCGCCGATGGAACGCCACAGCGCGCCGGTGGCGTCATTGTCGCTGACCTTGATCGCCCGTTCGGCCAGGGCCTTCTCGGTGGACGTGAGCGCGCGCCGCTCGTCCTGCGCCCGGAGCAGCACCGCCATGACGATGTCGACCTTGACGATGCTGGCCGTCGCCGTGCGCAGGCTCCCGCCATAGGAGTACGAGAGGCCGGTGGCCACCTCGCGCACCGCGATCGACAGATCGCCGGGCCTGCCGTCCAGGTACCGGTGGAGCGCGCGGGTGAGTTCCTCGCGCTGGGATCGGGTGAAGGTGGGCGTCGTCGCCTGCCGCCTCGGAGCCGGGGTCGTCGCGGCCATCGTAGGGGCGGCGGTGGGCTCGCGGACGAACGTCGTCGAGCGGGCCACGAGGATCGCGGTCGCGGCGAGCACTGCGCCGGCGAGGAGCACGGCCCGTCTCATCGACGGCGTCCTGCGTCGGAATCCATGATCGGGAGTCTCGTGAGCCGGCCGTTACCCCTGCGTTAGCACCTCCTGGCGGCCTGCAAGAGGAACTGTGCATGACCGGTTATGTGGTGAGAGCATCAGCACATGATGGGTTCTCGCCAGCTGGAGTACTTCAGGGCGGTGGCACGTGAGCTGCACTTCACGCGTGCGGCGGAGACGTTGCAGATCGCGCAGCCCGCCCTGTCGCAGCAGATCCGCAAGCTGGAGCGGCAACTCGGCATCACGCTGTTCGAGCGCAACAACCACCGGGTCGAGCTGACACCGGCCGGCGCGGCGCTACTGGAGCATGCCGAGCGGATCCTGTCCGACATCGCGGCGGTCGAGGACGAGATGCGCGGCTGGGCGGAAGGGACGCGGGGCCGGATCCGCCTCGGTGGAGCCCGCGGCCTGACGGCCCGGCTCGCGCGCCTGCTGGCGGAGTTCTCCGCGGAGTTCCCGGCGGTCGACGTGGAGTTGCGGGAGATGAACACCGAGGAGATGGTGGCGGACCTCGGCGGAGGACGCCTCGACGCGGCGACCGTCGTCCGGATGCCGCCGCAGGAGGAAGGACGGCGGTTGGAGTCCCTCCCGCTGGGCGAGGAGCCGCTTGTCCTCATCACCTCGGAGTCGGCGCCGCTCGGGGGCAGGTACAGGGTGCCCGTCGCCGCGCTGGACGGTGTCGACCTGGTCTGCTACTCGCCGGGCTCGGTGATCCGCGAGATCGTCCTGTCCGCCTTGGCGGCCGCCGGCGCGGCGGCGCGCATCCGGTTCGAGACGCGGGAGTACAGCACGGCCAGGGCCATGGCGAGCGTGGGACTGGCCGCTGCCGTCGTCCCCCGCTCGGTGGCCGAGGAGCCGGGCCAACCGGTGAGCATCGTCCGCCTCGAACCGGAACCGACCTGGGCGCCGTCCCTTGCCTGGCCTGCCGGACGCCGTCCGGGCCCCGCGCTGGCCGCGTTCATCGACTTCGTCGCGCGCCGTCCGGATCTCGCCTCGATCGGACCCTGACGGACGGCCGGGAAGCCGAAGC
The DNA here is from genome assembly GCF_040639875.1 of Actinomadura sp. NPDC023710. NCBI lineage: Bacteria > Bacillati > Actinomycetota > Actinomycetes > Streptosporangiales > Thermomonosporaceae > Actinomadura > Actinomadura sp. NPDC023710. The sequence continues at coordinate 50,892 of NZ_JBFAGB010000003.1, forward strand.
GGCTTGCGTGCGTCTGCGCGCCAGGTCTGCCGGAGCAGGAGTGATAAGGCAGGGATATGACGGCAAGCTTCACTAGGTCTTGGACATCTTGCAGGCATCGGCAGGAGCATGGAGGCGTCCCACAGAACGTGGACCACTGACGGAGGAGCACGACATGAACCGTGGCGAGCTTGGGCGGCACGAGTACGAGGGATTGATGGGACGCACGCCCGAAGAGGCGCTCGAAGAGGTGCTCCGGACGTCCCCGCAGATGTTCGAAACCGTGGTGGAGGGGGCGTTCGGCGGTGCTCTGGCCCGTCCCGAACTGAGCCGCCAAGCGCGGGAGCTCGCCTCCGTCGCCATCATCGCGGCCCTGGGAGGCGCCGACCGCCGTCTCGCCAGCCACGTGCGGGGAGCGTTGCGTCAGGGCGTCGAGCCGTCCGAGTTGCTGGCGCTTTGCGAGCACATCTCGGTCTATGCGGGCTTTCCTCGCGCGCTGGACGCGCTCGCCGTCGTCAACGGCGTTCTGGAAGAGCAGGGCGTTCCGAAGCCGCCACAGATGCACCGCGTCGCGCTGGCCGACCACGAGACCGTCGTCGCGCAGAAGGGCGACCGCGGACCGGCTGTGATCCTTTCGCATTCCCTGGGCGTGGACTGGCGCATGTGGGAGCCCGTCATGGAACGGCTGGCGAACGGCCGGCGGGTCTTCGCCTACGACTTCCGCGGCCACGGCGGCGCCGCCGGAGCGCCGCGGCCGTTCACCATGGACGACCTCGCCGCGGACCTGCTCGGCGTCCTCGACGCGTTCGAGGTGGACCGGGCGCACGTCGTCGGCCTGTCGATGGGCGGCGGCATCGCCCAGACCGTCGCCGTCCGCGCACCCGAACGCGTCGCCTCGCTGGCGCTGCTCGCCACCACCGACCACGCCTTCGACGCCTTCGAGGACCGCGCTCGCTCCGGTGAGGCCGACGGCATGGAGGCGCAGCTCGTCCCCACGCTGACGCGCTGGTTCACGCCCGCCGCGCTCGCCACCGACCCGTGGGGCGTCCGGTACGCGCGGGAGCGCATCCGGCGCTCCGACTCCGCCGACTGGGCCGCGGCCTGGCGGGCCTTCAAGGGCGTCGACGTCCGGGACCGCCTCGCCGGGGCGGACTTCCCGACCCTGGTGCTCGCGGGTGAACTGGACGCCTCGACGACCCCGGAGATCATGTCCGGCATCGCCGAGCGCATCCCGGGCTCGACGTACCGGGAGCTCCCCGGCACGCCGCACATGCAGACCCTCGAACGTCCCGACCTGGTCGCCGAAGCCCTCGACGCCTTCCTTCCGGCCGAACGCTAGAGCCGACGCCATCCGCCGCGCGGGTGAGGCTGACGCCCCGCGCGGGGGAGTCGGCGGCCGCCCGGCGGACGGCAGGCTTCGATCATGACGGGAATGTCCGGAGTGATCGGGGCGAGATGGGAGGCGGCGCGACGGCTCGGCGGGTATGGCGCCGCCGCGTCGCTGTCGCTGTACCTGGCGGTCAAGGTCGTGTGGATAGCGGCCGCGGCGTTCGGCCACGCTCCAGCGGATTTCGGCGGCGCGGACTGGATCGTGCTCAACGTGGTGACGGTCGGCATGTCCGCGACCGGGATCATCCTGGGGCTTGTCCTGGCTCGGGGCACGCGGTGGCGGATTCCGGCCGCCCCCCTGGTCTTCTTCACCTGGGTGGGAAGCGGCTTCCTGATCCCCCTCATGCCCTACACCCTGGTCAGTGCGGTCCTGGGCGCCGGTGAGGAGGACGCCGGTGGCGACGCGGCACCGTCCTGGGAGATGACTCTCATCGGCATCGGATTCACCGGCATGGCCCTCGGCCTCGCCATCGCGCTCCCCATCTACATGCGGGAGCGATGGCCGACCGCCTTCCTGGGACGCCTCCCTGACCGAAGAAGAACCGCCGTCCGGCGCGCGCGCACGGCCGCCGTCTTCACCGCTGTGCCGACCGCCTTCTGGACGCTCTGGTCGGCGGGCGCGGAACTCGGCCTCGATCCCGCACACCGCGACCTGGTCGACCTGAACGCCCGGCTCCTCCTGGGTGATTCGGCGCTCTGGGCACTGCTCGGGGTCTGGAGCGTCCTGGCCGTCAGTTCCGCACGCCCGAACGTGCCTGCCTGGCTGCCTATGGCCCTCGGGTTCACCGCGTCCGGCTCCCTCTTCGCCTGGGGCGGCTGGAAGCTCGCGGTCGCACTCCTTCGCCCAGGCGGCTACACGCCCGCCGAGTATCCGATCGCCGCGATCGCCCTCAACGGGCTCGCCGCCGCAGGAGGCGTCCTGATGCTGAGCACCCTCCTCGCCTCCCTCCGCACCCCAAACGCACCGCCCGCCGGCACGCAGCAGCCCACGCTGTGAAACACCGGCCCCGTCCAGTGGGGGCACCTGCCCAGGAAGCCTGTCCAGACATACGCCTGTCCCCGTGTGTGCTGTCCAGGCGCGGGCCTGTCCAGGCGCGGGTCTGTCCAGGCGCGGGTCTGTCCAGGCGCGGGCCTGTCGGGACGTGGGCCTGTCGGGACGTGGGCCGTCGAGGCGTGGGGCTGTCGGGACGTGGGCCTGTGCAGGCGTGGGCGCCTGTCCAGACGTGCGCCCGTTTAGACGTGCGCCCGTTTAGACGTGCGCCCGTTTAGACGTGCGCCTGTTCAGACGTGCGCCTGTTCAGACCTGGGCGCCTGTTCAGGCGTGCGCTTGTTCAGGCGTGCGCCTGACCAGGGGGTGCCCGGCGAGGGCTGCCCGGCCGGGGTCGGGCGCGGGGGCGCCGTTCAGCGAGTCCGGCCCCTTGACTTCAGCGGTGTCGCCGGCATGGCGGGTGCCGGGATGGGGGAGCCGTCATACCCGCGCACGGTGCCGAACCGGTCGCCTCCCATCCAGTCCTCCCGGGCACGGGCGATCTCTTCTCCCGTCCGGGCGACGAAGTTCCACCACATGACGAGCTTCTCCTCGAACGGCTCACCGCCCAGCAGCATGAGCCCGCTCGCGACGCCCGCCCTCAGGGGCAGTTCGCGGCGGCCGGATCCCAGGTACAGCATCGAACCGGGGTCCACGCGCATGCCGTCGACCTCCGTGACGCCGGACATCGTGAGTGCGGCGTACTCGAAGTCCGGTTCCAGGGGCAGACGCACGTCGGCGCCGTCCGCCAGGGCGATGTCCGCCCCGACGATGGGCGTGAAAACCGTGCCGGGCGACGCGGCCCCGTCCAGTTCCCCGAGGATCACGGTGGCGCTGAAACCCGGACCGTCGACGACGGGCAGGTCGGCGTGATGCTCGAACGCCGGGTCCGTGTTCCTGTCGGACTCGGGCAGCGCCACCCAGAGTTGGGCCCCGTGCAGGACGGGGCCGTGCCCGCGCGGCGACTCCTCCGAGTGCGAGATGGCCCGTCCGGACGTCATCAGCCCGAGTTCCTTCGGCCGGACGGTCTGCAGGCTGCCCAGGCTGTCGCGGTGAAGCACCTCGCCGCCGTGCAGCCAGCTCACCGTCTGCAGGCCGATGTGCGGGTGCGGCGGCACCTGCATGCCGGGCTCGTCGGTGATGTCGTCCGGCCCGTAGTGGTCGACGAAGCACCACGCGCCGACCATCCGCCGGCCCAGGCTGGGCAGCAGCCGCCGGACGATGGTGCTCTCACCGAGCGGCACCCGCCGGGGCGGCAGCAGCTCATGGACCGGCCCTCCCGGGGCGTCCACCCGCCCCCCGCACTCGACCGGCTTCGGCTTGACGTCGAGATTGCTCACCAGACCACCTTCCCCGCGGCCCTCCCCGCGACGCCGCCATTCAACAATGCCCCTCGCCCAGCCCACCGAACCGCCCCGCCCGTGTGTGGAGACGGGTCGGGGCCCGGTGTCATCGGGGGGTCGAGGTGGGGAAGGCGGGGGCCCAGGGTTCGTTGTCGATCTCCAGTGTGTTGATCAGTTGGCTGATGGTGCGGTACCAGCCGGTGAGCACCAGGAGTTCGAGAAGCTGGGGCTCGTCGTAGTGCTCGGCGAGGGCGGTCCAGGTTCGGGGGGATATGCAGGCCGAGTCGTGGAGTTCGTCGGCCGCGCTCAGCAGCAGGCGCTCCTTGGGCGACCAGGGGGCGCCGTCGCCGGACACGGTCGCCTGGAGCTGTTCCCGACTCAGCCCGGCGGCCTCGCCGAAGGTCGCGGCGTGGACGCCCCACTCGTACTCGCAGCCGGCGCGGGCGCAGGTCCGGTCGATGATGATCTCGCGGTCCCGGGCGGGCAGGCGGCCGTGGGCGAGCAGTCCGGCGCCGAGCACGCGCATGCGGGACGCCAGCTCGGGGTTCCGGTGCAGGGTGCGGAACAGCACCAACGGGTCGCGGGCGACGTCCGGTGGCATCCATCTGGCCAGGGCGGCGGCGATCTCGGTGGTGTACGGGGGATCGAGCGGGGCGATGCGCGGCACGGCGGCCTCCCAGGTGCTTCGATTTTAGAAGCAGTCTTGCGCTTCGGAAACAGAAGCGCAAGAGGATGCCGTGTCAGCCGGCACCCTCGTCGAGCGCCGCGGCCCACCGGTCGGACCATCGCGACAGCGGTCGGAGTGCCTCGCGGGCATCACGGCCCAGCTCGGTCAGGGCGTACAGGTTCTCGGGCGTCTGGTGGACGAGGCCCGCGTCGATCAGTTCGAGGAGCCGCTGCCGCAGGACGCTGGAGGACATGTCGTCGCAGCGCTGCTGGAGGGTGCGGAAGCCGAGAGGCCGGTCCTGCAATTCCCAGACGATGCGCAGGGTCCAGCGGCGCCCGAAGAGGTCCAGGGCCGCCATCAGCGGGCGGCCCCCGGACGAGCCGCGCACCGGTCTTCCCGGTTTCGGCATGCCCCCTCCTGTGGTCAGGTTCCCGGAACACTAGCCGCAGCGGCCGCCTGCCGCTGCGCCATGTTCCCGCACGCGGCGGAATCCAGTGCGAGGCCGCGGGGTTCAGATGTACGTGATGCACGGTGAGTACAAGGTCCCGGGCGGCAAGCTGGTCGTCGCCGATGTCGACGTCGTGGACGGGCTGCTGCGCGGCCCGAGGATCAGCGGCGACTTCTTCCTGGAGCCGGACGACGCCCTCGAAACGATCAACGCGGCCCTGGACGGGCTGCCCGCCGGTCTCGACGCCCGGGCGATCGGGGTCCGCGTCCAGGCGGGCCTTCCGCGGGACACGGTGATGCTCGGCATCACCGCCGAGGCCGTGGGGATCGCGGTGCGGCGGGCCGTCGCGCGGGCGTCCGACTGGCGCGAGCACGACTGGCGGCTCGTCCACGAGCCGCCGCGGGACCCCGCACTGCACATGGCCCTCGACCAGGTGCTCGCCGAGGAGGTCGGGGCGGGACGGCGCCCGCCGACGCTGCGGGTGTGGGAGTGGGCGTCGCCGGCGGTGGTCATCGGCAGCTTCCAGTCGCTGCGCAACGAGGTCGACGCCGCCGAGGCCGAGCGCCGCGGCGTGGACGTGGTCCGCCGGATCAGCGGCGGTGGCGCGATGTTCATCGAGCCGGGCAACACCATCACCTACTCGCTCTACGCGCCGGAGAGCCTGGTGGCGGGGATGTCCTTCGCGGAGAGCTACGCCTTCCTCGACGACTGGGTGCTGGGCGCGCTGGGCGAACTCGGCATCAGGGCCTGGTACCAGCCGCTGAACGACATCACCTCCGACCACGGCAAGATCGCCGGGGCCGCGCAGAAACGGCTCGCCGCCGGCGCCGTGCTGCACCACGTGACCATGGCCTACGACATCGACGCGGACGCGATGATGAAGGTGCTCCGCATCGGCCGGGAGAAGATCTCCGACAAGGGCATCGCCAGCGCGGTCAAGCGCGTGGACCCGCTCCGCCGCCAGACCGGCCTGCCCCGCGAGGAGATCATCGATCGCATGATCGCCCATTTCCGCGGCCGCTACGGCCTGTCCGACGACCGCGTGACCGAGGACGAACGACGCCTCGCCGACAAGTACGCGACCGACAAGTTCACCACCCCCGCCTGGACCGCCCGAGTCCCCTGACCCCCACAACGCCCTTTATCGCGGCCGACGTCGACGGCGTTTCTCGTGGTTTCCTCCCACGTGCCGAGCCTCCCTTCCTCCGTGTGTGGGCCTTCGTCTGCGCGTTTGTGGTGTCGTGCGGGTGGGGTCAGGCGGTTTGGTGGTGGGGGCATGGAGTGGGTTCCGGGGTGGGATGTTGTTCCTGTTGGCTGGTTCGTTCGGGGCGGGCTATCAGGCGCCAGGCTGCCAGGGCCGCGGTGAGGTAGGCGGCTCCGACCAGTGAGAACGCGATGGTCGCGCTGGTCGTCCAGTTGGTGGACGCGCCTAGGACGGCGCCGATGACCGCGATGCCGATGAGCGTGCCTATCTGGCGGCCCGTGTTGAGGACGGAGCCGGCGACGTTGCCGTTTCCGGGGCCCGCGGCGTCGACCATGACGGCCGTCATGGCGGGGGAGATGATGCCGCCCGCGATGCCGGTCGCCGCCAGGGCCGCGGCGGTCGTCCAGTAGGGGCTGGACGGGGTGACCGTGGTCAGCGCGAACGAGGCCGCGGCCGCCAGGAGGAGGGAGGCGGTCAGCAGGGGTCCGGCTTTGACGCGGGCGGACAGGTGCGCGAAGGCCAGGTTGCTCAGCGGGATGAAGACGGTCATCGGGAGGACCATCAGACCCGCCCGGAGCGGGCCGGCGCCCGCGCCGTGCTGGAAGTAGAGGCCGACCAGGAAGAGCGTTCCGAAGAACGCGGCGTTGAACAGGAATCCCACGGTGTTGGCGCCGGTGAAGCGCGGGCCGCGGAACAGCGCCCATGGCATCACGCCGGCGGGGGCGCGGCGCTCCCTCAGGAAGAGGAGGGCGGTGGTGCCCAGCGCCACGGCGATCGCGGTGAGGACCGGCAGGGACGTCCAGCCGCGGTGTGGTCCTTCGATCAGGGCGAAGCTCAGGGCGCCGAGGCCGGCGGCCAGTGCGGCGTGGCCGGGGAGGGCGAGCGGGGCGCGGCGGCCGGGGACGGGGGCGATGTGGCGGCGGGCCAGCGCCATGCCCACGATCGCGAACGGCACGTTGAGCAGGAAGATGCTGCGCCAGCCGAGCGTGCTCACCAGGACGCCGCCGGCCGTCGGGCCGAGGGCGATCGAGGACGACACGATCGCCGACCACAGGCCGAGCACGCGCGTGCGGCGCCGCGGGTCCGGGAACGCGTCGACCAGCAGTGCCAGCGAGCTCGGCATGAACAACGCCGCGCCCGCGCCCTGGACGAGCCGGGCCGCGATGAGGACCTCGATCGCGGGGGCGAGCGCGGCGGCCAGCGAGGCGGTGAGGAACACCGCCATGCCCCACAGGTAGACCCGCCGGGCTCCGAGTCGCCCGGCGAGACCGCCCGCCAGCATCAGCAGGGCGGCGAACGTCAGCACATAGCCGTCGACGGCCCAGGTGAGGCGGCTCAGCGGGGCGTGCAGGCGCTCCTGGACGGTCGCCCCGGCGATCTGCATGACCGTGGCGTCCACGCTCGCCATCACGAAGCCCGCGGCGAGCGCGGTGATCTTCATGGCGGGGGAGCCTCCGTGTCCGGATGCCATGATCAGTCCCTTCGTCAAGCGGACGGGTGGCGTCCGCTTCGGGGAAAGTAGCGCAACCGGACGCGAGCTGTCCACTTGAATCGGACCGGAACCGTCCGCTTGTGGCTAGAATCCGGTTCATGAGCGGTACCAGGAGCGCCGTGGACCGGCTGCTGGACGACGGCACGGGCCGCCGCCCGCGGGCCGACGCCCGGCGCAACGTGGAACGTCTCGTCGCGGCGGCGCGCGAGGCGGCCGGCGAGATCGGCGGCGAGGTCACGGCCCACGAGATCGCGCGCCGCGCCGGGGTGGGCGTCGGAACGTTCTACCGGCGCGTCAGCACGCTGGAGACGCTGCTCGAAGCGGTCCTCGCCGAGGTGCTCGGCGAGATCGTCGCCAAGGGCGACGAGGGGCTCGCCGATCCCGACCCCTGGGAGGGCTTCAGCGAGTTCGCGACGTCCTACACCCGGCTTCGCAACGAACTGTGCGACATCAACTACGCGCTGGGCGGCGGCATCGACCACGCGCGCGCGGAACTGCGCGAGCGCATCCGTCTCCTCGTGGAGCGGGCCCAGGGCGCCGGTGCCATGCGCGCGGACATCACCTGGCAGGACGTCGCGTTCCTGCTGGTGTCGGTCTCCACCGGCGACCACACGGTGGGCCTGCAGGCGGGTGACCAGCAGCGGGACCGCAACCTGCGGATCGTCCTGGACGGCCTGCGCACGCCCGAACCCGCGCCGCTGCCGGGAGCGCCGCCCACCGACTCGTCCGGGTGAGGCCGCGAGCGAAACGGAACTCCCCGGAGCTTCCGTGCGTCCTCCTCTCATGGCATGTCGCGGGGCCGGGCGGCTGCCCGTAGGTTGGTGACAGTCGGTCGATGACGAGGAGCGTTCATGTCGATGCAGAAGGGCGCCAACACGGCGGTTCCGGTTCCTTCGGTGCGGGTCGAGCTCGGCTGGCAGGGCGGCCCCGGCGTGCCCGACGCGGACGCCTCGGCGCTCCTGCTGGCGGACACCGGACGGGTCCGGTCGGACGACGATTTCGTCTTCTACAACCAGCCCGTGCACGGTTCGGGCGCGGTGCGGCACGAGGGCAAGCAGCGGGGGCCGACCGTCCTTGACGTCCTGGCGGTCGACCTGAACCGGGTCGAGCCCGCCATCGACAAGATAGTCATCGCCGCGTCCTCGGACGGTGGGACGTTCTCCAAGTTCCAGGGGCTCTACGTGCGCGTGGTGGACGCCGCGGCCGGCGCGGAGGTCGCCAGGTTCGAAAGCCAGGGCGCCACCACCGAGACGGCGTTCGTGCTCGGCGAGCTCTACCGCAGGCAGGGCGCGTGGAAGTTCCGTGCGATCGGCCAGGGCTACGACTCCGGGCTCGCCGGGCTGGCCACCGACTTCGGCATCAGCGTCGACGAACCCGGCCAGGCGGCGCCTCCCGCACCTCCGCAGCCGCCGCCCGCGCCGCCGCAGCCGCAGGCCCCGCCCCCGCAGGCGCCGCAGGAGCAGTACGCGCCCCCCGGCGGTCAGTACGTGCCTCCGCCGCCTCCCGGCGGCCAGTACGCGCCCCCGCCCCCGCCTCCTGGCGGGCAGTACACGCCTCCGCCCGGCCAGTACGCCCCGCCGCCTGGTCAGTACCCGCCACCGCCCGGGCAGTACGCGCCGCCGCCCCCCGGCCAGTACCAGCCCCCGGCGGACCAGTACGCCCCGCCCGCCGGCCAGCACCAGCCGCCGCCCGGCCAGTACGCGCCCCCGCCCCAGCCTCCTGCCGGGGCCGCGCCGCCGCAGCAGCAGGGCGGCAAGATCTCCCTGACGAAGAACGCGCCGTCGGTGTCGCTCACCAAGCACGGGGCGACGGGCGGCCACATGCGCGTCAACCTCAACTGGACGGCGCGCGAGGGCGCGGCCAAGGGCTTGCTCGGCAAGCGCCGCCGCGGCGTCGACCTCGACCTCGACCTGTGCTGCCTGTGGGAGCTGAAGGACGGCCGGAAGGGCATCATCCACGCTCTCGGCGACATGGGCGCGCTGGACCGCCCGCCGTTCATCAAGCTCGACAAGGACGACCGCACCGGCGCGGTCGAAACCGGGGAGAACCTCCACATCAACCTCGACCACACGGCGGACTTCAAGCGGATCCTGGTGTTCGCGGAGATCTATGACGGCGCGGACGACTTCCGGGGCATGGACGCGGTCGCCACGCTGTTCCCGGTGGGCGCGCCGCCGATCGAGATGCACATGAACGACTGCATGGACGCCTCCCGCGACGCGGTCCTGGCACTCATCGAGAACGTGAACGGGGAGCTGGTCGTCCGCCGTGAGGGCCGGTACGTCATGCCGCCGCCCGGCCGTCCGCGCTGGGGCAAGATGACGGTCGACCAGGCGTACGGCTGGAACCTGGAGTGGGTCGCCTCGCGCGGCAAGGACTGAGCACCCCCGCGACGCGCGGAGTGCCGGAACGGGCCCGGAACGTTGGCTGATCCTGCCGATTGTCCCGGGCCCGTGGCCGACGGTAGGAACGGTCACATGAGCACCCAGCCGCAGTACCCCGTCGTGCCGGCGCCCCGTTTCGACGTCCCGCCCGAGCAGTCGGTCGAGCGTGCCCGGGCGTTCGCCGACACGATGACGCTGCGCCGCACCGTCCGGGACTTCTCCGACCGCCCGGTGCCGCGCGAGGTCGTCGAACACGCGATCCGGGGCGCGGCGACGGCGCCCAGTGGAGCCAACCTGCAGCCGTGGCGTTTCGTGGTGGTGACCGACCCGGAGCGCAAGAGGCGCCTCAGAGACGCCGCAGAGCGGGAGGAGCGGGAGTTCTACGAAAAGCGCGCCTCACAGGAGTGGCTGGACGCGCTGGCCCCCCTCGGCACCGACTGGCGCAAGCCGTTCCTTGAGGACGCCCCCGCGGTCATCATCGTCTTCGAAGTGCACAAGGGCCCTGAGACGCCGCGTCCGTACTACGTGAAGGAGTCCGTGGGCATCGCCGTGGGGTTCCTGTTGGCCGGACTCCACCAGGCGGGCTTGGCGACCCTTACCCACACCCCAAGCCCCATGCGCTTCCTGAACGAGGTGTGCGACCGCCCACAGGAGGAACGCGCTTACGTCGTGATCCCCGTCGGCTACCCCGCGGACGACGCGATGGTGCCCGACATCACCCGCAAGCAGGTGGACGAGGTCGCCCTCTGGACGTGACGCGTACGCGTCCCCTCACGCGGCCTTCAGGTGGTCGGCGAACTTCTTGTCCCGGGCCACCCTGACGAGCGCCGCGGTGAGCCGTGCCAGGTCCTTCTCCGGCACCTGCGAGGCGAGTTCCCCGGCGTCGCTGGGCAGGCCGAGCCGCTCGGCGCCCTTCTTCACCTGGTCGTCGACGTAGGGGCGGAGCCATGGCCAGATGGCCTGCGCCTCGCGGCAGAAGATGTCCACTCCGGTGGGGCCGATGCCGGGGAACTCCTGCAGCAGCTCCGCCGCCTTCTCGGGGTCGCGTCCGGCTTCGACGGCGAGCCGCCTCAGATCGCCCTTGTACCTGTCCTCGACGATCTCCGCCACGTCGCCCAGCCGGGACGCGGTGCTCTCGTCGTAGCGGACGTAGTGGCCCCGGCCGAGCGCGTCGACGCGCTCCTGCCAGGTGAGCCTGGCCATGCCGCGTGCCGTGCCGCCCCCCGCCTCGAACAGCTCGCGGGCGGCGGCGAGGGCGATGTCCGAGGAGATGCGGGCGCTCAGCAGGTTGGCCAGGACGAGCAGTTTGAACAGTGCGGCGGGCTGGTCCTTCAGGGTTATGCCGGCCTCCTCGGCGAAGGTCCCGCCGGATTCCCGCAGCAGCTTCTTGACGACGGCATCCATGGCATCCACCTCCCGTGTCTGCCGCTCTACCCGAGCCGTCGAGGATGACTCATGCAGGGGGTCACGGGGGATTCACAGCAGGCTGAGCTGTCCTTCACCGGCGAGCGGATCGCGGTGCTTCTTCATGTGCCGCCAGCGTGGGAGGTCGTCCAGGTACGACCAGGACAGTCTGTGGTGCGGCGTGGGCCCGTGCTTCTCCAAGGCCTTCTGATGGACGGGTGAGGGGTATCCGGCGCTGTCGGCGAACCCGTAGCCGGGGAACTCGCCGTCCAGATCCGCCATGAGCCTGTCCCGATGGACCTTCGCCAAGACGGACCCGGCAGCGACGGTGACCGACCTCTGGTCGGCCTTGATCTCGCACCGGACGCGCCAGGGACGGCTGAGGAAATCGTGCTTGCCGTCGAGGATGACCACATCGGGCCGGACGGGCAGCGACTCCAACGCGCGGACGGCGGCCCGCCTCAGGGCGGCGGTCATCCCCAGCTCGTCGATTTCTTCCGGGCTGGACGCGCCTATGGCGTGCCCGGCCAGCCAGTCAGGAAGGATTTCCGCGAACGCCTCGCGGTGAGCATGCGTGAGGAGCTTGGAGTCGGTCAGCGCGACCGTCTTCTTCCCGCGTCCGGGCAGGACCGGCGGCGGGCTCAGATCCGTCACCGCCGCGCACACCACGACGGGACCCGCCCATGCGCCGCGCCCGACCTCGTCCACTCCCGCGATCACGATCGGGCGGCCGCTCCCGGACGGCGCGGCCCGCAGCTCCTCCTCGATCTCGTAGCCCGCGGCCCGCACCACGCTGGGGGCGGCGGGCGAGGGGACCAGCCCGGGGAGGGCGCCGGTGGAGTCGGTCAAGGGGTCTCCTTAGAGCGCGGACGGCCTGCGCCACCGATCGTAGGGGCGCGTTGTCCCGCACGCCCGTAGGCGGTTCACAGCCAGCCGTTGTGGCGTGCGGTCCCCACCGCCTCGATGCGGTTGCGCGCCCCCGTCTTGCCGATGGCGGCGGACAGGTAGTTGCGGACGGTGCTCTCCGACAGACGCAGCCGCCCGGCGATGTCGGCGACGGTCGATCCGTCGGCCGCGGCGCTCAGCACGTCCCGTTCCCGTTCGGTCAGCGGGTTCGGGCCCACCGACAGGGCGGCGGTGGCCAGCGCGGGGTCGACGACCTGCTCCCCGGCCAGGACGCGGCGCAGTGCGACGACCAGATCCTCGATGGGGCCGTCCTTGACCAGGAACCCGCCGGCGCCCGCCTCCATGGCGCGGCGCAGGTATCCGGGGCGCCCGAACGTGGTGACGATAAGGATCTTGCATGCGGGCAGTTCCCGGCGCAGGTCGGCGGCGACGTCCAGGCCGCTGCGGCCGGGCATCTCGATGTCGAGCAGAGCGATGTCCGGTTCCGTTCGCAGCGCCTCGGGCAGGACCTGCGCGCCGTCGCCGACCTGGGCGACGACCTCGATGTCCTCCTCCAGGCCGAGCAGCAGCGCGAGCGCGCCGCGCATCATGCCCTGGTCCTCGGCGAGCAGAACTCTGATCACGGGGCTCACCGTCCACCGGCGTCCACGGTCGCCGTGGCGGGGACGGTGACGGTGAGCAGGAAGCCGCCGTCCGGAGCAGGGCCCGCCTGGACGGTCCCGGCGACCAACTCCATCCGCTCGGAGAGACCCCGCAGGCCGTGGCCCCCGGAACCGCCCTGCCAGCCTGAACCGCCCTGCCAGGCTGAACCGCCCTGCCCGGCGCCGTCGTCCTTCACCTCCAGGACGGCATTGTCCTCGCCGTTGCGGACGGTGATCTCACACCGTCCGGCGCCGCTGTGCCGGATGACGTTCGTGACCCCTTCGCGCACCGCCCAGCCGAGCAGGGCGCCCGTCCGGGGCGCCAGCGGCGGCCCCGTGCGCCGGACGGAGACGTCCACGCCGCTGTCGGCCAGCGCCATCCTGGCGGCGTCCAGCTCGTCGGCCAGCCCGCGGCCGCGGTAGCCGCTGACCGCCTGGCGGACCTCGTCGAGGGCCTTGCGCCCGACGGTCTCGATGTCGGCGGCCTGCTCGGCGGCCACCGCGGGATCGCGCTCGGCGACGCGCCGGACGGCCTGCGCCTTGACCACCATCAGCGACAGCGTGTGGCCGAGCAGGTCGTGCAGGTCGCGGGAGAACCGGAGCCGCTCGCGCGCCACGGCGGCCTCGGCCAGTTCCTCCCGGGCGTCGCGCAGCTGCCCGATCGCGGTGAACAGCCGCAGGATGACCGCGGTCACGACCCCCGCGGTCACGGTCCCGTACCAGTTGGCGGCTAGGGCGCCGCCGTCCTCGCCGCCCAGCAGGCCCGCGAGGACGCCCAGCGACGAGACGCCGCCGATGCCGATGAACAGCGGCAGCTCCGGCCGTCCCGACCTGCCGGGGAGATGCCCCACGACGACGCCGGCGGCGAGACCGAGGAGGGGGAACAGGGTGTACCACCGTCCCTGGAAGGCCAGTGCGGCGGCGGATGCGACACCCGCCTGGGCGACCAGGAGAACGATCGGCGACCGCATCGGGTAACGCCCGTCGAACGCGGTGCGGACGACGGCGAAATGCAGGAAGGCGAAGACGACCAGCGCGGGAATCGCTAGCCACAGCGGATGGGCCCTGCCCTTGACCATGTCCCAGACCGGCCACACAAGGATGACGAGCCAGAACACGAACGCCTGGCCACTCGGACCATTACGGTCCAACAGCTCCAAGTCCAGGGCCGGGACACGCCGAGTCGGGGTGCCTTTCCAGGGGGTCACGCGACGTTCTCCTCGTTCACGGGGCCACGGTACGCGGACTTCCATGCTGGAAGCAGAGCTGAACATCTACTTCTGGACAGGACAAATGTCCTGCTCGCGGGTGCGGCCTGGGCTCTGCTCCGCACCAGGCAGGCTCGGTGTAAGCCAACGAACAGGGCGCGGGTAGTCCCGTTCCGGGCGGTCCTGCGCTTTACTCGCTCTTGATGGCTTTGTTCGGCAGGTCCCGCTCCCGCCCGGCGAAGAACGCCGCGGCGCGGGATCTTTTCGAGCGCCTGAGATGGCGCTACTTCCAGGTCACTCCCGGGCTGAGGTTTCTGGGGGCGGTGCTGCTCGTCGCGCTCGTGCTGGTGGCGACCGTCCTCCTGGACGGGCCGATCCTCGGCGCGGCCGCGTTCACGGTGATTCTGCTCGTCGTCGTCCACCTGACACTGCGCTCGCCCACGGGCATGGCCGTCGTCGCGGTCATCCTGGCCTGGCTGGCCCTGTCGGTGCCTCTCGGCAGGCTCTACCCGGACGAAGGAAACCCGCCCTATCTGAACCCGTCGCTGCTTCTCGCCCTGCTCGCCGTGCCCGTCGCATTCGCCGCCTTCCGCCTGCGTGGATACGCGCCGTGGCGCACGACGCTCCTGGGGTTGGCCGCCGCGGGTGTGGCGACGGCGGCGTGCGCCCACCCGCTGCCGGGGGCCGGCGTCACGCCGGGCTGGCTGGCGGCACTGGCCGTTCTCGCCTACCGCTGGGACCGCGCAAGACGAGCCGTCCCGGCGGAGGCTTATGAAACGGGTTGGGTGCAGGAACAGGCGAGCCCGAAGGGGGACGCCATGGCAGGGCCGCGTAAGAACTCCTCCGGCCCGGAAAAGCGTGAACGGACGGACAGGCCGAGCAGGCCCGACCGGCGCGGTTCCGGAGAGGACGGAGTCGCCGGCGCCGCCGCGCAGGCGATGCACGACCAGCGCGCCGCGGCGCAGGCCGCCGATTCCGGCGCCGCACCCGAGCGCCAGGCGCCGCCCGAGCGCCAGGCGCCGCCCGAGCGCCGCACGGAGTCGCCGGACATCTCCGTGGCGGACGCGCTCGCGGAACTGGAGAACATGATCGGGCTGGAGCCCGTCAAGCGGCAGGTCCGCTCCATCGCCGCGTCCATCGAGGCCGCGCACATGCGCGCCGCCGCCGGGGTGCCCACCGAGAAGCCCATGCGGCACTTCGTGTTCGTCGGGCCGTCCGGCACGGGCAAGACGACCGTCGCCCGCGTGCTGGCCAAGATCTTCTACGCGTTCGGGCTGCTGCCCGAACCCGCCCTGGTCGAGGCCCACCGCGCGGATCTCGTCGGCGAGTTCCTGGGGGCGACGGCCATCAAGACCAACCGGCTCGTCGACTCGGCCTTGGGCGGGGTCCTGTTCATCGACGAGGCGTACAGCCTGGTCAACTCCGCGGAAGGGCAACCCGACCGGTTCGGCGACGAGGCCGTCCAGACGTTGCTCAAGCGAGCCGAGGACGACCGGGACAACCTGGTCATCATCCTGGCGGGGTACGAGACCCAGATGGCGGAGTTCCTCGACTCCAACCCTGGGCTGGCGTCCCGGTTCGGCACGCGTGTGCTCTTCCCTTCCTACCGCCCCTCAGAGCTGCTGCAGATCGCCGATTACCACACCGCCCTGCGCGAGGACCGGCTGGACGTGGAGGCCCGCCAGCGGCTCGCCACCCGCTTCGAAGAGGTCGAACGGCGCGGCATCATCGACGATCTGGGCAACGGCCGGTTCGTCAGATCGCTGGCCGAGGCGGCGGCGCGCGCGCGGGACGTGCGCGTGGTCGAAGCCGTCTCCTCGTCGGGCGCACCGGCCAGACCCACCGCCGAAGACCTGGTCACCGTGCGCGCCGAGGACGTGGAGACCGCCTTCGCCGAGGTCACCGAGCGGTTCCGCGGCTACGCCGAGACCCCGACCCTGGACGAGGCGCTCGGCTCCCTCGACGCGATGATCGGGCTGGAGCCGGTGAAGCGGCAGGTCCGCGAGATCGCCGCCCAGTTGCAGGTGGCCCGGATGCGGCAGGAGCAGGGCCTGGTCACCCGCCCCCCGACCCGCCACTTCGTGTTCACGGGACCGCCGGGCACCGGCAAGACCACCGTCGCGCGGGTCCTCGGGCGCATCTTCGCCGCGTTCGGGCTGCTCGCCCGCCCGGAGGTGGTCGAGGCCCAGCGCGCCGACCTCGTCGGCGAGCACCTCGGCGCGACGGCGCTGAAGACGAACAAGGCCGTCGACTCCGCGCTCGGGGGCGTCCTGTTCGTCGACGAGGCGTACGCGCTGAGCAACTCCGGCTACTCGGGCGGCGACGCGTTCGGGGCGGAGGCGGTGCAGACGCTGCTCAAGCGGGCCGAGGACGACCGCGACCGCCTCGTCGTCATCCTGGCCGGATACGACGCCGACATGACCCGGTTCCTGGCCTCCAACCCTGGGCTCGCCTCCCGGTTCGACGTGCGCGTCGACTTCCCGTCCTACGGGCCGGACGAACTGCTCCGCATCGCCCAGCTCATGGCCGAGCAAGGCGGCGACCGGTGGGAGGAGCGCGCCCTGGACGACCTGGCCCTCGTGTTCCAGCGCGCATGCGGAACGGGCCGGATCGACGAACTGGGCAACGGCCGCTTCGCCCGCTCCATGTACGAGAAGGCGAGCGCGTGCCGGGCGCTTCGAGCAGCACGGCTCGGATCCGCGGCGACCGCCGCCGACCTGACGCTCCTCACCACCGATGACGTCCGGGACGCCTTCGCCGAGTTGTCCCACCGCCTCGCCTGACCGGCGATCGGGGGCCTCGCCTGGACTGTCGGTGAGCCGCGATGTAATCGGGGCATGGCCTCGGTGACGTGGAAGCAGGTCCTCGCCTGGCGGATGCGGCGGCAGTTCGTCGAGCAGGCGGAGGACGTGTCCGCCCTGGAGATCGCCCGGCGGCTGGCGGGCGTGCAGGCGCAGGTGGCGTCCGCCGCCGAGTTCGCCATCGCGGTGCGCCGGCGGACGCCCGTCTCCGGCGAGGTGACACGCGCCCTCCTGGACGAACGGACGCTCGTCAAGACATGGGCCGCGCGCGGCACCCTGCACCTCCTGCCCGCTGACGAGGCCGCAGCCCATCTCATGCTGTGCTCGTCCATCCGCAACTGGGAGAAGGGGGCCTGGCAGCGGACCTTCGGTGCCACGCCCGCCGACCTCGAGGCGATCGCCGCTGCCGCCGCCGACGCGTTGTCGGACGGTGCGGCGCTCACCCGCGAGGAGCTCACCCGGGCCGTCGTGGACGAGACGGGCTCGCGGCATCTGGCCGAGGTGCTCGGGTCCGGTTGGGGCACGCTGCTCAAGCCGCTGGCCTGGTGGGGCGTGCTCTGCTACGGACCGCCCCAGGGAGCCAAGGTCACCTTCACGTCTCCGGCGCGGTGGCTCCCGGGCTGGACCGGCCTGCCCTCCATGGAGGACGCCGCCCGTACCGTGATCCACGCCTTTCTGGGTGCCCACGGGCCCGCGACCCCCGACATGTTCGACAACTGGCTGATGCGCAAGCAGAGCCGGAAGAAGGATGTCAGGGCGTGGTTCGGCGCCGCCGGGGAAGGATTGGCCACCGTTGAAGTCGAAGGCGTCCCCATGTACCTCCTGGAAGAGCACAGGGAGAAGCTCCTTGACACCGCGCCCACCACGTCCGTCCGGATGCTCGGTGGGTTCGACCAATACATCCTGGGTGCAGGGACGGGCTCGACCTATCTGGTGCCCGCCGAGCACAAGAGCCAGGTGAGCCGGACAGCGGGATGGATCTCCCCAGTGGTCCTGTACGGCGGGCGGGTCGCCGGCGTCTGGGACGCCGCAGAGGGCGACGTGACCGTGACCCCCTTCGAGGACATCCCCGCCGCGCCGCTCAAGGAAGAGCTGAACCGTCTGGCCTCGCTGCTGGGCTGACCCACGCCCGCTTGGACGGGACGACCGAACCCCGCTGGTATCCGGTGGGGGGCGGGTCGTCTAGGGTGCCCAGCGTGGACGAGCGGGATGAGCCGACCGAGTATCGGCAGACGCCGTACAAGGCGCCGGACGGCGCCACCGAAGTCCTTCTCATCAGGCACGGCGCTTCCGCGCCGGCGCGCCCCGGCCGGCCGTTCCCGCTCGTGGACGGCCACGGCGACCCCGAGCTCGCGCCCGAAGGACGGGAGCAGGCCGAGCGGGTCGCCGAGCGGCTCGCCGACGAGCGCCTGGACGCCATCTACGTGACGCCCCTGCGCCGAACATCCGAAACGGCCGCACCGCTGGCCCGCCGCCTCGGGCTGGAGCCGCGGGTCGAGCGGGACCTGCGCGAGGTCCATCTCGGCGAGTGGGAGGGCGGCCTCTTCCGCAAGATGGTCGCCGACGACGATCCGGTGGCGCAGCGGATGTTCGCCGAGGAACGCTGGGACGTCATCCCCGGGGCGGAGAAGAACGAGGCGTTCGCCGCGCGCGTCGAGGAGGGTCTCGTCCGGCTCGCGGCGGCCCACGCGGGCGGCCGGATCGCCGTGTTCACCCACGGCGGGGTGATCGCCCAGGCCCTCGCCGCCGCCACCGGCGCAAGGCCGTTCGCGTTCCTCGGCGCGGACAACGGCTCGATCTCACGGCTGGTCAGGCTCGGCGGCCTGTCGTCGCTCCGCGGCTTCAACGAGGTCTCCCACCTGGACTGGTCCGTCCCCGCACCGCTGACCTGAAGGCCCTGGACGCCGGGCTAGAGCCGGAAACGAAGCTTCTGGCCGGGGCGCAGCTGCGCGGCCTCGGCGACCGAGGCCGAGGCGAGCACGGCGACCACCGGGTAGCCGCCGGTGGTCGGATGGTCGGCCAGGAAGATGATGGGCAGCCCGCTGGGCGGCACCTGGAGGGAACCGAGGACCATGCCCTCGCTGCCGAGTTCACCGTCCCGCGCCCGTACGAGGGGTGGCCCGTTCAGGCGCACGCCCACGCGGTTGCTGTCCGGCGACACCTCGTAGGGCGTGGACGTGAGCGTGGGCAGCGCGTCGTGAGTGAACCAGTCGTCACGCGGGCCGGGCAGGATCCGCAGGACCGGGGTCTCTGGCAGCGCCGCCGCCGGCACGACGTCCACGTTGATGTGCTGGAGACCCGCGGCGGAACCGATCGGCATGCGGTCACCAGGCGCGAGCGGCGCGGGCCCGAGGCCGGACAGGAGGTCGGTCGAACGGCTTCCCAGCACTTCGTCCACGGCGACACCGCCTCGCACGGCGACGTAGCTGCGGAGTCCGGAGGTGGGCGTGCCGAATTCGACGAGGGCACCTGCCGCCGCGAAGCAGGGCGCGTTCATTCCGTGAGCACGGCCGTCGATGCGCAGCGTCACCGGAGCGCCGGTCACCGCGATCCAGGCACCTCTGTGGAAACGCAGGGCCGCCCCGCCGAAGGTGAACTCCACGCCCGCCGCGCCTTCCGGGTTGCCCACGAGGCGGTTGGCCAGCCTGAACGCGCGCTGGTCCGCGGCCCCGGACCGGGGGACGCCGAGATGGGCGCGACCGGGCCTGCCGAGATCCTGGACGGTCGCCAGCGGCCCGGGCCGCACGACCTCGATCAAGGACGCTCCTCGGGGACGAAGCGGACTTGCATCCCCGGCCTGAGCAGGGACGGCGGTTCGCGCGACACGTCCCACAGCGGCAGGCGGCTGTGCCCGAGCAGCCGCCAGCCGCCGGGTGACCGGGACGGGTACACGGCCGCGTACGGGCCCGCCACCGCCACCGAACCGGCCGGGACGGCCTTCCTCGGCGACTCGCGCCGGGCCACGTGCAACGCCGGATCCAGCCCCGACAGATAGCCGAAGCCGGGGGAGAAGCCCAGATAGGCGACCGTGTACGAACCCGCGGAATGCCGCCGGACGACCTCTTCGCGCGACAACCCGGTGAGGGAGGCGACCTCGTCGAGATCCTCGCCGTCGTAGACGACGGGTATCTCCAGCGGCTCGGCGTGGCTCACCACGTCGTCGGCCAGGCGCAGTTGCGGGAGCTGCGCGGCCAGGCGGTCCAGGTGGGCGGAGTGCTCGGCCACCACCAGGACGGTCCGTTCTCCGGGGATGACGTCCACGACCCCGGGCAGCGGGGCGTTCCTGAGGGCGGCGTCCATCCGGTGGGCGGTCGCCAGATCCCCGGTCTCCACGAGCAAGGCGGTGTCGCCGACCCGCCGCACCTTCACGCGAACGGTTCCAGGACGACGCCCGCTCCGGACAGTGCGGACCGGACGGCCCTGGCGAGGACCACCGCGCCAGGGGTGTCGCCGTGCACGCAGATGGAACGCGCCTTCAACGTGACCTCGGTGCCGTCCACGGCGACGACGGTGCCCTCCACCGCCATCCGCACCGCGCGCTGCACGACCGTGTCGGGGTCGTGGACGACCGCCCCCGGTTCGCGGCGGGACACGAGCGCGCCGGTCGGCGTGTAGGCGCGGTCGGCGAAGCACTCGGCGACGACGGTGAGCCCGTCGGCGACGTCGTGCACCACGGAGCCGGGGAGCGTGAGCAGGGGGAGCGACGAATCGTAGGCCCGGACCGCGTCGGCCACCGCACGCGCCTGGACGGGGTCACGGACGACCCTGTTGTACAGGGCGCCATGGGGCTTCACGTACGCCACGCGTCCCCCCTCCACGCGCGCGATGCCGTCCAGCGCCGCGAGCTGGTACAGGATTTCGGCGGTCAGCTCCGGGGCGGCCACGTCCATCTCCCGCCGGCCGAAACCGGCGAGGTCCCGGTAGGAGACCTGCGCGCCGATCGTCACCCCGCGCTCGACGGCCGCCGCGCACACCCGCCGCATGGTCAGCGGGTCCCCCGCGTGGAACCCGCACGCCACGTTGGCGCTCGTGATGACGTCGAGCAGCGCAGAGTCGTCGCCCAGCTTCCAGACGCCGAACCCCTCGCCGAGGTCGGCGTTGACGTCGACGACCGTCATCGTCCGCTACCACCGATCATGCCGCTCCCACCGATCCCCGCGCTCAGACGGTCTCCTCGCGCAGGTCCTCGACCTCGTGCCGGGAAGCCCACGCCTGGTACACGCCCCGGTCGAACGACTCCAGGCCGAGCCGCTCCGCCACCGGGACCTTGCCGCCGCCGTACTCCACGCGCAGCCAGCCCTCGTGCTCGCCGAGGACCACGAACGGCTCGCCGCGCCACGTGCAGTGTGTGGTCACGTACTGGAGGCGGTCGACGTCCGCCAGGGGCACCACCTGGACGTACCGGTCCGGGGAGACCTGCCTGAACCCCTCCGCGTGTCGCGTGGCGTAGAGGCGCACCTCGTCGCCGTCCGGGCTCGCCTCGTACTCGGCGCCCCGCCAGCCCGCGTAGTAGCCGTGCCGGATGCTCACCCCTGGCCTCCCGGCAGTTTCACGAGCCACCTGCGCAGATCGGCGTCGTAGCCCGCCACGAGGGACTCCCTGCCCTGTGCGTCGAGCCGGTACATCTCGGCCCCGTGCGGAAGGCGCTGGCTCTGAACCTTGAACTCGGGGATCGCCGGCCCGTCGCCCGGCGCGTACCCCGACCCCGGGAACGGCGCCTTCTCGATCACCCATCCGCCCGGGATGATTCCCATGCTCCACTCGTCTATGCCGCCCAGCGGGCGGCGGAACAGGGCGGGTTTCACGGCCGGCCAGCGGATCACGAAGATCTGCTCGTCCGCCGGCGCGAACGGCGACCCTTCGTACACCAGCCCCAGGGCCCGGATCAGCGCGCCGGGGCTTCTCAGCTCCTGGACGTCCTGGAGCCGGTGCACGTAACCGGCGACCAGGTCGTAACCGCCTTCCAGATAGTGCTGCACATGCTCGGGGCGCACGGCCTTCTGCATCACCACGACCTGGGATGCGTCAGCGGGACCCTGGGGCGCCACGCCCCGCGCCCCTGACGGGGCCCGGGCCCCGCGTTCGACGATGCTGGGCGTTCTCTCCGCGCGGGTCTGCGTGTCGGCAGGCGAGGGCTTCGCGGCCGCGGCCGGGACGCTTGGCTTCCGGGTATCCGTGCCTGGTCGCCTGGGCTCTGTGCGAGGTTGCCCGGTGTCCGCCCGTGCCCGCTCCCGCCGGCCGTAGATCGGCGCTACAGGAAGCCCGTGAGGGTCGCTCGGCGTCTCACGGGACGGGGTCGGCGGGACGGCCGGTTTCCGCGCGGGCAGGCCCTGCGGATCGACAGGCGTCTCCCGGGCGACCGACGGTTCCTTCGCGACCGGGCTCTCCCTGGGGATCGGCGTCTCCCTGGTCGCCGGGGCCTGCCCGGCGACGGGAACCTCGGGACTCCGCGGCGGAGACGGGGCCGGAGCCGGGGGCGGCGGCGCCTGGGGCGGCGGGGGCGGAGCCGGTCGTCGCTGGGCGGGCGCGCGGGCCCCGGGCGCGGGCGGACCGTCCGGCGGCGCTGTGCTCGCGTGTGAGGGCGCCGACGGCGCGGAGGGTGTCTCGGTTCGGGGCCGCGCCGGTTCCGGGCGCTGAGGCGGCCTGGGGGCCTGACGGCCGCCGCGCGGGGCGCCGCGGCCCCCGGTGCGGGACGCGGAGCCGCGCGACGCTGGGCGGCGCGTCGACGGGCCGGCCACGTGGACGTCGGTCGGCACCGGCGGCGTGGGCGTCCGGGGCTCCTCGGGTTCGAGGAGCGCGTTGGCGTCCAGGTAGCACGCGCTCGGCAGGCCGGGGTTCACGGCGAGCTGCCACTCCGGGTGCGGCCAGCGCCGCGACAGCTCCGCCAGCGAGGCCCGCCGGTGGTGGATCGCCTGCCCCTGCAGGGAGCGGTCCATGGCCTCGGGCGACGTGAACGCGAGCACGAACGTGCCGTCGCCGAACTGCGCCGTGGCGAACTGGTGATCGCCGCCCTCCGGATCGCCCGGCGAGGGCAGGTACAGCGTCGCGCGCGCGAGCAGCTCCAGGTAGCCGTGCTGGTCACCACGTTCGCGGGCTTCTGCCAGGGCCGCCTCCAGGGTCGACCCGGACGGGCGTGCCGGACGTGCCGAGGCCCGTGCGGGACGCTCGTCCTCGGGGACGGCGAGCGCGATGCCGAGACCGGGCAGCGCCAAGGGCCCGCCGTCGGGTCCGGCCTTGCTGGCCTGGTAGACGAGTTCGAGCGGGGACTCGATGCCGTAGACGTCGCGGAACGCGCCCATCATCTGCCCGGCGAGCAGGGCGCACGCCTCCAGCAGCTCCGAGGAGGCGCGGCCGCCGCGCTCGCGGAAGGTGAGCCTGTCCCACCAGTTCTTGCGGTCCTCCTCGTCCGGCGGCTCCCAGCCGAGCGCCCTCAGCCGCCGCTCCTGGCGCGACGCGAGGGGCCGGGGCAGGAACGCGCTGCCGACGGCCTCGGCGTCGAGCGTCCCCTCGGAGCGCATCGCCTGGACGTAGGGCAGGCCGCTCGGACCTTGCACGATGAGGAACGACGTGACCGGCAGCCGTGAAAGCTCCAGTGTCAGCCGTTTGGCGAAGTCGTTCCAGTCCACTGGGATCCACTTTCACGTGCGGGGCGGGATTCCGTACTCGACGGTAGCCGAAGGGCGCGTCACTCGGTCCAGGGAGCCGGTACCGCGTCGGCCCGCACCGGTGCCCAGACGCCGCCGATGGCGTCGAAGACGGCGACCGGCGCCTGCTCGCCCTCGCCCGCCGAGCGCCACAGGCGCGTGCCGTGCGGCGGCCGCATCGGGACGCCCACCGGGCGCGGCCCGGGAGCGGGCGCCTGAGGCTGACGCGCCGGCCGGTCCCGCGGATCGTCGGCCGGGCCGTTGCCCGCCGGCCGCGTGTCGGCCGGCGGGTTCATGGCCGGCGGGTTCATGGCCGGCGGCGGCGTCTCGGCCGGCGTGTCGGCCGGCGGGTCGTCGGTCGGTGCGCCGAGAGGTGCCGCCGCGGCAGGCTCCGGCGCCCGGGGCGGGGCTCCGCCGGCGTCGAGGGCCGCCCGCAGGTCGGCCGCGGTGTACGGGTCGATCGCCGTGTGGGAGTCGTCGTACGGGAGGTCCGACGCCTCGCCCGGCGCCACTCCACCGGGCGCCGCCCCGCCCGGGGCGGGGATGCCGTGCGCCGAACCGTTGACCGGGGTGGCCGAGCCGCCGGCGACGGGGTTCGGCCCAGAGAGCGCGTTGGGGTCGACCGTGCCGTACGGGTTGGGCTCGCTCGGCAGGGGGTCGTACTGGAGGGGGTCGTACTGGAGGGGGTCGTACTGGAGGGGGTCGGGCGCCCCCTGGAGGGGATCGGGCGCCCCGCCTCGGCCGCCCTGCAACCGCCCGATGACGGACGAGTCCAGGAGCACTTCGCTGGGCAGGCCCCAGTTGATGGCCAGGCGCCACGCGGGATCGGGCCAGCCGGCGGCCAGCCGGCCGAACGAGGTGCGCCGGTACAGGCCGGGGTGCCGGTCGCCGGTGCGCGCCAGAGCCCCGGGCGAGGTGAACACCGTGACATAGGTGCCGCTGCCGATGGTGATGGTGGGGAACTCGGCGCGGTCGGGGTCCTCCACGGCGGAGGCGGTCGCCGGCAGGACCAGGTCGGCGTTCTCCAGGAGCTTGAAGTAGGTGGTGTTGTCGCCGTTCGCCTTGGCTTCGGCAAGGCGGGGTTCGAGCAGTTCCGCGTCCATGCCGGGCAGTGCCTGCTCCGGCAGCGGCAGCCGCGTCCCCGCCGGGGGAGAGCCGGCGGGCAGCGGGTCGGCCCCGGGCAGGGGCTCGGCACCGGAACGGACGCCGCCGGACGACGCGCGGCGCTTGCTCACCCGCGACGGGTCGGCCACCTCGATCCCGAAGTCGAGCAGTTCGATGAGGCCGGCCCCGTGCCGGTGGAACGACTCGTACACGAGGTCGGACGGGCGGCGGACGCCCTGGACGTCCCGGAGCGCCGTGACCATCACGTCGGCCAGCCGCGAGAAGTCGGCGTCGGTCACGCTCGCCATCCCGCCGGGCATGCCCGCCTCCGGCAGCTCCGTCCACCAGTTGCGCGGCGCGGGGTCGGCGGGCGGGCGCCAGCCCACCTCGCTCATGACCTCCTCGTCGGCGAGGGTAAGCAGGAGGGGGCCTTCGAGGAAGTTGTTGCTGACGGCCTCGGCGTAGAGCCGGTCGGGCTCGCGCATGGCCTGGACGTAGTGACGGCTCTCGTCGCGTTCGCGCACGATCAGGATCGTGTCCCGTTCGAGCTCCGCCAGCTCACGTCCCAGCCGCCGGGCGAACTCGGACCACTCCAACAAGATCACTCCCTACGACCAGGGGCCGGTGCCGACCCCCGCGAGACCGCGCCCGGGACCCGATGATTGTCGCCGGGAGCGCGACGCGCAAACCAGGAGTTCAGTCGGGCGGGGGTTCGTGACGAAGCACACGCAGGGCCTCCCGGAGGGCGTCCGGGTCGTCCCCGCAGCGGTCGAGGACGTCGATGAGTCTGTGCAGGATCTCATGGCGTTCGTAGCCGACGTCCAGCAGCGACTGGGCGGTGTCCCACAGGTGCGGCGGCTCGCCGTCCCACAGCAGCCCCGCGAGCCGCACGTGCGCGGCGAGGTGCTCCTCGTCGCCTCCCGGATGTTCGAACTCCAGCAGGGCGCGGCGGTCGCCCGGGTCGGCGGGGTCCAACTCCGACAGGTCGACGAGGCCGGGCCGCCCCGCCGGCCGGTGCGTGCCCGACAGGAACGGCAGGGCGAACGCGCGGCGGGGGAGGGCCTCCAGGTCGCCGTCGGGCAGGAGCCGGTCGACCAGAGCCCGGTCGAGGCCGAAGGCGGCCGGATCGCGGTAGGCCGCGGAGAACTTCGCGGTGGCGTCCCAGAGGGCGTCCAGGGTCGCCCTGACGCCCTCTTCCGGCAGCCCGGTCCGCCGCCCGGCCCAGCGGACCCACGCGGCCAGCACGTGCGGGACGGCCTCCTGCTCCGACGGGGAGAGCAGGACCTTGCGCGGCAGCCAGTCGAGCAGGAACATCTCGCACTTGATCGGGCTGACCCGCAGCGGCCGCCCGAAGTCGTGCGCGCAGCCGTAGTCGATGATCCGGTCCACGCACCGGATCGCCGCGGAGATGTCCGACAGCTCACCGGCCTCGTCCGAGGCGAGGAACCGCGTCGCGATCGTGGCGCGCCTGTCGTGCCCGTACACCGGAGGCTGGGGCAGGCGGCCGCCCGGCGGAAGGATGTCCACGCGCGCGCGGACGAACGCGTGGTAGGAGCCGAAGTTCTCGTTCACCGGCGGGTCGTCTGTCTCGTCGGTGAGATCCAGGGCGCTCTGCAGCAATGCCTTCGTGTCGCGCGGGTCGAGCTCCTCGAACCGCATCAGCGGGTTGTCGCGGCCTTCGCGGCGGCAGTGGTCGAGGAGCCGGTCCACCCGGGAGGAGACCCAGGCGTCCCGGACCATCCCGCTCGCCGGAGGCCGCCCCGTGCGCGCGCCGGACGCGAACGGGCCGCCGCGCGGCTGGACCTCTCCGGCCCTGTTGCGGTCGACCAGGATGACCAGGGCATGCCTTTCGGCGCCCCCGTAGGTGTAGGTGCAGATGACGGAGTCCTGGTCGCCGTAGACGTCCCGGGACGCGAAGCACGCCTCGGGCTCGACCATGCCGACGCGGTCGGCCCAGCCGGGCCTGGCGACGCCGTCGCTCATCAGTTGCAGCGCCGCGCGTTCGGCCTTGGCCGCCTGCCGCGGGGTGCCCATGTAGGCGACCCCGGTGAGCAGCGCCAGTGCCGCCGGCGTGGCGGCGGCCGTGGCGTAGCCGACCAGGGCCTCGCCGATGACCTCTTCCACGTCGCCGTCCGGGATGCGCTGCCCCCACCAGGAGCCGAGGATCTCGCTGACGATCAGCTCGGCGTCCAGGGGACTGCGCACCGCCAGCAGTTCGCGGGCGTGCTGGAGCATGCCGTCGAAAATCGCCGAGACCTCGTCCGGGGGGTTCGGGCCGTCCCGGGCCGGGTCCCCGGAGGAGCGGCTGCGGCTGCGGGGACTCACCCCACTAGCCTCTCAGATCCGGCGGGGACGGTGGCCCGGACAACGCCGAAGGCCGGAATGGGTCGCCGTCGCGCCACCCGCGTGGGCGACCGGCGGCTCAGCCGTCCGTTCGGTCGGCGCCGCCGCCGGCGGGCGCGCGCCCAGAGGGCGGCCGCGATTTCAGGATCCCGGTGAGCTGCTCCCGGGCCATCCGCTCGACTCTGTCCGGCGTGGCCTCCAGACCCAGATGGGCCATGCAGGCCTGGACGTCGGCCACACACCGGTGCACCGCGTCTGAGGGGAAGGACCCGAACTCGTCGCAAAGCCGGCGTGCGAGCGTGTCACGTGTCTCGTTCCGGTGATCGGCCAGTGCAGGCATCAGCGCACACCTCCGCGCACGGGGTACCGGCGGGCGGGGACGCCGCCGGTGAGACGGAGCGCTCCTCGGACCGGCCCTGGCAAGGGAGCTTCGGTGAGAACCCCGCCTCGATGTCACATTCCAGCCCCCATGCGGGCAGAGTCAAGACATGCCGGGAGGTCGTTTCGCAAAATCTGGACCCCGTTCACCGGACGTCCCCCGAGGATCGGCCGTCGCCTCGCCCGCCTGCGCATCCGCCCCGTCCACCTGCGCATTCGCCCCGCCGGCGGCCGGCCGTCCACCGGCGTCCGGGGTTCTTCCCGCGGGGGCGGCCCAGCTCGCGTGATGCCGTGCGGCCCAGCCGGGGTCCACACGCCCGGTCAGCATCCCCGTCAGCGCCTCGCGATCCCGCAGCGCCTCCCACAGGTGCCCGGCGGTCACCGCGAGGACGGCCAGGAAGAGCCAGTCGTGGACGAAGGTGGAGCCGGTCCGCCACCGGTCGCCCCACGGACCGGGGAAGGTCATGATCTCCCCGGTGCCGAGCATGACGAGGATCGCGCCCGCCGTGAACGCCGCGTTCAGCTTCTGGCCCGCGTTGAACTTGCCCACGGGCAGGACCCCGCGCCCGTCCCGCACGGCCCTGCGGTCGCCGCGCCTGAGCCACTGCCAGTCCGCGGGCACGAACCTGTTCAACCTGCGAAGGTCGGCCCTGAACGCCCGGGACAGCAGACCGAGCACGATCGGCGCGGGCAGGGCGAACCCGCACCAGACATGGACGGTCCTGACCATCTCCCTGCGGCCCACCAACGCCGACAGCGGCGGCAGGTAGAGCAGCGCCGCGGTCAGCAGGCAGACCAGCATCAGCAGCGCGGTGACATGGTGGATCGAGCGTTCGGCCCGGGTGAACCGCACGAGCCGTCCCGACGACGGCTCAGGTCGGCGCATCGCTGCGTCCGTTCGACCGTCCCACCCAGGCGTCCACGTCGTAACCGAGTTCCTCCCAGTAGCCGGGCTTCACCCGGTCGGTCAGTTCGATGCCGCCGAGCCATTTCAGCGACTTGTAGCCGTACATGGGCGCGACGTAAAGCCGTGTGGGGCCGCCGTGGTCGTGGGTGACGGGCCTGCCGTCCATCTGGGTCGCGACCAGGACGTCCCGGCGTCGCGCCTGCTCGAGCGTCAGCGACTCGGTGTAGACGCCGTCGAACGACGTGAACCGCACGGCCCGTGCCTGGGCGGACACGCCGACCGCGTCCAGCAGGTCGGGCAGAGCCACGCCGACCCACCGCACGTCCGGCACCCGCCAGCCCGTCACGCACTGGAAGTCCCTGTCGAGCACTGTCTGCGGAAAATGCGCCAGATCGGCCATCCCAAACGATTGCGGCTTGTCGACAAGGCCGGAAACGGTCACCCGGTGCGTCGCGGCGCCGTGCCGCTTCACGCCGGACGTGACCGAGTAGTAGCGGAACCCGCCGGCGGCCGGCAGGACGTCCCCGATCGGTCCGACCGGCGCCAGCGCCCGGCTCACCTTGTCCTGGACGGATGCCCCCACGGCGACCCCCGCCACGCCGAGGCCGAGCATCCCCAGGACCACCCTCCGTCCTACCGGGCTGCCTTCTGCCCGTTCGTCCTCGCTCACCGTGCCATTCGAGCACCCGCCGCCTGCGGTTCGCCAGGGCTAGGGGGACCTCGTAAGACTTCTGACAGATCCGGGCGTCGCCCCCAGCAGGATCCGGGCGCCGCCCTAAGCTGGGCCCATGGCCACGAAGGTTCACCTCGCACAGCGTCCGGAGGCCGACGAGCTGCTCGGACGCAGTCCGCTGGCCGCCCTTGTGGGCATGTTGCTCGACCAGCAGGTCCCGATGGAATGGGCGTTCTCCGGCCCCTACACCATCGCGCAGCGGCTCGGTTCGGACGACCTGGACGCCCACGAGATCGCCGCCCATGACCCCGAGCGGTTCGCGGCGCTCCTGGCAGAGAAGCCGGCGGTCCACCGTTATCCCGGTTCGATGGCCAAGCGCGTCCAGCAGCTGTGCCGGTACCTCGTGGACCACTACGACGGGGACGCCGAGAGGCTGTGGAAGGGCGTCGACAGCGGCAAGGAGCTGTACAAGCGGCTGAACGCCCTTCCGGGCTTCGGCAAACAGAAGGCACAGATCTTCCTGGCCCTGCTGGGCAAGCAGTACGGAATTCGGCCGGACGGCTGGCGCGAGGCGGCCGGCGACTACGGTGAGGAGGGCTCGCACCGGTCCGTCGCCGACATCACCGGCCCCGACTCTCTCGCCAGGGTGCGGGCCTTCAAGCAGGAAATGAAGGCCGCCGCCAAGGCCGCCGAGTAAGGTCGGGAGCGGGGTGGAACTCGCCGAACGTGGCGAGTTGACATCCCGTGACGCTTGCACGCCGTAACATCTCCTACTCGCCGTCCTTGCCGGGCCGCCCCGCGCGCCCTCCACGACGGTGTCCGAAACCGACGAGTTCGTCTGGGGCCGAAGGGACAAGGATGTTCAGCAGGGCTTCCGTAGGCGGCGAACCATCGGGATGATGAATACCTGACTCCGACCGGTGTTGTGATGGAGGCGGGAGCGTTAACCTGCTCCCATTCACTCATAGTGATGAATAATTGCCGCGCGGTACGGGACGCTCTGGGGCGGAGGTGTTGTCGTTGAGCACCGAGACGTCCGTTCCGCATCCCCGCGTCTCAGGGGTGGAGGGGCAGCCCATGGATGCGTCCGACGCCGCGCTGTACGCGACCTTGCTGAAGGAAGCCCCCGAGGGGCTGGCGTTCTTCGACCGCGACCTGCGTTGCCGCCGGGCCAACGACGCGCTCGCGGAACTGCTGGACGTGCGCGTCCGCGATCTCCAGCAGCGCCGGCCGTCGGAGGTGCTGCCGGAGACCCTGGCGGCGGCGTTCGAGACGGCGCTCCGCAAGGTGATCGCCGAAGACCGCGCGGTGAGCGATCTCGAACTCGTCTTCCCGGTCCGGGCGCCCGAGGCGTCCGGCGCGCCGCCCGGAGTGGCCACCGCCGTCGAGGAGCGCATCCTGTCGTGCACGTGGCTGCCCGCCAAGGGCGGCGGCGACGAGCGGCCCGGCGTCGTCCTGACCGCCCTGGACGTGACCGAGCGGCGCAGGGCCGAGGAGGTCATCCGCCGCAAGGAGCAGCGCTACCGCTCGCTCGTGGAGGCCAGCGCCCAGGTGGTGTGGGTCGCCGCACCGGCCGGCGGCGTGATCGACGACGCGCCCGAGTGGCGCGCGATCACCGGCCAGACGCCGGACGACTACGCGGTCGGCGGCTGGCTGTCGGTCGTGCACCCCGAGGACCGGCCCCGCATCGACGCGCACTGGCGCGACTGCGTCGGGGAGAACCGGGTCTTCGAGACCAACTACCGCATCCGCACCAAGAGCGGCACCTACCGGCACTTCGACGTCAGGGCCGTGCCCATCTGGCGCGGCGACGCGGTGATCGAGTGGGTCGGCGCCAACACCGACGTCACGGGGCAGCGCGAGGCCGAGGAGATGCGCGGCCGCCTGACCGAGCAGCTCTCGGCGGCGGCGCTGCGCACCGCCCGCCTCCAGCAGGCCACCTCCATGCTCGCCGAGGCCCTGACCGTCTCCCAGGTGGTCCAGGTCATCACCGAGGTCGGACGGTCCGCCATCGGCGCCGACTACTCCGCGGTGGCCCTGCTGGACGACGACAAGCTGCGGCTCAGCATCGTGGCCCCGTCCCAGCCGGGCTCGGAGGGCGAGACGCCCTCGGCGTCCCGCGACGCGATCAAGGTCAGCGACCAGACCGTGATGTCGGTGGCGGTGCGCGAGAGCCGGCCGTTCCTGGCCGAGCACCCCGACAGCCTGCGCCTGCAACTGGGCCACGGCGAGCGGGACCTGTTCGCCCAGCACACGGAGGAGCGCGCCTGGGTGGGCCTGCCGCTGCTCGCGGCCGGCGCCCCGATCGGCGCGCTCCGCTTCTCGTTCACCCGGCCCAGGGAGATCACCGAGGAGGAGCGGGTCTTCCTGGAGGCGCTGGCGGGCCAGTGCGCGCTGGCCGTGGAGCGCGCCCTGCTGTTCGAGCGCGAGCACAAGACCGCCGAGGAGCTCCAGCGGAGCCTGCTGCCGAGCGACCTGCCGCAGCTCCCGGGCATGGCGCTGGCCGCCCGCTACAACCCCGCGACACGCCACGTGCAGGTGGGCGGCGACTGGTACGACGTCTTCCGCCTGGCCGACAACCGGCTCGCCGTGGCCGTCGGCGACGTGATGGGCAAAGGCGTCCTCGCCGCGGCCGGAATGGGTCGCGTCCGCAATGCCCTGCGCGCCCTCGCGCTGAACGACCCGCGTCCCGCCGCCGTCCTGGCCGGGCTCGACCGGCTGTTCAGCGCCACCGAGGACGAGGAGCAGTTCACCACCGTCGTCTACGCGGTCATCGATCCCGAGACCGGGCAGGGGGAGCTCAGCAACGCGGGCCATCCTCCGGCCCTGCTGATCTCGCCCGACAAGCCCGCCCGCGTGAGCACGCGGGAGCCTGGAACGCCCCTCGGCTGGCCGAGCCAGCGGCAGCAGACAAGTTTTTCCATCCAGACCGGCAACACTGTGGTCTTCTATTCCGATGGACTTGTGGAGAACCGTAGGCGTGGGGTGGACGCCGGGCTGGAGGAGCTTGTCGCCGTCGCGGCGGACGCCCCACCTGAAGTGGTAGGAGATCCCGAGAGACTCGTCGACTTCCTGGTCGATCGGATGCTTGCCGGGTATGAGCAGGTAGACGATGTGACCGTGCTTGCCCTGCACGTCCCGCCCAAGTCCGAGTGAACCCCGCCGAAGTCGGCGCTGAGACGGTCCGAGACGTTCGAAGGACCGCCCCGCGCCCTCTAAGGTGGAGTGTTACCGGGTAGGACTCCGAGGCGGAATGCGCAGCAGTGCCAGAATGCTTGACCCAGAGAGAGCGGGTACGCTGCGGTCCCGCACCGGGAGGTCCGCTCCGTGTGTGGTCCCACCCAGTGTGAGGCCGAGCCCGTCAGGGCACTTGGGTCAACCAAGCCACACGTTCGTTCGAGAGGTATTTGTGTCGCCTGCTAGCTCGACCTCGAAAGCGTCAGATCTGCACGATCACGTCATCGCGCAACTGATCGAGCGTGGACGGTCCCAGGGTTACCTCGAAGCCGACGACGTACGACGTACGTTCGAGGAGGCCGACATCCCCGTGTCGAAGGCCTCCAGCATTCTGCGGAGCCTCAGCAAGGAGGGTGTGACCGTCATGGTGAGCGCTGCCGACTCCGCGGCGCCCAAGCGTCCGCGCAAGCGCGCGACGCCGCAGGCGCGCAGGCCCAAGACCGCCGCCGCCGCCAAGGAGCAGCCCGACACGGTGACCGCCGTCGTCGGCGACGACGCGCCGGAGGAGGCCGCCGCCGCGCCGCGCCCGGCGGCTCCCAAGCCCGCGCCGCCGAAGAAGGCCGCTCCGGCCAAGGGCGCCAAGGCCAAGAAGGGCGCGCCGGCGAAGAAGGGCGCCGTCCAGCCGGTCAAGGCCGCCCCGTCCGACAAGGCCGACAAGGGCGAGGACCCCGAGGTCGACCCCGAGGTCGACGTCGACCTCGACGAGGACCTGACCGACCTCGAGGTCGAGCTCGTGGACGACACGGCCGAGGCCGAGGAGCCCGAGGCCGAGGAGGAGCCCGCCGCCGCGCCCGTCGCGAAGGCCGTCGCTCCGACCGGCAAGGGCGACACCCCCTCCGAGGAGGAGGGGTTCACCCTCGGCGACGACGACGAGGACGCGCCCGCGCAGCAGATCGCGGCCGCCGGCGCCACCGCCGACCCGGTCAAGGACTACCTCAAGCAGATCGGCAAGGTGCCGCTGCTGAACGCCGAGCAGGAGGTCGAGCTCGCCAAGCGGATCGAGGCCGGCCTGTTCGCCGAGGAGCGCCTCGCCGTCGCCGGTCCCTCGATGTCCGAAGAGGACCTCGAGGACTTCGAGTGGATCGCCGAGGACGGCCGCCGCGCCAAGAACCACCTCCTGGAGGCCAACCTCCGCCTGGTGGTCTCGCTGGCCAAGCGCTACACCGGTCGCGGCATGCTGTTCCTGGACCTGATCCAGGAGGGCAACCTCGGTCTGATCCGCGCGGTCGAGAAGTTCGACTACACCAAGGGCTACAAGTTCTCCACGTACGCCACCTGGTGGATCCGGCAGGCCATCACCCGCGCGATGGCCGACCAGGCCCGCACCATCCGCATCCCGGTGCACATGGTCGAGGTCATCAACAAGCTGGCGCGCGTGCAGCGGCAGATGCTCCAGGACCTGGGCCGCGAGCCCACCCCGGAGGAGCTGGCCAAGGAGCTCGACATGACCCCGGAGAAGGTCGTCGAGGTCCAGAAGTACGGCCGCGAGCCCATCTCGCTGCACACGCCCCTCGGTGAGGACGGCGACAGCGAGTTCGGCGACCTCATCGAGGACTCCGAGGCGATCGTCCCGGCCGACGCGGTCAGCTTCACGCTGCTGCAGGAGCAGCTCCACTCCGTCCTGGACACGCTCAGCGAGCGCGAGGCGGGCGTGGTGTCGATGCGGTTCGGCCTCACCGACGGCCAGCCGAAGACGCTGGACGAGATCGGCAAGGTGTACGGGGTGACCCGGGAGCGCATCCGGCAGATCGAGTCCAAGACCATGTCGAAGCTGCGCCACCCGTCGCGTTCCCAGGTCCTGCGCGACTACCTGGACTGACCGGCCGCGCCGCGTACCGACCGACGGCAGGGCCCCGGCGATCTCGCCGGGGCCCTGCCGCGCACCGGGCCCATGCCGTCGATCCGTGCGCGGGCCGTCAGTCGTGCAGGATGACGTCGAGGTTCGCGCCGTTCAGCTCGACGGTGTGGCCGAGGCCTGCGACGGCCTTCACCAGGTCCTCCGGGGTGCGCGGCGCGGCGCCCGCCTTGATCAGGTCGTGGGCGATCCGCCCGCGGGTCGCCTTGGCCATGTGGCTGACGACGGTGCGCTTGGCGACGCCGCCCGCGAGCCGCTCCCGGAACACCCTGACGGAGACCGCCGGGCCCGGCGCCTTCCACACCGACGCGTACGGTCCGGACCGCATGTCGACGACCAGGTCGTCGTCCAGCCGGAGGGCCTTGCGCATCGCCGGGCGCCACGACGCCCCCAGGCCGCCCCCAGGGGGCAACGACACCCCCATGGACAGCCGGTAGGGCGGGACGCGGTCGGTGAGCCTCAGCGCGCCCCACAGCCCCGAGAACACGATGATCTGCCGGGCGGCGGCCTCGGCGTCCAGATCGGGCAGGTCGAGGTTGTCGTAGAGGACACCGGTGTACAGCCGCGCCGCCGGCAGGGTCGGCGCCTTGCGCAGCGCCCTGTTGCGGGCGAGGGCCTCGCCCGCCTGCCCGGGGGGAAGGCCGAGCACCTCCGCCGCGTCGGCGCCCCGGCACGCCTTCGCCAGGGCCGCGAGGACGCGCCGCCGTGCCGGCATCAGGCCGGGGAAGCTCAGCGAGGCCAGGTCGAGGGGCGGACCGTCCCCCTCGGTAGCCTTCTTCTCCGACGGCGGCAGCAGGATGTGCACGATTCCCCCGAAAGCGGTGACAGATGGCGCGGTCCCTGGAGAGGCGGTTGGACGAACTGGTCGCCGAAGCGTGGCCCGCGCCCTCCGCACAGGATATTGGCGGCTGGCTGCTGCGCCACGCCGACGGCGTGACCAAGCGGGCCAACTCCGTCCTGCCCCTGTACGACC
Source organism: Actinomadura sp. NPDC023710 (assembly GCF_040639875.1). Taxonomy (NCBI): domain Bacteria; kingdom Bacillati; phylum Actinomycetota; class Actinomycetes; order Streptosporangiales; family Thermomonosporaceae; genus Actinomadura; species Actinomadura sp. NPDC023710. The sequence goes on from NZ_JBFAGB010000003.1 coordinate 85,899, forward strand.
CAGGGGACGTGGATCGGGCCGTTGAGCGGGCTGAGCGCTTCTACACCGCGCTTGGGCTGCCGACCGTGTTCCTGATGGACGCACAGGCGCGGCCTGAGGGGCTCGACGGGGTTCTTGAGGGGCGAGGCTACGAGCTGGTCGAACGCACGATCGCGATGACGACCGAGCTGGGCGGTCGCTACGAGCGGGAGCGCGGGGACGTCATGGACGCCCCGTCCCGGGAGTGGCTCGATCTGTGGTGGTCGGTGGACGGTCGCTACGACCGCCGGCTGCCGATGGCGGAGAAGATCCTGAGGGGTGTGAGCGCCGGCTACGCCTGCGTGGACGGTCTCGCCGTGGGACGCGGCGTGCCCCAGGGAGACTGGCTCGGCGTCTACGCCATGGCCGTCGCGCCGGACGCGCGAAGGCGGGGGCTGGGTCGGCGCGTCCTGCGGGCCCTTCTCGGTTGGGGGAGCGAGCAGGGATGCAAGCGGGCGTACCTGGTCGTCGTCGAGCGGAACGCTCCCGCCAGGGCACTGTACGAGTCAGAGGGGTTCGTGCAGGCGGGCGCCTATCACTACCGCGTGAGGAATGCCACCGCGAGGTGAGAAGTGAAGGGCCGACCGCATCTCGGCACTGTCCCAATATGGTTACGATATGCAATCACTCGCACACTCTCCGCGATTATTGCCGCATCGTGCTGCGCGGCACGCGAAAGGAATGAAAGCGAACGGCGGCCACCGTCTCCGGTGACCGCCGTCCTTGGCTCGCTCTATTTGGAGGTCTACCGCTCCTCGTCAGGAGCGGCGGCAGGGGTTTCGGTGAGCCGGTTGGTCTCGTCCTGTATGTCGGCCCCGTTGGAGCGGAGCGCCTCTGCGTACTTGCGTCCGTGGTGGGCGCAGAACAGAAGGTCGCCGCCGCCTACAAGGACCGCACGGACGTAGGCCTGAGCGCCGCAGCGGTCGCATCGGTCGGCGACGGTCAGCGGCTTGGTTGGGGCAAGGGCTCCAGTCACGGCACCTTCCTCATGCTCGGGGTCGGTACTTAGGACAACATCTAACCCGACGTCGGCGTTCCCAACCTGGTTCTTCGTACGCCCACAGCAGAATGGCCCAATAAGTGATCGAGGTCACATTAGGCGGCGTCCCACCGGAACAGGCGTACGGCGATCAAGGCCCCGACGACCGCGACCCCCAGCAGAACGGCGATCTGGGGCAGTGCGGAGGTCGGCCCGAGCCCTCTGCCCATCACATTGAGCATGCCCTCGTTGAGATAGCGCAGGGGGAAGATGTAGGACAGCGCCCTCATCCAGCCCGGCGAGGCGTCCAGCGGGAAGAACGAGCCGCCCAGGAACGCCATCGGCAGCACGATCAGCTGGGTCACCGCCTGGGCGGTCTCCTGGGTCTTGGCCCACGCGCCGATCATCATCCCGATCGACAGGAAGGCCAGCACGCCCGCGATCACCATCGGGATCGCCATCCACCAGGCGCCGCTGAGCTTCAGGCCGAACATCGGGAGCTGCGCCACGACCACGAAGAGCGCGAACTGGACGAGGGCCACGGCGAGGCTGACCGCCACGCGCGCGGCGAACACGGTGGGAATGGGCGCCGGGGAGAGCTGGAGGCGGCGCAGGATCCCCTTGGTCCGCCACGTGACGAGCGTCTGGGACGCCCCGAAGACGCCCGCCGACGCCAGCGCCCAGCCCAGCAGGCTCGGCGTGAAGAACTGGATGGCCTTGAGCGAGTCGTCCTCCACCTGCCGGTCGGTCAGCCGGTAGGAGGGCGGCTTGCCGGAGGCCGAGAGGTTCGCCGACTGGACGACCGAGTTCATCAGCCCCCGCACCGTCCCGGACTTGACCTGGTCGGCCGCCGAGTAGTGGACGACCAGCTCGCCCCCGCGCTGCTCCACGACCGCGTCCGCGTCGCCCTTCTCCACCGTGCGCAGGGCGGCGGCGCGGTCGGAGGCCTTCTCGACCTTCAGGACCTTGCCGAGTTCGCCCGCTCCCTGCGCCACCGCCTGGTCGAGGACCGGCGCCCTGCCGACCTCCAGGACCTTCACCTTGGACGTGGACTGGTGGCCGAAGATCCCGCCGAAGACGACCAGGAACATCAGGGGGAACAGCACGGTGAAGAACAGCGCGGTGCGGTCGCGCCGGAAGCCCAGGAACATCGCCCTGGACAGGCTCTTGAAACTCTCGAACGTGCTCACGCCCTGTACTCCCGTCCGGTGAGCTCCAGAAAGACGTCCTCAAGGGTGGCGCCGCGGATCTGGACGCCGTCCAGCGCGTCCTTGGCGGCCATGGCGGCGACCACCGCGGAGGGGTCGCGGGTGGAGATGGTCAGCGAGACGCCGTCGTCCTCGGCCTCGTCCGCGCCCGGCAGCAGCCGCGCGTCTCCGACGTCCAGGACGCCGCTGGCCACGCTGATCCTGGCCGGGGCGTCCAGCCCGCGCACCAGCACCGCCGGAGGGCCGAGCCTCAGGATCCTGCCCGCGTCCATGATGGCGACGCGGTCGCACAACATCTCCGCCTCGTCCATGTAGTGCGTGGTCAGGACGATGGTGCGGCCCTCGGTGTTGATCGACCGGAGCACGTCCCACAGGTTGCGGCGGGCCTGCGGGTCCAGCGCGGCGGTGGGCTCGTCCAGAAACACGAGCTCAGGGTCGTGCACGAGCGCGCACGCGATGGACAGGCGCTGCGCCTGGCCGCCGGAGAGCTTCTCGACGCGGGTGTCGGCCTTGTCGTCCAGGCCGACCAGTTCGAGCATCGCGTCGGCCTTCTTCGCCGTGACGCCGTAGAGGGAGCCGAACGTCCGCAACTGCTCGCGCGCGGTCAGCCGCTCGAAGAACGACGACGCCTGCAACTGGACGCCGATCCTGGGGAGGAGCTTGGAGTTGCGCGGCCACGGGGACAGGCCGAGCACGGTGAGGTCGCCCTCGTCCGGCTCCCGCAGCCCCTCGATGATTTCCAGTGTGGTGGTCTTGCCCGCGCCGTTCGGCCCGAGGATGCCGAAGAACTCGCCCTCCTCGACGGCGAACGTCACCCCGTCCACGGCCCGGACGTCCCCATATCGCTTGCGGAGGCCCGTGACCTCGATCGTTTGCGCCATGGGAGGACAGTAGGGATGAATCGGGCCTTCTCACACCCATCCAAAGGTGGAGGTCCGGGTCTAGAAGTCGGAGTACGGGTAGCCTGGCGAACCGTACGGGCCCTCCCGCGCCGGCGTGCGGAACGTCGGCGGCGGCGAGCCTTTCGGTGGATTGTCGGCGGCCGGGGGTACCCTGCTGCCGACCGTCCTACCCCCGAGGAGCACACGCACGTTGACCGCCGCGACCGCCGAAGCGACAACCGAAGACCCGCACGGCTACTCCGCCCGGCACCTCTCGGTGCTGGAGGGGCTGGAGGCCGTGCGCAAGCGACCCGGCATGTACATCGGGTCGACCGACAGCCGTGGCCTCGCGCACTGCCTGTGGGAGATCGTCGACAACTGCGTCGACGAGGCCCTCGCGGGCTACTGCACGCACATCAGCGTGACGATGCACGCCGACGGCTCCTTCGAGGTGGGCGACAACGGTCGCGGCATCCCGGTCGACCTGGAGCCCAAGACGGGCCTGCCCGGCGTCGAGCTGGTCATGACGCGGCTGCACGCGGGCGGGAAGTTCGGCGGCGTGTCCTACACGGCGTCCGGCGGCCTGCACGGCGTCGGCGCCTCCGTGGTCAACGCGCTGTCCGCGCGGCTGGACGTGGAGGTCGACCGCGACGGCCACACCCACGCGATCAGCTTCCGGCGCGGCCTGCCCGGCGAATTCGCCGACGAGGGCCGCCCGAACGCCCGCTTCAAGAAGCGGTCGGGCCTGCGGCAGGTCCGCAAGGTCGCCAAGAAGACCACCGGTACCCGCGTCCGCTTCTGGCCCGATCTGCAGATCTTCCTGAAGGACGCCACGGTCGAGCAGTCCCTCATCCTCGACCGGATGCGGCAGACCGCGTTCCTCATCCCGGGCCTGACGATCGACGTCCGCGACGAGCGCGGCGAGGAGATCGTCGACGAGACGTTCCGGTTCGACGGCGGCATCGGCGAGTTCTGCTCCTACCTCGCCAAGGACGCCCCGATCGTCGACGTGCTGCGGCTCCAGGGGCGCGGCCACTTCACCGAGACCGTCCCCGTCCTCGACGACCAGGGCCACCTGACGCCCACCGACGTCGAGCGCGACCTCGAGGTCGACATCGCGCTGCGCTGGGGCAACGGCTACGACACGATCACCAAGTCGTTCGTCAACGTGATCGCCACCCCGAAGGGCGGCACGCACGTGCGCGGCTTCGACCGCGCCGTGCTCAAGGTCCTCAACGAGCAGCTCCGCGCGACGAAGCTGCTCAAGAACGGCGACGAGGACGTCATCAAGGAGGACGTCCTGGAGGGCCTCACCGCCGTGGTGACGGTCCGCCTGCCCGAGCCGCAGTTCGAGGGCCAGACCAAGGAGGTCCTCGGCACGTCCGCCGCGACGCGCATCGTCTCCCAGGTCGTGCTGCGCGAGCTGCGCGCGATCTTCGAGAACCCGTCGCGCGGGCAGAAGCAGCCGCTGCGCGCCGTCCTGGAGAAGGTGGTCGGCGCGGCCAAGACGCGCATCTCCGCCCGCACCCAGCGCGACAACCAGCGCCGCAAGAACGCCCTGGAGAACTCTGCCCTCCCGGCCAAGCTCGTCGACTGCCGCTCAGCCGACGACCGCAGCGAGTTGTTCATCGTCGAGGGAGACTCGGCCCTCGGTACCGCCAAGCTGGCCCGCGACTCCGAGTTCCAGGCGCTGCTGCCGATCCGCGGCAAGATCCTGAACGTGCAGAAGGCGTCCGTCGCCGACATGCTGAAGAACGCCGAGTGCGCCGCGATCATCCAGGTGCTCGGCGCCGGGTCGGGGCGGACGTTCGACGTCGACGCCGCCCGCTACGGGCGCGTGGTGATCCTCGCCGACGCCGACGTCGACGGCGCGCACATCCGCACGCTGCTGCTCACCCTCTTCCACCGCTACATGCGGCCGATGCTGGAGGCCGGGCGGATCTACTCCGCCGTCCCGCCGCTGCACCGCATCGAGCTGGTCAAGCCGCGGAAGGGGCAGGAGAAGTACATCTACACCTACTCCGACGCCGAGCTGCGGAAGCGGCTCGTCGAGCTGGAGCGCAAGGGCCAGCGCTGGAAGGAGCCGATCCAGCGCTACAAGGGCCTCGGTGAGATGGACGCCGACCAGCTGGCGGAGACGACGCTCGACCCCCGGCACCGGGTGCTGCGCCGCGTCCGCATCGAGGACGCCGAGGAGGCGGGCAAGGTGTTCGACCTGCTGATGGGCAGCGAGGTCGCCCCGCGCCGCGCGTTCATCACCGCCGGAGCCGCCGAGCTGGACGTGGAGCGCATCGACACCTGATCGGGGGCCTCCACCCGGGGGTGGACGGGAAGTCCAGCCGGGCGCCGATCCGCGCGAGGGCCTCCGCTGCCTACTCTCAAGCCATGAACACGCTGGACGACGTCCTCCCGGCCGCCGCCGTCATCGCCCCGGCCCCGTACCGGCGGTTGCGGGCGAGCCCCGCCGACGCGCGCAGGGCGTGCGCCGTCCCGCCGCTCCCCGCGGCGGTGATCGTCCAGCCCTCCGCCGCCGGGCCGCGAGCGAAGAGCCCGGACGGCGCCGCGCCGGTCGGCGTCGTACCGGTCAACGCCGTGCCGGTCAGGGGCGTACCGTGAGGCTCACCGGGCAGCGGACCATCCGTGTCGCGGTCGTCGGCGTCCCGCTGACCTGGGGCCTCGTCGCCTACGTCCGGGGGACGCTCAGAACCGATCCCGCTCCCGCGCTGCACGGCGTCGGCCTGGCCCTCGTCGTGCTCAACGTGGTCATGTTCGCGTCCCTGGGGAGCGGCATCTGGCTCGGACGGGAGAGCGAGGCGCGTCGCCGGCGCCTGGGCATCGTCCTCCTGCTGGGGGCGATCGGTTCGGCGATGGCGCTATACGCGCTCGCCCCCGGCTCCGGCAACGGGTTCTTCTTCTCCATGGCCGGCCTCTGGATGCTGCTGATGTGGCTGCCGGTACCGGGGGGCATCACGGTGAGCGCGCTGACGATCGCCGCGATCGGCGGGCTGGGGGAGGCGTTCGGCTCCGACGGCGCCGACCTCGGTCAGATGGCGGCGGTCGCGGGCATCACCCTCGGCGCTCTCGCGAGCCGCCAGGGCAAGGCGGCGCAGGAGGCGACCCGCCGCGCGGAGGCGGCCAACGCGGTCCTGGCGGAGCGGTCGCACATCGCGCGGGAGATCCACGACATCCTGGCCCATTCGCTGTCGGCGCAGGTCGTCCATCTCGAGGGGGCGCGGCTGCTGCTGGCGCGGGACGGCGACCGCGTCCAGGCCCTGGACCGGGTGGAGCGCGCGCGGAACCTCGCCCGCTCCGGCCTGGAGGAGACCAGGCGGGCCCTGGCCACGCTGCGCGGGGAGATACCGCAGCCCAAAGAGGTCATCCAGGAGCTCGCCGAGGAGTTCTACGCCAGCACCGGACGTCCCTGCGACGTGCTCGTGACCGGCGAGCCGCGCGAACTGCCGCCGCAGGCCGGGCTCGCGGTCGTCCGGACCGCGCAGGAGGCGCTCACCAACGTTCGCAAGCACGCCCCCGGCGCGCGCGCCCGTGTCGCCCTGCGGTACCTCATCGGCAAGGTGGAGCTCGAAGTGACCGATACGGGCGGCACCGAGCTCGGCGCGGAGCTGGGCGGCGGCGGGTACGGCCTCGTGGGGATGCGGGAGCGTGCGGAGCTGATCGATGGCACGCTGGTCACCGGACCGGTCGGCGAGGGGTTCCGCGTGTCCCTCAGCGTGCCGGCCTGAGGGAGGGGCGAGCGGTGAGCGACACGGCGAGGATCCTGGTCGTCGACGACCAGACCGTGGTGCGGGAGGGCCTGGTCCTCCTGCTGGAACTGCTGCCCGGCATCGAGGTCGCGGGCGCGTGCGGTGACGGCGAGCAGGCCGTGGCGATGGTCGCCGAGCTGCGTCCCGACGTCGTCCTGATGGACCTGCGCATGCCGCGGATGGACGGGGTGGAGGCGACCCGCCGCATCAGGGAGGCGCACCCGGACGTCGGGATCGTCGTCCTGACCACCTACGCCGACGACGAGTCGATCTTCGCCGCGCTGCGCGCCGGAGCCCGCGGCTACCTCACCAAGGACGCCGACGCCGACGAGATCGCCCGCGCCGTCACCGCCGTCCGCGGGGGAGCGTCGCAGCTCGACCCGGCCGTCCAGCGCCGCCTGATCGAGGCCGTGGCGGCCGGCGAGGCCCCCCGCCGGGCCGCCGGCGGGCTGCCGGACGGCCTGACCCGGCGCGAGGCGGAGGTGCTCGCCCTCATCGCCCGGGGACGCTCCAACGCCGAGATCGCGGGCGACCTGTTCATCTCCGAGGCCACGGTCAAGACGCACATCAACAACCTGTTCGCCAAGGCGAACCTCCGCGACCGGGCCCAGGCCGTCACCTACGCCTTCAGGCACGGCCTCGGCGGATGATCTTCGGTCAGGGTCCGGCAAGGACACGGTCAAAGCCCCTTCGCGCGCGCCCGCGCGGCCTGAGCATGGGACCGTGCTCAGAACCTGCATGATCGCGGACTATCTGCGCCCCTACGCGCAATGGCGGATCAACCGCCCCGACCCCTGCGACGACGGCCGCAACGCCCGCGCCGCGATCGGCCTCATCGACGCGGCCGCCTACGTGAACGAGCTGGACGACAGCGAGCGCGTCATCGTGCGCATGGCCATCGCCGGCTGTTTCACCCTGGGCCGCTTCAACCCGGGCGCGGAAGGGGAGAAGGTCATCCGGTTCTGGCACTACGACGACGCCTCCGGCGGCCCGGCCGACCTCCTGGAGACCCTCGCGGACTGCGCCGAACGCGGCCTGCGGACCACGGTGCCCCGTCCCCGCGAAGGCCAGACCACCATGGCGTGACCCGCCTCCGCCGCTTCCGGCGGCGTGATCACCCGGGCTCGTTGCCGGGCTTCCACTTGATGCCGCAGCCGAGGCTCGCCGCGTGCGGCTCGGGGACGTCCTTGCCGGCCAGGACCAGGTCCAGCGCGGCCCGTAGGGCGGCTCCGTCCGCCTTGACGTCGTTGCTCGGCCTGGCCCCGTCGAACTCGCCCCGGTAGGCGAGCGTGCGCTCCCGGCCGTAGACGAAGAAGTCGGGCGTGCAGGCGGCCCTGAACGCCTTGGCCGTCTCCTGTGACTCGTCCACCAGGTAGGGGAAGGCGAATCCCGCCCTCTTCGCCTGCTCCCGGAGGTGCTCGGCGCCGTCGTCGGGATAGTTCGAGACGTCGTTGCTGCACACGGCGACGGTGGCCAGCCCCTTGCCCGCGTACTCGGTGGTGAGAGCGCCTATCCCGTCCTCGATTCGCCGCACGTAGGGGCAGTGGTTGGACAGGAACACCACCAGGAGGGCCGCCGCGTCCGGGAAGTCGCCGTCCGATACGGACCCGCCTCCGACGGCGGGCAGCCGGAACGCGGGAACGGGGGAGCCGAGCGGAACCATGAACGATGCGATAGCCATGCCCCCATCATGAGCCATCGGTAACCAAGCGATCGCTTGCTAGGCTTCGGCCATGCCCTCCCAGGACCACATGAAGCAGGCGCTCCAGACCTACGTCGACGCCCTCAACGCCGCCGACGCGGTGACCGTGACCGGCCTCTACGCCGACGACGCCGTCATCGAGGACCCGGTCGGCCACCCTCCGATCAGCGGCCGCGCCGCCATCGAGGAGTTCTACGCCAACGCCATCGCCGGCGGCGCCAAGCTCACCCTCGACGCGCCCATCCGCGGATCCCACGGCGACCGCGCCGCCATGGCCTTCACCGTCGACGTCCCCGGCCTGCGCGTCCACGCCATCGACGTCATGACCTTCAACGCGGAAGGCAAGATCGTCCGCATGGAGGCGCACTGGGGCCCGGACGACGTCGAGACCTGAGATCCGGAACGGCCTCCCCGTGCCTCGCCGGTGAGGGGCGACCTCGTCGCCCATGGCACCGCCGACGCGGCGCGTCCACCGTCGCCGGTGCCGTCCGCCGATCCCGAAGGCCCAGGGTCGCGCCGTCGCCGTGACCTCGAGAATCGACGGCCTTCGGAGCGGGGCCTTGAGTGGCCGGATCCGGACGCGCACTTTCTGTAACTAATCAACTACCGCAGGTGAGAGCACTGGGAAGGGGGCAGACCCTCTGTCCGGCGCGGTATGTGCACACTCCGTAATCAAGTGAGTCGTTCGGGCATCTGGCAGCCAAGCGTGACGTAGTGAACACTCCTTGTGTTCGGACCTCACCGGCTTACCCGCCGTCACTCGCGACTCCGGCACATCCTGCGTCTCACGGGGTGTGCGCGGGCTCCGGCGGTGGGGAGCCATCGTCGAAGGAGAGCACATGCCGTCGATCAAGACCACCGCCCTGGCCCTGGCCGCGACCGCCATGGTGACCGGCCTGGCCACCGTCGGAGTCGCCAGCGCACAGGCCCCCTCCAAGCCGGCCGCGCCTCGGGCCGCCGCCCTTCCGCCGGGCTATCAGATCGTCGCCCTGCCGAACGCCAACGTCCCCAACTTCCAGCGACGGGTCGTCGTCTGCCCCGGCACCAAGCACGTTCTCGGCGGCGGCGGGGAGGCGCGGGGCAACGGCGCCATCCTGGTGGGCTCCTTCCCCACCGACGACGGGCGCGGATGGATCGCGCTCGGCCGCCAGATCGGCTACAACGACGTCGGCATCAGCGTCTACGCGATCTGCGCCGACTGACGCAGGCCCCTTCCCCGATCCCGGTGGCCTCCGCGGCGCCGGGCGGTGAAAGGCCGAGGCCCCGGGCATCCGCCCGGGGCCTCTCGCGTCATTCCTCTTCGGACGGGCCTTCTTCGGGGGCCGGGCCGATGGGGCCGCTGATGGCGGTCAGGGGCGTGTCCAGCCCCTCGCCGGAGCCGTCCCGGCGGCCCATGGTGACGTTGAGCGTCGCCGGTTTGCCGTTGGCGCCCGCCGCCCGCAGGGGCGTCAGGGCCGCCCATGCCTGGAGCAGCACGTCCTCGCCCTTGAGGAAGCGGTGGGCGCGGACGCCGCCGGTGGCGCGGCCCTTGGGCGGGAAGTCGGCGAAGTCGGCGAGTTTGATCGCGCCGGTCTGGGTGCCGGGCAGCGCCGAGGACGAGCCGGAGACCGTGATGACGCGGGCCTCGCGGGACGGGTCGAGGGCGCCGAACCACAGGACGCTCGCGCCGGAGCCGAGCTTGATTCCCGCCATGCCTCCGGCGGCCCGGCCCTGGGGACGGACGAGGGACGCGGGGAAGTGCAGCAGCTGGGCGTCGGTGCTGATGAAGACGAGGTGCTGCTCTTCGGACATGAGATGGACGGCGCCGACCACGCGGTCGCCGTCCTTGAGGCCGATGACCTCGAACTCGTCGCGGTTGGCGGGGAAGTCGGGGACCACCCGTTTGACCACGCCCTGGGCGGTGCCCAGCGCCAGGCCGCCGCCCTCCTCGCCGACGGCGGCGATGCCCACGACCGTCTCGTCCGGTTCCAGATCGACGTACTCGGTGACCGGCGCACCGCCCGCCAGGGACGGGGGCGTCGCGGACGGCGGCAGCGTCGGCAGGTCCAGGACGTCGATGCGGATCATCCGGCCCAGGGACGTCACCGCGCCGACCTGGCCGCGGGCCGTGGCGGGCACGACCGAGGTCAGCACGTCGTGCGCGGCGCGGGGGCCGCTGTCGGGCAGGGGCGAGGCGTCGTGCGTGCGGGCCATCAGGCCGGTGGTGGACAGCAGCACCGTGCACGGGTCGTCGGCCACCTCCAGCGGCACGGCCTCCGCCGCGGTGTGGCCCGAGGACTCCAGCAGGATGGTGCGGCGCGGGGTGGCGAACTCCTTGACGACCTCGCCCATCTCCCGGGAGACGACGCCGCGCAGCTTCCTCTCCGAGTCGAGGATCGCGGTCAGCTTGGCGATCTCCTTGGCGAGCTGCTCCTTCTCCTTCTCCAGCTCCAGGCGGTCGAAGCGGGTGAGACGGCGCAGCGGGGTGTCGAGGATGTACTGCGCCTGGATCTCCGACAGCTCGAAGATCTGCATGAGGCGCTGCTTGGCCTGGGCGGCGTCGTCGCTCTGCCGGATGACCTGGATGACCTCGTCGATGTTCAGCAGGGCGACGAGCAGGCCCTCCACCAGGTGGAGGCGGTCCTCCCGCTTGCGGCGCCGGAAGAGGGAGCGCCGGCGGACGACGTCGATGCGGTGGTCGATGTAGACCTGGAGCAGGTCGCGCAGGCCGAGGGTGCGGGGCTGGCCGTCGACCAGGGCGACGTTGTTGATGCCGAACGTCTCCTCCATCGGCGTCAGCCGGTAGAGGTCGGCGAGGACGGCCTCGGGGTTGAAGCCGTTCTTGATCTCGATGACCAGGCGGAGGCCGACGGTGCGGTCGGTGAGGTCCTTCAGGTCGGCGATGCCCTGGATCTTCTTGGCGTTGACCAGTTCCTTGATCTTGGCCTTCACGCGCTCGGGGCCGACGGCGTAGGGCAGCTCGCTGACGATGATGCCCTTGCGGCGGGGCGTGACGTTCTCGACGGAGACCGTGGCGCGGGTGCGGAACGTCCCCCGGCCGCGCTCGTAGGCGTCGCGGATGCCGTCCAGCCCCACGATCTTTCCGCCGGTGGGCAGGTCGGGGCCGGGCACGAAGCGCATCAGCTCCTCGAGCGTGGCGTCCGGGTGGTCGATCAGGTGCCGGGCCGCGGCGACGACCTCGCCGAGGTTGTGCGGCGCCATGTTCGTGGCCATCCCGACCGCGATACCGGACGCGCCGTTGACCAGCAGGTTCGGGAACGCGGCGGGCAGCACCTCCGGCTCGTGCTCCTGCCCGTCGTAGTTGGGCCGGAAGTCGACGGTGTCCTCGTCGATGGAGGTGACCATCAGCATCGCCTCGCGGGACAACCGCGCCTCGGTGTACCGCATGGCGGCGGGCATGTCGTCGCCGCCGAGCGACCCGAAGTTGCCGTGCCCGTCCACGAGCGGCATCCGCATCGCCCAGGGCTGGGCCATCCGCACCATCGCGTCGTAGATGGCGCTGTCACCGTGCGGGTGCAGCTTGCCCATGACCTCGCCGACCACGCGGGCGCACTTGACGTGCCCGCGGTCGGGGCGCAGCCCCATCTCGTTCATCGAGTACAGGATCCGGCGCTGGACGGGCTTCATGCCGTCGCGCGCGTCGGGGAGCGCCCGCTGGTAGATGACCGAGTAGGCGTATTCGAGGAAGCTGCCGCGCATCTCGTCGGAGACGTCGACATCGACGATGTTCTCCTCGAAGTCCGGCGGAGGTGGAGGGGCTTGGGATCCGCGTCGTGCCATGCCCCACATTGTGGCCGGTCCCGGGGACATCTTTCGCCCGCCCCACCGGGTGATCCGGCCGAGTCGGCGGATCGATTCCGTTTCGTCACCTCCGCGGACCTGGCAGATTGGGCGGGGACCGTTTCGGTTTCCCCGGGTGGAAGTTCGTCGAGCAGGTGGAGGTTTCGTTGAGCGGGCTGGCCGACTTCCAGAACTCGATCTATCTGCAGGGGCTCGGGGACGTCCTGCCGGCGCTGCCGACGGACCTGACGAGGCTGGAGGGCCTCGCCGAGCGGTCGCTGTCGGCACAGGCGTTCGGCTACGTGGCCGGGTCGGCGGGCAGCGAGGCGACCGCGCGGGCCAACCGTGCCGCGTTCGACCGGTGGCGGATCGTCCCGCGCATGCTGCGGGACGTCGCCGAGCGCGACCTGGCGGTGACCGTGCTGGGCACCCCGATGCCCTCGCCGGTCCTGCTCGGCCCCATCGGCGTGCAGTCCATCTTCCATCCGGACGGCGAGCTGGCCGTCGCGCGGGCGGCCGCGGCGGAGGGGCTGGCGATGGTGCTGAGCACCGCGTCCTCGTTCGCCATCGAGGAGGTCGCGGAGGCGAACGGGGACGGGCCGCGCTGGTACCAGCTGTACTGGCCGAAGGACCGGGAGCTGGCCGTCAGCTTCCTGGAGCGGGCGAAGTCGGCCGGGTACACCGCGCTCGTCGTCACCCTCGACACGTTCACGCTGGCGTGGCGTCCGCGCGATCTGGACCAGGCCTACCTGCCGTTCCTGCGCGGGATCGGGGTCGCGAACTACTTCAGCGACCCGGTGTTCCAGAAGGCCGTCGGCGGGCCCGTGACGGAGGCCAACCGCGACACGGCGCTGCTGCACTGGGTCGCCAACTTCGGCAACCCGAGCCTGACCTGGGACGATCTGATCTTCCTGCGCGAGCACTGGGACGGGCCCATCGCGCTCAAGGGCATCCAGCACCCCGACGACGCCCGCCAGGCCGTGGACGCCGGGATGGACGCCGTCATCGTCTCCAACCACGGCGGTCGCCAGGTGGACGGCGCGGTCGCCTCGCTGGACGCGCTCCCCGGCGTGGTCGAGGCCGTCCGCGACCAGGCGACGATCCTCTTCGACAGCGGGATCCGGACCGGGGCGGACATCGTCAAGGCGCTCGCCCTCGGCGCCAAGGCGGTCCTGGTCGCGCGCCCGTACGCTTACGGGCTGGCACTGGGCGGCCAGGCCGGCGTCCAGCACGTCCTGCGCTGCCTTCAGGCCGAGCTGGAGCTCACCCTGGCGCTTTCCGGCTCCAAGCGTCCGGACGAGCTGACCCCGGAGATTCTGGTACGCGCGTAACCGGCGCGCAGAGCTCGCGGATACCGGCCACCGCTGTGTCGATCTTCTCTTGGGCGGTGCCGTCGGCGGGCGGGGCGCGGAGGTGGCCGAGGATGTCGCGCAGGTGGTCGACCACGTCGGCCTGGTGCGGGCGCTGCCGGGTGATGGCCCGGTGCGTCCTCAGCGGGGGGTAGAGCTTGTCCAGGTCCGCGACGGAACGCTCGAACCCGGCCATCGCCCCGGGCTCGCCTTGGAGGGCCCGGGGAAGGACGGCGAGCGCCGCGGCCGAGCGGCGCCGCAGGACGTCCCCGGTCCGGAACGGCAGCACGAACCAGGCGGACGCGACGCCGATGACCGCTCCGGCGAGGATGGCCTCCATCCGCGTCCAGAGCAGGGGCATCGCGGACTGCCCGAGATATCCGTACAGCAGGGCCAGGGCCGCCGTGATCCCACCAGCCCAGTACGCGTAGCTCTTGGGACGCAGCCAGACGGCGACACCCAGCACGACGAAGACGAGCGCGACGGACCACCGGTTCCCCGGGCCGGACATCCCCGCCATGAGGGTGGCCAGAAGGGTGCCACCGGCCGCGCCGAGCGTGCGCAGGAAGCCCTTGTGCAACGCGTCTCCTTGCCCAAGGGCGCCGTTGCACACGATGAACGCGGTGAGGACGACCCAGGACCAGTGGCCGGGGAAGAGCAGATGGCCTGCGGTGAACGCGGCGGCCAGGGCGACCGCCATCTGGGCGGCCATCCGTCCACTGACCGGGCTCCGTCTTTCCGGTCCCTCCGTGCCGGCAGGGCCGGTCGCGGTCACGTGGTCGGCGAGCAACTGGAACGCCGTGACCCAGAACCACGCGATCAGTGCCATGACCGGTGCCCACACGACGTGTCCCGGTGCATGCGCGTGCGGGACGACGAGAAGGGCCACCGCCGGAAGCGTCATGAGCGTGCCCACGCGCGCGAAACGGCGCCCGAACCTGCGGATCCAGATGGCGGACGTGACGAGGAGCACGAAAGCGGCGTCGCCCGCCACGCGGTGGTCGGACATGAGCGCCCCCAGCGCGGCCGTGGCAAGGGCGACGAGGGGCATGACGACGCAGGCGGTGAGCCGGTCGGCCGGCGGTATGCCCCGCTGGGCTCCGGCGAGCGTGACGGTCAGGACGACCGCCTGCACGACGGCGTCGACGCCCGGGTGGGCGAGTTGTTCCAGCACAAGCGCCGAACCGAAGGCGGCGAGGACGGCCGCCATGGTGATGGCGGCCGGCGGCGCCGAACGGACCCGCGCTCCGTCGAGAGCCATGACCGCCTCCTAGTTAGTAAGTGATAGCGTAACATTATGGAGCGAGTGTCAACGGAGGCCGTGACGGAGATCCGGCACGGGGTCATGCGCATGGCGCGCCGGATGCGCACGGCCAGGTCGCCCGAGGCGCTGAGCTCGAACAAGCTCACCGTGCTCGGCCACCTGTACCGGAACGGTCCCGGCACGGCGGGCGAGGTCGCCGGGGCGGAAGGGCAGCGCCCGCAGTCCCTGACGCGTGTCTTCGCCGAACTGGAGGCCGAGGGGCTGATCTCCCGGGCCCGCGCCGACCGGGACAGGCGCCAGGTCGTGCTGGCCCTCACCGAGCGGGGTGCCGAGGCGCTGCGGCGCGACGTCGCCGAGCGCGAAGCCTGGCTGGCGGGAGCCCTCGCCGGGCTGTCGGAGGCTGAACTCGACCTCCTGCGGGTGGCCGCCCGGCTCATGGAACGCCTGACCGAATAGTTCGCGGTTACGTAATGATTTTCCGGGTAGGGAGGGGCGCATGCGCTGGCCCGATCACGCCATCTGGTGGCATGTCTATCCCCTCGGCTTCGTCGGTGCCGAACGTGAGGCCGCCGCCGCCCCGGAACCGCGGCTCGGCCGGATCACCGGCTGGCTCGACCATCTCGTCGGCCTCGGCTGCAACGGACTCGCGCTCGGCCCGGTGTTCGCGTCCGAGACACATGGCTACGACACCGTCGACCACTACCGGGTCGATCCCCGGCTCGGCGGAGAGGACGACCTGCGGCGGCTGATCGACGAGGCGTCCGGCAGGGGCCTCCGCGTGCTGCTCGACGGCGTCTTCAACCACGTCGGGCGCGGGTTCGTCCCGTTCGCCGATGTCGCCGCCAAGGGCGACGCCTCCGCGTACCGCAAGTGGTTCCATGCCGACCTGCGCACGTTCGAGGGCCACGACAGGCTCGTCACCCTGAACCACGCCGAATCCGAGGTCGCCGACTACGTCACCGACGTCATGACCCACTGGCTGGAGCGCGGCATAGACGGATGGCGCCTCGACGCCGCCTACGCCGTCCCACCGGACTTCTGGCGGACGGTCACCGACCGCGTCCGCGCGCGCTTTCCCGATGCCTGGCTCGTCGGCGAGGTCATCCATGGCGACTACGCGGGCGTTGTGAAACAGGCGGGATTCGACTCCGTCACCCAGTACGAGCTGTGGAAGGCCATCTGGAGCTCGCTGAACGACCGGAACTTCTTCGAACTCGCCCACGCACTGGACCGCCACAACGGGATGCTGGCCACGTTCGCCCCGCAGACCTTCATCGGCAATCACGACGTGACCCGCATCGCCACCCGGCTGACCGAACGGCGCGATCTGGCCCACGCACTCGTGATCCTGATGACCGTCGGCGGCGTCCCGTCGATCTACGCGGGGGACGAGTTCGCCTTCGAGGGCGTCAAGGAGGACCGCGAAGGCGGAGACGACGCCATACGTCCGCCGTTCCCCGCCCGCCCCGGCGAGGTCCCCGGTCACGGCGGCGCCCACCATCGGCTGCACCAGGACCTGATCGGCGTGAGACGGCGCCATCCTTGGCTCGTCCGGGCCCGGTCCACGGCTGCCACCTTGACCAACACGGCCTTCTCCTACACCGTGGAGAGCGGTCCCGAGCGGCTGGGAGTCGTCCTGAACGCGGGCGAGGAGCCCGCGAAGGTGAGCCTGCCCGCCGCCGGCTGGACGTGCGTGGCGGGTGACGCGGCCTTCTCCGGGGACGGCGCCGTCGTCCCGCCCTCCGGATGGGCGATCGCCGAACCATGACATTCGTCATGGGCCACCCCTGAGAACTTCATGATCGTTTCCTGACGTCCGTGACTGCACGCCCGCGCGCCCGCCGGACAGCATGGAGGCCATGAAGGCACCTGTGATCGAGGTACGCGACCTGGACCTGAACGAGGCCGTGCGCACCGTCTCGTTCACCGTGGCGCAGGGCGAGGTCTACGCGCTGCTGGGCCGCTACGGCTCCGGCAAGACGGCCCTCCTGGAGATCCTCGCGGGACTGCGGCGGCCCACCGGCGGAACCGTCCGGCTTCGCGGCGCCGACCCCTACACCGATCGGGACGCCGCGCGCGCCGGCGCCGTCTGGCGCGACGGCGGCCTGTTCCCGGGGCTGACCGTCGCCGAGGTGGTCGACACCTGGCGGCGCTGGACCCTCGACCCGCTCACCCGCGACGAGGCGCTGCGCCTGGTCGGCCTCGCCCGGCTCGCCGACGTGCCGTTCGAGCGGCTGACCGCCGGGCGGCGGCGCCTGCTCGACCTGGCGCTGGCCCTGGTCGGACGGTCGGACGTGCTCGTCCTCGACGAGCCCACCGCCGGGCTCGACGGCGCCGCCGCGCGCGAGGTGTGGTCGGTCCTGGCGAGACTGGCCGCGGACGGGGTCGCCGTGGTGGTCACGACCCGCGACCCGGACGAGGCGTGCCGCGCCGACCGGGTCGGGATCCTGGACGAGGGCCGCCTGGTCACCGGACGGGACGCCGCCCGCCTCCGCGCCGCCTGAGCCCCCGCGCCCCCCTTGACGGCCGCATACGCTGGGCGCGTGCAGCCCAGGATCCCCCGGCCCACCGTCATCGCCGCGATCATCGTGGGGATGACGGCGCTGACGCTGGCCGGATTCCTGCTGCCGGCGCTCTGGTACGAGATCGTCGACCGGCGGGACGCCGGCCGCCTGATCCTGGCCCTCCTCGGGGCCGGCGCCGCCTTCGCCCTCTACGCCCGCCTCCTCTGGCAGAACCTGATGCGCCGCACCGCCCCCGCGCACAGGCTCGGGCTCGCCGCGATCGCGGCGATCTGCTGGGCGCTGCCGCCGCTGCTCGACACCGGTCAGGGCTGGGGCAACGCACTCCTGGTCCCCGCCGGGCTGATCGCCGTCGTGCTCCCCGTGCGCGAGGCGATCGCCGTGACCGCGGCGGCGACCGTCCTGACCCCCGTCTACGGCGTGCTCCTCGGGCTCCCCGCGCTGACCGTCCTGTACGAGGTGACGGGCGTGCCGCTCGGCGCCTTCTCCGGATACGTCACGGTCTGGCTGTTCCACGTCGTCCAGGAGCTCCGGGAGGCGCGCGCGGAGCTGGCCCGGTCCGCGGTGGGGGAGGAGCGCCTCCGGTTCGCCCGCGACCTGCACGACGTGCTCGGCCACAGCCTCCAGGCCGTCGCGCTGCGCGCCGAGGTGGCCGAACGGTTCGTCGAACGCGACGACGGCCGCGTCCGCAAGGAGCTGACCGAGATCCAGACGATGGCGCGGGACGCGGTGCGGGACGTGCGCGAGGTCGTCCGCGGCTATCGCGCCACGTCCCTGCGCACCGAGCTGGACGGCATGTCCGCCGTCCTGCGCGCCGCCGGGATCCGCTGCGAGCGCCCCGAGGTGTCGCCGGAGCTGCCCGCCCACGTTCACGAGCCGCTCGGCTGGGTCGCCCGCGAGGCCGCCACCAACGTGCTGCGGCACTCCAGCGCCAGCTGGTGCGAGATCACCCTCCGGGCCGGCCGCGACCGCGTCCAGCTGGAGGTCGTCAACGACGGCGCCGCGCGCCGCGCCGCCGGGGACGCCGGCAGCGGCCTGGCCGGGCTCGCCGAACGGATCACGGCCGCCGGCGGCCGCTTCCGGGCGGGCCCCGCGGGCGACGGGACGTTCCGGGTGACGGCCTCGGTCCCCGCGAAGGGAGACGTATGATCCGCGTGCTGCTCGCCGACGACCACCTCCTGATCAGGGAGGCGCTCGTCCTGCTGCTGGAGGCCGAGGACGGCATCGAGGTCGCCGCCGACGTCGGGCGCGGCGACGAGGCCGTCGAGCGCGCCCTCGCCCTCAGGCCCGACGTCGCCGTCCTCGACATCGACATGCCCGGACTGGACGGTCTCGCCGCGGCCGAGCGGCTGGCCCGCGAGCTGCCCGCCTGCCGCCTGGTGATCGTGACCGCGCACGGCCGCCCCGGCAACCTGCGGCGCGCCATGGCCGCCGGCGTCCGCGGCTTCCTCGGCAAGGACGCCCCCGGCCGCCGGCTCGCCGAGGTCATCCGGCAGGTCGCCGCGGGCGCCCGCTACATCGACCCCCAGCTCGCCGCCGACGCGCTCGCCGCCGAGGAGTGCCCCCTCACCCCGCGCGAGCTCGACACCCTGCGCGCCGCCGCCGACGGCGCCCCCGTCTCCCGCATCGCGCGCACGCTGGGCCTCTCCGAGGGCACCGTCCGCAACTACCTCTCCGCCGCCGTCACCAAACTGGGCGCCGACAACCGCCACACCGCCGCCCGCACCGCGAAAGACCGTGGATGGCTGTAGTTCCCGTGGCGGGCGGGCCGCCGGCCCCTCACCGGCGGGCGAGGACGAGGGAGCCTCGTTTCGTCACCGGGAGGGGTGTGCGGAGGCGGGTGGCGGCCTCGGTGGCCTGGGGACGGGGGACCCGCCGGGCGATCAGGTAGTCGCGGACGGCGGCCTGGTCGGGGAGGGTGATCAGGGGGGCGTCCCAGCGCTCCACCTCGACCTCGCCGAAGACCTCGCCGACGCGGGCCGGGGCCTCCTCGGCGTCGAACGTGGTCGGCTCGGGGCGCCACACCGGCGACAGTTCGGGGCTGTCGGTCCGGCAGATCGCGCTGACCAGGAGGAGGCCGCCCGGGGCGAGGATGCGCCGGGCCTCGCGCAGCGCCCGTCCGGGGTCGTCCAACTGGGGGAGCAGGTTCAGGCCCACGGCGGCGTCGAACGTCCCGTCCCGGAACGGCAGGCGCAGCGCGTCGGCCCGCAGGCGCGGCGCCGGGTGGGCGGACACCAGGTCGGCGGAGACGTCCAGCCCCACGAGCCGGAACGGCGGCGGGTGGGGGAGGGCGTCGCTGAGGGCGCCCTCCCCGCAGCCGATGTCCAGGACGCGCGACGCGCCCGAGCCCAGCAGCTTGAAGGCGATGTGGTCGTGCAGGCTCCGCGCCCCGATCAGGTACTTCCTGGTGACCCTGGCGGCGAGGCGGAAGCGTTCCGGGCCGGAGTCGTGATCGGGTGTGATGGCCATGCAGGGAGTCTGCCCGGTGTACCGCCCGGAAAGCGTCGTCAGGCGGTGACGCCTCCGTCGACGACCAGGTCGTGGCCGACCACATGGGACGACGCGTCCGAGGCCAGCCACAGGATGGTCTCGGCCACCTCGGCGGTGTCGGCCACACGGCCCGACGGCGCGGCGGCGCGCATCCGCTCGGCGCGCTCGGCGGGCGTCTCGCCGGGGCGCAGCGACATCGGCGTGTCGGTGGCGCCCGGGCTGACGGCGTTGACGCGGACGCCGTCGGCGACGTGGTCGAGGGCGGCGGTGCGGGTGAGGACGCTGACCGCCGCCTTGGACGCCGCGTACGCCGCGAGGCCGGGGCGGCGCCCGTGCGCGCCGATGTTGGACGCTACGTTGACGATCGCGCCGCCGCCGTGGGCGCGCATGTGGGCGATCTCGTGCTTCATCGACAGGAACACGCCGGTCAGGTTCACCGCCAGGACGTCGTTCCAGGCGGTGGCGTCGATGTCGGCGACGGGCCCGGTGGCGCCGAAGATCCCGGCGTTGTTGACGGCGACGTGGAGGCCGCCGTGGCGGCCCGCGACCGCCTCGACCATCCCGGCGGCCGACGCGGGGTCGGCCACGTCCGCGACGACATGGTCGGCCCGGCCGGGGCCGATCTCCTTCACCGCCTCGGCCAGCGCCGCCGCGTCGCGTCCGGCCAGGACGACGGTCGCGCCCTCGCGGGCGAAGGCGTGCGCGGTGGCGCGGCCGATGCCGCCCGCGCCGCCGGTGATGAGGACGATCTTGCCGTCGAAGGGCATGGCGTGTCTCCCAAAATATTAGATCGATCGGTCTTGAATAGAGGGCGAAAGAAGCCCCGCCGGGCGGCGGGGCGGGTCCGGTCAGGTGAAGAGGGCGGCGGCCTGGCGGGTCGCGTCGCGGAGGCGGTGGTCGTCGGCGGGGGCGCGGCCGAGGACGCGCATGCCCTGGAAGAGGACGAGCAGGAGACGGGCCAGCGCGCGGGGGTCCTTGTCCGGGGACAGTTCGCCTTGGGCCCGGGCCCGGGTCAGCGCCGTGGTGAGCGAGGCCTCCAGGAAGTTCCAGCTCGCCTCGACCAGGCGCGCGGCCTCGGCGTCGCGCGCGGCCAGTTCGACCGCGGTGTTCACCACGAGGCAGCCGAGCCGGGGCCGGCCGTGCGCCGACTCCTCGGCGTAGCCCTCGATCAGCGCGCGGACCGCCGGCAGCACGGGCCCGGGCTGCGACAGCGCCTCGGCGATCTTCGGGTCGGTGTCGCGGAGGTAGCGTTCGAGGGCCTTCAGGTACAGCTCGCGCTTGCCGCCGAACGTGGCGTAGACGCTGGCCCGGGCGATGCCGAGGTGCGCCACGAGATCGGCCATGGAGGTCGCCTCGTAGCCGCGCTCCCAGAACAGCTCTAGCGCGCGCAGCAGCGCGGCGTCCGGATCGAACTCTTTCGTCCGTGCCATGCCGACGACGATAAGCCGTTCGAGAACGAACGGTCAAATATCAGCCCTGGGACGCCACCGGGACGGACGGGCGGTCCAGGTCCATGGCGTCCAGCACCGCGCCGTCGGAGGCGAGCGCCTCGATGACCGGGCCCCGGCGGGCGCCCCAGACCACGACGACGTGCCCGTGCTCGGGGACGTCCAGGATCCGCTTGCCGACCCGCACCCGCGCGACCTCGGCAGAGGCCCGCAGCCGCGCCTCGTTCACCCACTTGGCGCCCCACGGCAGCAGCCGGTTGGCGTTGCGCACCGTCCGGGCCGACCCGTACTTGAGCAGATGGCGCCCCATCTCGCCGGACGAGCGGCGCGCCAGCGGCTCGTCGGGGGCCGACCCGCCCGCGCCGCCCAGCTCCATCCACTCGCCGTCGCGGCGGTGGAACGTCCAGCCCTCGATGAACGAGGGCGCGGAGTCCCCCCACTGGTAAAGGAACGTGACAACGGCGACGTCGCCGTCCTTGTCGAGCCCGAGCGGAAGGTAGTCCCGGCCTTCGGCGAAGGCGGCGGGAGCGGGGACGGGAAGGCCGTCCCGGAGGAGCCGCAGGCACTCCTCGTGCACCTCGTGGTCGTTCATGATGGGGGACCTCTGATCGTGCAGGCAGGGCAAAGGGCCCTCCCGCGAGAGGGCCCCACGTGGCACTCACTCTAGACGTCCGGCTCGTCTGGTTTCACCCGTCTGGCGTACTCCCGACAAGCCTTTGCCATCTGTCCTTCATCTCATGGTCGACCACCGGGCCGCGGGGCCGGAACGCCCGCGCGGCGAGGGCGGCGCACAGTGCGGCCAGCGGCAGTTCCACCCCCGCCGCCAGGGCGATCGCCATCGCCCGCTCCCCGCCGGGCGCGGCGGTCATCACGTCGAACCAGGCGTCGGCGGCCAGCAGCGTCCCGGCCGCGGCGGCGCCCAGGCCGTGGCGCGGATCGCGTCGCAGGAGCAGCACGCCGGTGCCGAGCAGCGCGGCGGCCTCCATCGCGTCCAGCCCCAACCAGGCGGCGGACCAGTTCGACACCGTGGTGGTGGGCGGCATGGTGGCGGCGAGCAGCCACATCCAGGGCACCAGCGCCGCGGCGCCTCCGATGAACGCCCAGCCGAGCCGCCGGCCTCCCGCCGTCCGTCGCGCGACGGGGCCGGGCGCGGAGCGCGGCCGGCGCCGGACGGCGACCGCGGGACGGGGGGAGGGGGGACGGGGGCGGGCGACGACGGCGACCATGGGAACTCCTGCGGACGGTGATCGGTGCGCATCCGCTGCCCGGATGCCTGATCAAAGCCTCGCCGGGAACCGCCGCGCGATCAGTAGCGCACCCTTCCGATCCGGGGTGGCACTGGTTTCACCCCCGGCCCTGCACCCTGGTTCATGGCGGCACCCGAACTGGGGCAATACGGTTTCCCCATGGCATCCCTCTCCGCGGCCCGGCGCGTCCGCGTGCACGCTCCGTGGTCGGCCGCGGCATGGCGCGACACGGTGTTCGTCGCCTCCGGGGTGCCGCTGCAGCTCGCCGGGTGGCTGATCCTCGGCTCCCTCTGGACGGTCTGGACGCCGATGCGGGTGACGCCGATCCTCCTGCTCACCGGCGCGTCGGTGCTTCTGCTGCTGCTCGCGCTGCGCCCGCTGACGTCGTGGCAGCGGGAGCGGTGCTGGGCGATGCTCGGTCTCGACATCCCGCGGATGCCCGGCTTCGACGACGGGCGCGCCTGGGACGCGCTGCGCGACCTGCGCTCGCCCGAGCTGTGGCGGGTGGTCCAGTACCACCTGCTGGCCGGGCCGTTCCTCGCCCTCGGCGGGCTGGTCGTGATCGCGGCGTGGGCGGCCGGGCTCACCCTCGCCACGTCCGCGACCTACGCGTGGGCGGTGCACTCCACCGACCCGCTGGTCGACCATCCGCAGCGCCTCGCCGTCCTCACCGCGGTCGGGGTGCTGCTCCTGGCGGCGGCGCCGTGGGCGGCGGCGGGCGTCCGGCTCCTGGACGCCCGCGCCGCCGCCGCGCTGCTCGGCCCCGACCGCGCGACGGAACTGCAGCGGCGCGTCGAGGACCTGGCAGAGAAGCGCGCCAGCGTGGTGGACGCCGCCGACATCGAGCGCCGCCGCATCGAACGGGACCTGCACGACGGCGCCCAGCAGCGGCTCGTCTCCCTCGCGCTCAACCTCGGCCTGGCGCGCGAGACGCTCACCGGCGTCCCGGACGAGGCCATGCGCGTGATCGTGGAGGCGCACGAGGAGGCCAAGGCGGCGCTGACCGAGCTGCGCGGCCTGATCCGCGGCCTGCACCCGGCCGTGCTGGAGGACCGCGGCCTGGACGCCGCCCTGTCCGGCGTCGCCGCGCGGGTGCCGCTGCCCGTCCGGCTCCGCGTCGACATCGAGCCGCGCGCCTCCTCCACCGTCGAGGCGGTCGCCTACTTCGTCGTCTCCGAGGCCCTCACCAACGTCGTCAAGCACGCGCGCGCGAACGAGGTGGACGTCCGCGTGGCCCGCCGCGGCGACGCGCTGCTGGTGACCGTCCGCGACGACGGCGCGGGCGGCGCCGACCCGGCCGCCGGGACCGGTCTGACCGGGCTCGCCCGCCGCGTCCGGTCCGTGGACGGCACCTTCCGGATCACCAGCCCCGCGGGGGGCCCGACGACCGTCACCGTGGAGTTGCCGTGCGCATTGTGATCGCCGAGGACTCGGTCCTGCTGCGGGCCGGGCTGATCAAGCTCCTGGAGACTTCCGGGTTCGAGGTCGCCGCGGCCGTCGGCGAGGCCGAGGGACTGCTCGCCGCCGTGCGCGAGCACCGGCCCGACGCGGCGATCGTGGACGTCCGGATGCCGCCCGGTTTCACCGACGAGGGCGTGCGCGCGGCTCTGGTGATGCGGCGCGAGACGCCCGAGACCGCCGTGCTGCTGCTGTCGCAGTACGTCGAGGAGCGGTACGCGGCCGACCTGCTGTCGACCAGCACCAGCGGGGTCGGGTACCTGCTCAAGGACCGCGTCGCGGACGTGTCGGTGTTCCTGGACGCGCTGCGCCGGGTCGCCTCCGGCGGCACCGCGCTGGACCCGGAAGTCGTCTCGCAGCTGCTGCTGCGCCGGCACCGCGACCCGCTCGACCGGCTCACCCCGCGCGAGAGGGAGGTGCTCGCCCTCATGGCCGAGGGGCGCTCCAACGCGGGCATCGCCGCGGCGCTGGTGGTGAGCGAGAGCGCGGTCGCCAAGCACATCAACGGCATCTTCGCCAAGCTCGACCTCCCGCACGCCGAGGGCGACCACCGCCGCGTCCTGGCCGTGCTGCGCTTCCTGGGCGGCGAGGGGTGACGGCCCCGGCCGCCCCGGACCGGCCGAGGCGCCGCGCCGTCTGGATCGCGCTGGCGCTCGCGACCGCGCTGGCCGTGGTCGCGCCCGCCGGCCTGCTGGCGTTCGGCCGGGTCGTCCAGCGGACCTCGACGTCCATGACCCCCTACCGGCACGCGATCCGGGAGGTGCGGCTGGACGTGAGCGGCGCCGAGGTCTCGATCGGGCCGGGATCGGACGGCGAGGCGCGCGTCTACAAGGATCTCCGCTGGGGGCCGAACAGGCCCGAGTTCACCGAGTCGCTGGTGGACGACGTCCTGTTCGTCACCTTCCGCTGCTCGGGTCCGGACTGGCCGGGCGCCGAATGCGGGGCGGACATCGACGTCCAGGTCCCGGCCGGGGCGCGCGTGTCGGCGGTCTCCGGCTCCGGGCGGATCGACGTGCGCGGGGTGACCGGCGACCTCGACCTGCGGACCGGGTCCGGGGAGATCGACGTCACCGGCGCGCGCGGTCGGCTGCGGCTGCTGGCGAGGTCCGGCACGATCACCGGCCGCGCCCTCGCCGCGCCGAAGACGCAGGCGGACGTGTCGTCGGGCACCCTCGACCTCCGCTACGCCGAGCCCCCGGGCGCGGTGGACGCCTCCGCGGGGTCCGGCACCGTGAAGATCATCGTCCCGCCGGGCTCGCGTTACCGGGTCGCCGGGTGGACCGGCGCGGGCAACGCCCACCTCAACCCGGCCGTCTACGACGACCGCTCGCCTCGCCGGATCTCCGTCCGCAGCGGCTCGGGCGGGACCTACATCGACTACCGCGACGGCTAGGGCGAACGCCGCGATCTGGAGCGATGAGCATCACACCGGGTGGATTTGCGTCATCGGTGTGTGGCCGGTTAACTGCTGATATGCCTTCCGTACGCCCGTGCCATGAGCACCGCCCGCCGATGCGGCGGGCCATGCGGCGTACGTGTTGTCGGCGAATGTGTGACCACTGAGGGCCCCGCCTGAGACTCGCGCCCCGAAGCGAGCGAACTCCGACCCCCTGAGTCGCGCATGTGTTTCGAACGCCATCTGCTGAGCCACGCGCCGTACCCGCCCGGTCTTTCCTGAGCGCGGGGCGCCGCCTCGGCGCATCCTCCGGCACCCGGCAGATCCTGATCGCCGACCCGTCCTGAACGCCGCCGCCCTCCGGCGGCCCCCGTCCGCATGGGTGATTCCCTGTGATTCAGATCGAAAAACTTCGTAAGGTCTACCGCGGCCGCGGCCGCGAGGTGACCGCCGTCGACGGCGTCGACCTGACCGTCGCCGAGGGCGAGGTCTTCGGCGTGCTCGGCCGCAGCGGCGCGGGCAAGAGCACCCTGCTGCGCTGCGTCAACCTGCTGGAGCGCCCGGACGAGGGCCGCGTCGTGGTCGGCGGCCGGGACCTGCTCGCGCTGCGCGGCGGGGAGCTGCGCCGGGCGCGCCAGGGCATCGGCATGATCCACCAGCATTTCGGCCTGCTCGGCAGCAGGACCGTCGCCGGGAACGTCGCGTTCCCGCTGGAGGTCATGGGCGTCCCGCGCGCCGAGCGGGCCGGGCGCGTCGCCGAGCTGCTGGACCTCGTCGGGCTCACCGAGCACGCGAAGGCCCACCCGGCGAAGATCTCCGGCGGCCAGAAGCAGCGCGTCGGCATCGCCCGGGCGCTCGCGGGACGGCCGAAGGTGCTGCTGTCGGACGAGGCGACGTCGGCGCTCGACCCCGAGACGACCGCCTCGATCCTGGAGCTGCTGCGCGACCTCAACCGCCGGCTCGGCCTCACGATCCTGCTCATCACCCACGAGATGGACGTGGTGAAGCGCATCTGCGACTCGGCCGCGGTCATGCGGGAGGGCCGGTTCACCGAGTCGGGGCCGGTGCCCGCGCTGCTCGCCCGGCCGGGCTCGGAGCTGGCGCGCGGCCTGTTCCCGCTGCCGCCCGCCGAGCCCCGCGACGGCACGACGCTGGTCGAGGTCACCTTCACCGGCGGCGCGACCGACGAGCCGTTCGTGTCGGCCCTGGCCCGCAAGTACGCGCTGGACGTCAACATCCTCGGCGGCGCCGTGGAGACGGTCGGCGGCGAGCGCGTCGGCCGGCTCCAGCTCGAACTGCCCGGCGACCCGGCGGACAACGCCGCGCAGCTGGCGTTCCTGCGCGAGTCCGGCCTGGCCGTGCAGGTCAGGAACCCCGTACAGGAGGACCCCCGATGAGCTGGGACGAGGTCATGCCGCTGCTGTGGCCCGCCACCCGCGAGACCCTCTACATGACCGGCGTCGCGACGCTGTTCACCGCCGTCCTCGGGCTCCTGGCCGGGGTGCTGCTGGTGATCACCGAGCGGGGCGGGCTGCTGCCCGCGCCGCCGGTCAACGGCGTGCTCGGCGTCGTGGTCAACATCGGCCGGTCGCTGCCGTTCCTGATCCTGATGGTGGCGATCATCCCGTTCACCCGGGCGGTCGTCGGCACCAGCATCGGCAACGCCGCCGCGATCGTCCCGCTGACCGTGGGCGCCATCCCGTTCTACGCGCGGCTCGTCGAGATCGCGCTGCGCGAGGTCGACCCGGGCGTCGTCGCCGCGGCGGACGCGATGGGCGCCACCCGCCGCGAGATCGTCGGCAAGGTCCTGCTGCGCGAGGCGCGGCCGGGCCTGGTGTCCGGGCTGACCGTCACCGTCATCGCGCTCATCGGCTACACGGCCATGGCCGGGACGGTCGGCGGCGGCGGGCTCGGCAACCTCGCCGTCGTCTACGGCTACGAGCGCTTCGAGACCAAGGTCATGGTCTCCACCGTGGCGCTGCTGGTCGTCATCGTCCTGATCATCCAGGCCGCGGGAGACCTCGTCGCCCGCCGGCTGACCCACAAATAGCACCGATCCCCTGGAAGAGAAAGGCACTCCTCGTGCTTCGCAAGCTCACCGCCGCGCTGGCCTCCGTCGCCCTCCTCACGGGCCTCACCGCCTGCGGCTCCTCCTCGGCATCCGACGATCCGGACGCCCCGCTCAAGGTCGCGGTCAACCCCGTCCCGCACGGCGACATCCTCAAGTACGTCAAGGACGACCTGGCGGGCAAGGCCGGCCTCAAGCTGGAGATCGTCACCTTCAGCGACTACCAGCAGCCGAACACCGCGCTGAAGGAGAAGCAGGTCACCGCCAACTACTTCCAGCACGTGCCGTTCATGGAGGAGTTCGAGAAGAAGTCCGGGACGAAGCTGGCGTTCGTCGCGCCCGTGCACCTGGAGCCCCTCGGCGTGTACTCGAAGAAGGTGAAGAGCCTGCAGGCCGTCCCGCAGGGCGCGACCGTCGCCGTGCCGAACGACCCGGCCAACGAGGGGCGCTCGCTGAAGCTGCTCGCCGACAACGGCCTGATCACCCTCAAGCCGGACGCGCCGACCAGCGCGACCGAGCGGGACGTCGCGAGCAACCCCAAGGGCCTGAAGTTCAAGCCGCTCAAGGCGGCGCAGCTGCCCCGCTCGCTGGAGGACGTCGACCTGTCGGTGATCAACGGCAACTACGCCATCGAGGCCGGGCTCGCCCCGAACAGGGACGCGCTCGCCGCCGAGAAGGCCGAGGGCAACCCCTACGCCAACGGCATCGTCACGCTGCCGGAGGACAAGGACGACCCGCGCGTGAAGAAGCTCGTCCAGCTGCTGCAGGGCCCCGAGGTGAAGAAGTTCGTCGAGGACAAGTACAAGGGGTCGGTGCTGATCGCCTCCTGACCCGGACGGTTCCCCGAACCGCGGAAACTGGCGCGGTTTGTCCGCCGGTCCTGATAGGACATGTGCCGACGATCAGGCGAAGGGGATCCATGGGCATCTATCAGCACCTTGAGGAATATGTCGGCCTGCCGGTGGCCACGTTCAACGAGGACACCGGCACCGAGGAGGAGGACGACGGCCGCGGCGCGGGCTCCGATCCCGTCAGCGGAGAGGACTTCCCGCCCGCGGGCGAGGCCGCCTGGTTCGTCGGGACCTCCTTCGACGAGGAGCCGTTCGGCGAGGTCTTCGCGCGGTTCCTGGAGACGATCGACACCACCGAGGTGACGGCGCTCATCATCGGCTACTGGGGCGCGTCCTACGAGCTCGAGAAGGTCCCCGACCCGGTGGCGCTGCTGACCGGGGCGGCCGCGTCGTTCCCGAAGCTGCGGTCGCTGTTCCTCGGGGACATCACCGGCGAGGAGGCGGAGATCTCCTGGATCGAGCACGCCGACATCTCGCCCCTGTTCGCCGCGTTCCCCGACCTGGAGCGGTTGGAGGTGCGCGGTGCGCAGGAGCTCTCCCTCGACCCGATCAAGAGCGAGACCCTGAAGGTGCTGCGGTTCGAGTCGGGCGGGCTGCCGGCGCGGATCGTCCGCGCCGTCGGGGCGAGCGACCTGCCGAACCTGAGGCACCTCGACCTGTGGCTCGGCGAGGCGAACTACGGCGGCGACACCACCGTCGCCGACCTCGCGCCGTTCCTGTCCGGCGAGCGGCTGCCGGCGCTGCGCCACCTCGGCCTGGAGGACAGCGAGATCCAGGACGAGATCGCGGCGGCGGTCGCCGGCGCGCCGGTCGTCGCCCGGCTGGAGTCGCTGAGCCTGGCGATGGGCATCCTGACCGACCAGGGCGCCGAGGCGCTGCTGGCCGGCCAGCCGCTCACCCATCTGCGCAAGCTGGACCTGCACCACCACTTCCTGTCCGACACGATGATCGAGCGGGTGCGGGCCGCGCTGCCCGGCGTCGAGGTCGACCTGGACGAGCAGGAGAAGCCGGACGGCGACTGGCACTACATCGCGGTGTCCGAATGATCGCGGTGTCCGGATGATCCAGGAACGCCTATCCACCTTCGCGGGGCTGCCGGTCCACACCTTCGACGGCGAGCCGGACGGCCCGCTGCCGGAGCCGGGGGACGTGGCCTGGGGCGTCTACCACCACGTCCACGACAACGGCGTGTGGGGCGCGGAGGTCCCCGAGAACCTCGACCTCCTCCTGGAGAAGGTCGAGACCGCGCAGGTCACCCATCTCGTCATCGGCTTCTGGGGGTTCAACACCGAGGACTTCTCCCCGGTCGAGTGGCTGGAGGACAACGCCGAGCGGTTCCCGCGCCTGCGGGCGCTGTTCCTCGGCGACATCCTCGACTGGGACGTGCACATCTCCTGGATTCAGCACGGCGACATCTCGCCGCTGTTCGACGCCTTTCCGGGGCTGGAGCACTTCGAGATCCGCGGCGCGTCCGACCTGCGGTTCGAGCCGCTGCGCCACGAGCGTCTGAAGGTACTGCGGATCGAGTCCGGCGGGCTGCCGGTCGAGGTCGTGCAGGCGGTCGCGGGCGGCGACCTGCCCGCGCTGGAGCACCTGGACCTGTGGATCGGCTCGGACATGCACGGCGGGTCGTCCGCGGCGGAGGACTTCGCGCCCTTCCTCACCGGCGAGCGGTTCCCCTCCCTGAAGCACCTCGGCCTGGAGAACGGCCCGTTCCAGGACGAGCTGGCGGAGGCGCTGGCGAGCGCCCCGGTCGTCGCCCGGCTGGAGTCGCTCAGCCTGGCGATGGGGATGCTGTCGGACCGGGGAGCGGAGGCGCTGCTGTCCGGGCAGCCCCTCACCCATCTGCGCAGCCTCGATCTGCACCACGCCTTCCTGAGCGAGCCGATGGCCGAACGGCTCCGGGCGGCGCTGCCCGGCGTCGAGCTCGATCTTGAGGACGCGCTGGGCGAGGCGGCGTGGGTGGGACAGGAATGGGCGTTCAGCGACTTCTATGTCGCGGTGTCGGAATGACGCTCGCGGTGGTCGGCACGCCCGGAGACCGGCGTCCCGCGCTGTTCGCCGCGGCATGCCGGTCCGCCGGGCTGCCCGAGCCGCGGCTCGTCCCCTGGACGGACGTGCTGCGCGGAGCCCCGCTCTCCTTCCGGGCGGGTGAGGCGGTCCGCGTCGACTCGCCCGGCGAGGACCCCGAGGCCGACGCGCTGCTGCGCGGTCCCGGCGCGCCCGAGCGGGCGGGCGGCGGGGCGCGGTGGCACCGGACGTTCACCGCGGCGCTGCGGCAGCTGTCGGCGGCGGCGTCGGCGTCCGGTGCCCGGCTCCTCGGCGACGTCGAGGAGATCGCGGTCATGTTCGACAAGCGGCTGACCCACGCCCGCCTGCTCTCCGCGGGAGTCCCCGTGCCGGTCGCCCTGCCCGAGGTCAACGGGTACGGGGAGCTCCGCTCCCGGATGGACGAGGCAGGCGAGCGGCGGGTGTTCGTGAAGCCGGCGCACGGCTCGTCAGCCTCGGGGGTGGTCGCGCTCCAGACCGCCCCGGGCCGCGTGCGGGCCGTGACGTCGGCGTTCCTGGCCGGCGACCGGCTGCTCAACTCGCTGCGCGTCCGCTCCTACGGGACCGAGGACGAGGTCGCGACGCTGGTCGACCTGCTCGCGCCGGACGGCCTGCACGTCGAGCGGTGGCTGCCCAAGGCGACGCTCGGCGGGCGCGTGTTCGACCTGCGCGTCGTCGTCATCGGCGGCGAGCCCACGCACGCGGTCGTCCGCACCAGCCGGACCCCGATGACGAACCTGCACTTGGGCGGTGCCAGGGGAGACCTGGGGGCGGTGCGGCGCGCGCTCGGGGAGGGCGGCTGGAAGCGGGCACTGGACGTGTGTGCGCGCGCAGCCGCCTGTTTCCCGGGCAGCCCGATGGTGGGCGTCGACCTGCTCGTGGGATTCGGATTGAAGCGGTTCGCGGTGTGCGAGGTGAACGCCTTCGGCGACCTGCTCCCCGGGCTGACCGGCCTGCCCGGAAGCTCCGCCGAGGGCCTGGACACCTACGGCGCCCAGGTCAGGGCGATGGTGCACGCATGCACGACATGAACGCGGTCATCGGCGGCCACGACGTGCTGCTGGTGACCCTCGACACGCTGCGCTACGACGTGGCCGCCGAACTGGCCGCGGCGGGGGAGACCCCCACCCTCACCGGACTGCTCCCGGAAGGACGCTGGGAGCGCCGCCACACACCCGGAAGTTTCACCTATGCCGCGCACGCGGCGATGCTGGCCGGCTTCCTGCCGACGCCCGCGTCGCCCGGCCCGCATCCGCGACTGTTCGCCGGCGCCTTCCCGGGCAGCGAGACCACCGCCCCCGGCACCTGGACGTTCGAGGCCGCCGATCTGCCGACGGGCCTTGCCGCCGCCGGCTACCACACGGTCTGCGTGGGCGGCGTCGGGTTCTTCAACAAGCTGACGCCGCTCGGGTCGGCGCTGCCGTCGCTCTTCGCCGAGAGCCACTGGGAGCGCGGGTTCGGCGTGACCGACCCGGAGTCGCTGCCCAACCAGATCGACCGGATCGCCGAAGTCATCGCGCGGCTGCCTGCCGAACGCCGCCTGTTCCTGCTGCTGAACGTCGCGTCCCTGCACCAGCCCAACTGGTTCTACCTGGAGGGCGCCACACGCTCGGACGGGGACACCCGTGCGACCCACGCCGCCGCCCTCCGGCATGTGGACGCGCACATCGGCAGGTTGTTCGGGCTGATGCGCCGCCCGTGCTTCGTCATCGTCTGCTCCGACCACGGGACGGCGTACGGCGAGGACGGCCACACGGGCCACCGCATCGGCCACGAAGTCGTCTGGACCGTTCCTTACGGGGAGTTCGTGCTGTCGTGAACCCATACCGGGCGTACGTGTACGCCTATCCGCACAAGACCGCCTACCGTCCGCTGCAACCGGCACCCGGATTGCGTGATGTGTGGGCGGGGGAGCCGCTCGACGCGCTCTTCCTGTACCTGCACGTTCCCTTCTGCGAGATGCGGTGCGGCTTCTGCAACCTCTTCACCCGCACCGGCGCGCCCGAGGAGCTGACCGGCGCCTACCTGGACGCGCTGGACCGCCAGGCGACCGCGGCCCTGGACGCCCTGGACGGCGCCGCCTTCGCCACCGCGGCCTTCGGCGGAGGGACGCCGACCTACTTCACCGCGTCCGAGCTGGAGCGGCTCTGCGGCATCGCCGGACGCTTCCCCGGGTTCGGGTCGATCCCGCTGGGCGTGGAGACGTCCCCGGCGACCGCCACCACCGACCGGCTGGCCGTCCTCGCCGAGCACGGCACCACCCGCGTCTCCATCGGCGTGCAGAGCTTCCTGGACGAGGAGGCCCGCGCGGCCGTCCGGCCGCAGAAACGCGCCGAGGTGGAGGCCGCGCTGGACCGCATCCGCGCCGTGGGGTTCCCCATCCTCAACATCGACCTCATCTACGGCATCGACGGCCAGACACCCGCGACGTGGTCGCACTCCTTGAACGCCGCTCTCACATGGCGCCCGGAGGAGATCTACCTCTACCCGCTCTACGTCCGCCCGCTGACCGGCCTCGGACGCCGCGCCCAGGACTGGGACGACCAGCGCCTCACCCTCTACAGGCTCGGCCGTGACCACCTTCTTGGCGAAGGCTACGAGCAGGTGTCGATGCGGATGTTCCGGCTGCCGTCCTCAGGCGCGGGCGGCACGGAGTACTGCTGCCAGACGGACGGCATGGTCGGCCTGGGCTGCGGAGCACGCTCCTACACCTCCCGTCTCCACTACTCGTTCGAGTACGCGGTCGGAGCCGGGCAGGTGCGTTCCATCATCGACGACTACGTGCGCGAGACCGACTTCAGCACCGCCCGCGTCGGTTTCACACTGGACGAGGACGAACGCCGCAGGCGGCATCTCGTCCAGTCCCTTCTGCAAGCGACCGGCGTCGACCTGCGCACCTACCGAGCGCGCTTCGGGAGCGACCCGATGGACGACTTTCCCGCTGACCTGAAGCCGTTCGCCGACCGCGGATGGCTGGAGACCGCCGAAGACGTCGTCCGGCTGACCCCGGAAGGGCTCGCCTACTCCGACGCCATCGGCCCGGCCCTCTTCTCGTCCCGCGTCCAGGCGCTGATGGCGTCCTACGAGGCGCGGTGATGGACCATCTGACGATCCTCTACCGGGGGCCGTTGGCCAGTTGCGACTACGACTGCCCGTACTGCCCGTTCGCCAAGCGCCGCGACACCCCGGAGAAGCTCCGCGCCGACCGCGCCGCGCTCGAACGCTTCACCGAGTGGGCGTCGCGTTGCGACCACCGCGTCTCGGTCCTGTTCACGCCGTGGGGGGAAGGGCTCGTCCGCTCCTGGTACCGGCGCGCCCTGACCGACCTCAGCCACCTTCCGCACGTGGAACGGGTCGCGATCCAGACGAACCTCAGCCACCGCGTCTCATGGACGGCCGGCGCCGACCTCACGCGCTTGGCGCTGTGGGCGACCTACCACCCCGGCCAGGTTCCGTACGAGCGGTTCCTGGGCAAATGCCGGGACCTGTCGGCGCGGGGTGTCCGCTACAGCGTCGGAATCGTCGGCCAGCCGGAGCACCTCGACGCCGCCCGCCGCCTGCGCGCCGACCTTCCCGCCGGAACGTATCTGTGGGTCAACGCGGCCGAAGGGCGCACCTACGACGACGCCGAGGCCGCCTCCTGGACAGAGATCGACCCGCTGTTCCCCGTGAGCCGCCACCCGCACGCGAGCCGCGGCCTCACCTGCCGGACGGGGAACACGGTCGTGTCAGTGGACGGCGACGGCACGGTCCGCCGCTGCCACTTCGTCCCGTCCGTCCTGGGGAACCTCTACGACGGCTCGTTCCGTGCCGCACCGGCGCCCCGCCCGTGCCCTCTCGACACGTGCGACTGCCACATCGGCTACGTCCACCTCGAGCCCCTCGGCCTCTACGACACCTTCGCCGGCGGCATCCTCGAACGAATCCCCGCCCTGTTCAGCCACCCCTGAACCATGGCCCGCGCGGTGAACCCCACGACGGCGGTGACATCGCGCGGCGGACACCGCGTCGGGTGCGCGCTGCCGGAGCATGAACCGCTCTTCATCGGTCCCGGCCCCCACCCGAAGCCTGGTCTTGCCCGCTCTGCCCCTCTGGATCGCCGGTGTAGCGGCCGGCGAGTTCGGCGCCGATCCGGGCGAGTTCGCGCCGGACGCTGCCGGGCTCGACGACGTCGAGCAGCGTCCCCCAGCCGGCGAGGTGGCGGGCGATGTCCAGCGGGGTCGGGGCGGCCAGGCGGACCCGGACCCGCCCGTGGCCGGCCTCGCCGTCGGTGTGGCAGTGCCGTCCGAACTGGTCGCGCAGGATCGGCACGAACCGCTCCTCGACGAGCACGGTCGCCCATGTGCGCGAGCGACGCCGTTCGATCTCGTCGACGACCTCCTGCCAGGCGCCGGCCAGGGTGAAGTCGTCAGGGCGTTCGGCGGGAAGGCCGGTGGGCTCGGCCCGGGTGATCCGGTCGACGCGGAAGGTTCGCCGTCCTCGGTCGGTATCCGCAAGCAGGTACCAGATGTCGTCCTTGTCGATCAGACCCCACGGGTCGACCAGCCGTTCCGTCGCCGCTCCGGTGCGGCCTGCGTAGGCCAGGCGGACCTTGCGGCGGCGGATCACGGCGGTCTGCAGCAGGTCGACCATCGCGGGCCGGGGGCGGTCCCGCTCGCCCCACCGGACGGGGTCGACGATCGTCGCGTCCATGGCGGCCCCGGCGTCGGTGCGGAAGGTCCGCGGCAGGGCTCCCATGAGCTTGCGCAGCGCCGCTCTGGCCTCGGGTGACACGGCGGCGGGGCCGGCAAGCAGGAACAGGGCCTGCGCCTCGGCCGCCGTCAGACCGCTGAGATCGGTGCGGGCGCCGCCGACCAGTTGCCAGCCGCCGCCGCGCCCCGGCTGCGGATAGACGGGAACGCCGGCCGACGCGAGCGCCTCCAGGTCTCGGCGGGCGGTGGCCACCGACACCTGGAGCTCGGCCGCCACGTCGGCGGCGGTCACTCGGCCGCGGACCTGCATCAGCAGCAGGACGGCGACGAGGCGGTCGGCGCGCATGGAACCAGATTCTCCAACAAAGTGCTCAGAGGATGAGCACTTTAGCGGGAAGCATGGAGGTCGTCGCCCACCGAGAAGGGAACCCACCGATGCCGCGAGGCCTCACCACCGACCGACCCCTTCGGCGCCATCCTCGGCGTCGTGACCCGCGGCAGGTCGTGGGCCGATGATGCACTTCGCGGACGCCGCCGAGTGGGAGGCATGGCTGGCCGAGCACCACGACAGCGGGGACGGCGCCTGGCTGAAGATCGCCAAGAAGGGGGCGGACACCGGCTCCGTCACGATCACGCAGGCGCTGGAGATCGC
This sequence comes from Actinomadura sp. NPDC023710, assembly GCF_040639875.1. Lineage (NCBI taxonomy): Bacteria > Bacillati > Actinomycetota > Actinomycetes > Streptosporangiales > Thermomonosporaceae > Actinomadura > Actinomadura sp. NPDC023710. The sequence continues at coordinate 121,713 of NZ_JBFAGB010000003.1, forward strand.
GCTGTGCTACGGCTGGATCGACAGCCGGCGCAGGTCCTACGACGAGCACTTCTACCTGCAGCGGTACTCACGCCGCCGCAAGGGCGGCTCCTGGTCGCGCAAGAACGTCGAGCGCGTGGAGGCCCTGACCGCCGCCGGGCGGATGCGACCGCCCGGCCTGGCCGAGGTCGCCGCCGCCCAGGCGGACGGCCGCTGGGCGGCCGCCTACACCGCCCAGCGGGACGCCGGCGTCCCGCCCGACCTGACGGCCGCGCTCGCCGCCTGCCCGCAGGCCGCCGCCCGCTTCGAGGCGCTCGACAGGACCACCCGGTACCTCCTGATCCTTCCGCTGCTCAAGGCCCGGACACCGGCCGGGCGCGCCGCCCGCCTGCACAGGGCGGTCTCCGACCTTATGAATCAATAAGACCGGGGCGCAGCGTGATCGGGGGCGGTCACTTCTCACCGGCCGGGCCGCCTGCACTGTTCCGAGCTACGACTTCACCCGAGAACAAGCGGCCCAACGCACGTCCTGTTCACTCGCCGGCAAGACGGAGGCGGTTCCGCCCAAGATCTGGTCGGAACCGCCCCCGGGGTCAAGTCTGCTTTTCGGGGTGGTAGTCGGCCTCGTCCACGCCGAACGTCCACGCGACGCCCGCGCGCGCCGTGCGGGTGTCGGGCGGGACGCGCAGGTAGTAGGTGCGGTGCGTTCCGTCCGGTTCAGGGGTGGAATTGACCACCTCCACCATGACCACCGGCTCGTCGCCCGGCAGGTCGATCGACCACAGGACGCCCGTCTCGTCCCGGTGCAGGGGCCGCGCGCCGGTCTCGGCCAGGTACCGGTCGTAACCGAAGATCTCCAGCATCACGCGGCGCAGCTCGGCGTTCTGCTCGGAGGAGATGCGGTCGGGCGTCAGATTGCTCAGCGACGCGACGAAGTCGGGCGGGATCGGCATGCCGCGCCATGCGTGCAGCGCGAATCCGTCCGGATAGGCGAGGGCGGGACCGTCCCCGCGGTGCAGCCGTCCGGGCTCGTCGCGGTACAGCTCGCTCGGCCGCTCCGAGAGGATCACCAGCCGCTCGTAGGGCCACCACCAGCCGGCCGACCGGGCCACCTCCGCCAGCCCCGCCAGCGGGCCGTCGAGGCGTCCGAGCGACTCGAACAACGCCAGCCACGGCCCGTCGTGCTGGCCCAGGACGGCGTCCAGCGTGGCCGCGCGCAGCAGCGCCCCGGCCGCGTCCACCTCCGAGGTGGACCGCCGGTCCGCCGCCCTGCCGGACCCGCTCTGCGCCTGCTCGCCGACCGCGCCGCGGACGCGCGTCACCAGCGACTGCACCTGGTTCCACAGCAGGCCGCCGGTCTCGGCCCACGTGCGAGGCCACTGCTCCGGCCCCAATTCGGAACAGGCCGCCGCACGTTCGGCCTCCCAGGGGCGGGTGCGCACGTCCGTCAGGACGCTCGGCCCCGCCTCACCGGCACCGAGATCGGCGCGGGCCCGCTCCAGCAGCCCGTCCAGCCCGGCCTTCTCCAGCGCCTCGCCGTGCCCGGCGATCAGGGCCGCCAGGACGGCGCCGCGCACGGGGGAGGGCACCCACAGGAACCGCTCGGGGGGCCTCAGCCCGGCGGAGGCGTAGGCGGCGGTCACGCCCGCCTCGGCGCGGGCGCGGTCGGTGGGGCCTGTGGCGAACGCCGCCGCCTGCCAGTCGCCCACCACGAAGTGGGTCTCGCGTACCGTTCCGGTAAGCACGGTATCCGCCTCCTAGTCGGCCACGACGCGGACGGAACCGGGCACGTACTCGCGCTGGCGTATCACCCGGTACCAGCCCTTGGGCAGCGTGATCGCCGCGTGCTCCTCGTGCACGAGACGCCCGCCGGACGGCAGGTGCAGGTGGTCCGGCACGAGCGGGTCGGGGGTGCGCAGCAGCGTCCCGGGCGCGGCCAACGCGTGCGCGTGCCCGGTGGCCTCGCCGAGGGCGAGCACCATGCGGCCCCGGCCGTCGCGCGGGGACGGCGGCAGCCCGCGGACGGACTGCGGAACCGTCTCCTCGGGCACGGGCAGGATCAGGACGTCTCCCTGTCGGTACATGGGGCGAACGTAACGCCCGCCACCGACAGAACCACCCCCGCCAGCGACCCGCCACCGGTGGGATCCGGGCACCCCGGAGACCCGTCGTCGGCAGGACCGGCCGCCGGTGGATCGGCTGTCCGAATGACCGGCCGCCAAGGAGACCGGCTGTCGGGTGATCGCCTGTCGAGGACCCGTGCGGGGTCAGAAGCCGCGGGTTCGGCGGGCCGCCGGGCGGGCCCAGCGGCCGGACGCGCTCAGGCCGACGTGCTGGAACGCGCGGACGAGTTCGCCGCCGAGGTTCACTCCGGCGCCGAGGGCGAGCGCCACGGACACGGCTCCGATGAGGCTCAGCACGCCGGCCTGCGGCGAACCGGTGTTGAGCTCGACCATGCCGCGGTAGAGCGCCGTCCCCGGCAGCAGCGGGCCGATGGCGGGGACCACGAACGGCATGACGGGCTCCCCGTGCCGGCGGGCGAGCCAGCTCGCCATCACGCCGACGACGGTGGCGGCCAGGGCCGCGGCCAACACGGGTGGAACGTGCCATCCTCGGGCCAGGACGTAGAGCACCCAGATCAGCGCGCCGCCGAGGGCGACGGTGGTCAGCACGTCCCGCGGGGCCGCCAGGGACACCGCGAACGTCAGCGAGATGGCGGCGGCGGCGATGACGGCGACGGGCTCCAGGCTCGCCGACGGGGTGGGCAGATGCCGGACGTCGATCGGCACGCCCAGGCTCACCCCGATGTACACCACGGCGCCCAGCCCGGCGACGATCGCCGCGATCATGAAGAAGACCTCCAGCACCCGCGCCCCGGCGCTGACCAGGTCGCCGGTGATGCCGTCCTGGATGCTCGCCACCAGCGGACGCCCCGGGAGCAGCGCCAGGATCGAGCCGGTGACGATCGTGGCTGCCTGGCCGGGGTTGCCCATCGCCACCACCACCGCGGCCGCCGCCGCGCCGATCGCGGCGGCCACCGTCAGCTGGAAGAACTCCGCGATGCCGCGGCGCGCCAGCGCGGCGGCCGTGCGGTCGCCCAGCATCGTGGCGACGAACGCGGTGGTCGCCACCAGGGGCCCGCCGCCGGACAGCACGCTGCCGGACGCGGCGATGAGCCCGAGGGACACCACCAGCAGCCAGGTCGGATAGGGCGGGCCGGCCCTCTTGATCTCCGCGAGCCGCTTGTGGCCCTCGTCCAGTTCGAGCATGCCGATGGACGCGTCCTGGACGAGCTGGTGCAGCGCGGTGAGCCGCCAGTAGGCCGGAGTCCGTCGCCGGATGGACCGCGCGCTGGTCATCGGCGCCGCGCCCCCGCCGGGGTGCGCCGAGACGAGGATGCTCGTCAGAGTGACCTGCACCTCGCAACGGGGGAGTTCGTAGGCCACGCCCAGGCCCAGCATGGCCTCGTTCACGCGTTCGGTGGTCTCGCCGCTGGCCAGGAGGAGCTCGCCCACCCGCAGGACGAGGTCGATGACCCGCGGGTCGACGATCTCGCCGGGCTCGTCTTCGGGCGGTTCCGGGGGCGACCCGTCCATGAGGACCTGCCATGTCCGCCGCAAGCGTTCAGCCGCGCCCATACCCCCGCTGGTGTCCCTTCCCGCCCATGAACCGATCTTGACTGGCAGGCTACCCACCAGCCCGGTGTCCCCAATCAGCGGCCTGCGTTCGCCTTCTCCACAGAACGTGATTCTGGTGCGGTGTCTTCCGAGGCACTGGTACGAAGGACGCATGAGCTCTTCGGACGGTCTGCGCGACGAGGCCGAGCGGTGCCTGCGCGCCCTCGCCGGTGACCACGCGCGGCTGCGCGACGACCAGTGGACGGCGATCAGCGCGCTCGTCGTCGAGCGGCGGCGCGCCCTCGTCGTGCAGCGGACGGGCTGGGGCAAGTCCGCCGTCTACTTCGTGGCGACCCGGCTGCTGCGCGAGCGCGGCGCCGGCCCCACGGTGATCGTCTCGCCGCTGCTGGCGCTGATGCGCAACCAGATCGACGCCGCCGTCCGGGCGGGCATCCGCGCCCGCACGATCAACTCCTCCAACACCGGCGACTGGGACCAGGTCTTCGCCGAGGTCGAGCAGGGCGCGGTCGACGTCCTGCTGGTGAGCCCCGAGCGGCTCAACAACCCCGACTTCCGCGATCTCGTCCTGCCCAAGCTCGCCGCGGGCGCCGGGCTGGTCGTGGTCGACGAGGCGCACTGCATCTCCGACTGGGGCCACGACTTCCGCCCCGACTACCGGCGGCTGCGCACCCTGCTGGCCGAGCTGCCGCCCGGCATCCCGGTGCTCGCCACCACCGCGACGGCCAACGCCCGCGTCACCGAGGACGTCGCCGAGCAGCTCGCCGGCGACGACGCCCTGGTCCTGCGCGGGCCTCTCGAACGCGACTCGCTGCACCTCGCCGTGGTGAACCTCCCCTCCGCCGAGCAGCGCATCGCCTGGCTGGGCGAGCATCTCGGCGACCTCCCGGGCAGCGGCATCATCTACACCCTCACCGTCGCGGCGGCCCACGAGATCACCGGGTGGCTCCGCGACCGCGGTCACGAGGTGGCCGCCTACTCCGGCCAGACCGAGCAGGCCGAACGCCTCCAGGCCGAGCGGGACCTCCACGACAACAAGCTCAAGGCCCTCGTCGCCACCAGCGCCCTCGGCATGGGCTTCGACAAGCCCGACCTCGGCTTCATCGTCCACGTCGGCGCCCCGCAGTCCCCGGTGGCCTACTACCAGCAGATCGGCCGCGCGGGCCGCGGCGTCGACCGCGCCGAGGTGATCCTGCTGCCCGGCCGCGAGGACCGCGACATCTGGGCCTACTTCGCGAGCCTCGCCTTCCCGCCGGAGCACATCGTCCGCAGCACGCTGGACGTCCTGGACACGGCCGGCCGCCCCCTCTCCACCACGGCCCTGGAACCGCTGGTCGACCTCAACCGGGCCCGTCTGGAGATGATGCTCAAGGTCCTCGACGTCGACGGCGCCGCCCGCCGCGTCAAGGGCGGCTGGACGTCCACCGGCGAGCCCTGGTCCTACGACCGCGAGCGCTACGAGCGCGTCACCGCCGAACGCCGCCGCGAACAGCAGGCCATGCTCGACTACATAGCGACTTCCGGCTGCCGCGAGGAGTTCCTGCGCCGCCAGCTGGACGACCCCGCCGCGGCCCCCTGCGGCCGCTGCGACAACTGCACGGGCCGCCACTGGCCCACCGACGTCACCCAGGAGAGCGCGACCCGGGCCCGCGAACGCCTGCAGCGTCCCGGCGTCGACATCGCCCCCCGCCGCATGTGGCCGACCGGCGTCAAGGACGACCTGGGCGTCTCCGGCCGCATCAAGCCCGAGCTGCAGGCCGAGACGGGCCGCGCCCTCGGCCGCCTCACCGACATCGGCTGGGGCAACCGCCTGCGCGACCTGTTCGCCGCCGGCGACACCGAGGTCCCCGCCGACCTTGTGGACGCCGTCGTGCAGGTCCTCGCCGCCTGGGACTGGACGGACCGCCCCACCGGCGTCGTCACCATCGGCTCCCGCTCCCGCCCCCGCCTGGTCACGACGTTCGGGCGGCGCATCGCCCAGATCGGCCGCCTGCCGTACCTGGGGGAGCTGGTCCCCGTCGGCGAGCCCGTGCCGCGCCGCCACAACAGCGCCCAGCGCCTCCGCTCGGTCTGGCACACCCTGACCGTTCCCACCGACCTGGCGGAGGCCCTCGCCGGCGACCCCGGCCACATCCTCCTGGTGGACGACCGCATAGAAACCGGCTGGACGATGACCGTGGCCACCCGCCTCCTGAAGGAGGCCGGAGCCAGAACCACCCTCCCGCTGGCCCTGGCCACCCCCAACTGACGGTGTGCCGCCCGCGCGCCCCCGTGGGCGCGGGCGGGACGTTCTTCGGGCCGGCCCGTGCGCGCGGCCCCGCGCACGGGCCGGCGTCCGGTCCCGGCGCCGCGGCGGAGAAGAGCCGCGGCGAACGGGAGACCAGGGCGCCGGGCGGCGGCCCCGGCGGCCGGCACCGCCGGGGCGCGCCCGGGAGCGCCGCCGTCCTGGGGTGGGACGGGTGACGGCGGCGGTGGAGCGGCTCGAAGGAAAGTGTTCTAGAGGTTAGAAAACTCTGTCCAGTTGTTTAGGAGAACATCTTGAGATAAGTTCAGGCGGAAATGTCATCATTTCCCGCTTAGTTGGCCCTGCGGCCATTTCCGCGGGGTCTTGGAAGAGGTAGTAATGTCCCTCCCCGTGCCACCGACCCTGGAGTCGCTCCTGGAGTGTCCGCCCGGCCTGCTCGACATGACGTTCGACCAGCTGCGGACCCTGCTGGTCGTGCACGAGACGGGGTCGGCGCTGCGGGCGGCGCGGGTGCTGGGGCGCGAGCAGTCGAGCGTCCAGAAGCAGCTCGACACGCTGAACCGCAACAGCCAGACGCTGTGCGGCGAGGTCCTGACCGTCCGGCAGGGGCGCGGGAAGGATTACCTGTTCACCCCGACCGGGGAGACCACGGTCGAACTGGCGCGCACGACGTTCGGGAAATGGCTGGAGTCCATTCACTGGAGCCGCCGCCGCCTCGGACGCATGCTGACGGTCGGCACCACCGAGTTCACCCTGCCGATCGTCTCCAGGGCCTGGGACCGGGTCTCGGAGGAGTTCCGGCAGCGCGAGGTCGAGTTCAAGGTCGCCCACGTCCGCACCAAGGACCTGTGGTCCCGGCTGGAGACCCGCCAGGTCGACCTCATCTGCGGCAGCATCGTCAGCACCCCCGAGGGCGACCTGCGCCTGGAGGAGTACGAGGTCGTCGAGTACGCCCGGGGCCAGGCGCTGCTGCTCACCAACCTGCCGGAGGGCGAGCTGCCCGACACGCCGGTGCAGACCAGCCGCCTCGGGCGGGTCCCGCTGGTGGTGCCGCCCGCCGGACTCGTCGCCGACCTGCTCGCCACCTGGTATGGGACGAACTTCCGCGAGCGGCTCAACGTCGTCGCCGACATCGACGACGTGCACTACGGGCTGTCGCTGCTGCGGTCGGGGTTCGTGCGCGGCTGCATGATCGTCACCGGTTCGATCGGGCGGGGCATGGCCGCGCAGGAGGACCCCGACGCCGTCCCGCTGCGCACGATCGGGCTGCACGACGACCTGGAGCCCAAGGCCGAGCTCATGACGGGCGCCTTCGTCCGCCGCGCCGACCTCGAACGCTACGACGCGGGCCACCCCCTGAACCGCCTCTGGGACGCGGTCAGGGAGGACGTCCGCACCTACACCCCGCTCGCCTGAGCGGGCCCGCCCCTACTTGATCTGGTTGTCCACCACGTCGAGGGTCGGACGGGCGCCCAGATGCTGCATGGCGCGGGCGGCCAGGCGGCAGCCCGCGGTGAGGGCGTCGGCCGGCTGCTTGCCGTCCAGCCACGGCGGGAGGAACCCGGCGACGAACGCGTCGCCGGCGCCGGTGCCGTCGATGATCTTCTCGACGGGCTCCGCCGCGACGGTGACGGGCTCGGGGCGGCCGTTGGTGTACCAGAGGGCCCCGTCGGCGCCGGTCTTGATCACGACCTGCGGGTACCAGGCGGTCAGGACCTTGGCGGCCTGCTCCGGCGTGTCGCGGCCGGTGAGGATCTCGGCCTCCTTGGCGTTGACGACCAGGAGGCGGGCGCCCTGCGTCCACTCCAGGAAGGGCTCGGCGCCCATCCGCTTGAGCGGGGAGGACGAGCCGCCGTCCACGGAGACCGACATCTGTATCTTGCGGGCGATCTCCAGAGTGTGGATGGCCGCCTTGCGGGATCCCTCGTTGATCAGGGAGTAGCCCGACAGGTGCAGGTGGGTGCCTCCGGAGAACAGGTCCTTGCAGCGCTCGATGTCCTCCGGCAGGAGGGCGGCGTTGGCGCCGGGGTCCGACAGCATCGTCCGGTCGCCCTTGTGGGTGACCATGATCACGCAGGTGCCCGTGGGACGTTCCTGGTCCATGACGAGGCGGGCGTCGACGCCGTAGCCCATCAGTTCCATGTCCCGGTTCCGGCCCGCGATGTCGGAGCCGCGGCGGCCGACGAATGCGGCGTCGGTCCCCTCCACGGCGAGCCATGCGGCCACGTTGGCGCCGGAGCCGCCACCGTGCGTCGTCACGGCGGCGGGCGTGTCGCTCCCCTTGGCCAGGGGAAAGGCGGCACGCGCCACGGTGTCTGTCATAAGATCGCCGACCACGACCACGCGCGTCATGGAGTCATCACCTCGATCAACACGGCCCGCGCGAGCGGCAATTCTTGGGGCGTGGGCTCGACCGTAACAGCTCTGGAGCCCGGATTAGGTCTCGAACGCGCAGCGAAACCGAGGAAGCCGGTTTTTTCGTCGCGGGGCCGTGACGCATCCGTGCCTTACCCTCGGGTACGTGACCGAGCGTTATCCGGATCAGTGGGAGGCCGACGTCGTCCTCAGCGACGGCGGGACGGCCCATCTGCGTCCCATCCGGCCCGAGGACGCCGATCTCCTCCGCACGTTCCACGCGCGGCTGTCCCCGGAGTCGATCTACTACCGGTTCTTCTCGCCGCGCCCCCAGCTGTCGGACCGCGAGATCGAGCACTTCACCACCGTCGACTACGACCGGCGTGCCGCGCTGATCGCGACGATCGCGGGGGAGATGGTGGCGGTCGTCCGCTACGACCGGCTCGCCGACCGGCCGGAGACGGCGGAGGTGGCGTTCCTGGTGGAGGACGCGCACCAGGGCCGCGGGCTCGGCGCGGTGCTGCTGGAGCACATCGCGGCGGCGGCGCGGGAGCGGGGGGTGCGCCGGTTCGTGGCGAGCGTCCTGCCCGACAACCGCCGGATGACCCGGGTGTTCCGGGAGGCGGGGTACCGGGCGGAGCAGCGCTTCGAGGAGGGCGTGATCGAGCTCGTCCTCGACCTGGAGCCGACCGACACCTCGCTGGAGGTCATGTCGGCGCGCGAGCACCGGGCGGAGTCGCGCTCGATCCAGCGGCTGCTGTTCCCGCGGTCGGTGGCGGTCATCGGGGCGAGCCGGGCCGAGCACAGCGTCGGCCAGACCGTCCTGCGGAACCTGCTCGCCGGGGACTTCAGCGGGCCCGTGTACCCGGTGCACCCGACGGCGGTCGCGGTGGCCGGGGTCCGCGCGTACGCGTCCGTCCTGGAGATCCCGGACGACGTCGACCTCGCGGTCGTGGCGGTGCGGGCCGACGCCGTCCACGAGGTCGTGGAGGAGTGCGCGGGCAAGGGCGTGCGGGGACTGGTCGTCGTGTCGTCCGGCTTCGGCGAGGTAGGAGAGGAAGGACGGGCCGCCCAGGAGCAACTGGTGCGGCTGGCACGCGCCTACGGGATGCGGGTCGTCGGCCCCAACTGCCTTGGGATCGCCAACACCGACTCCGACGTGCGGCTCAACGCGACCCTGGCGCCGACCATGCCGGGACGGGGCCCGGTGGGGTTCTTCTCCCAGTCCGGTGCGCTGGGCATCGCCATCTTGCAGCGGACGGCCGAACGCGGTCTCGGGCTGTCCACGTTCGTCTCCGCGGGGAACAGGGCCGACGTCTCCGGCAACGACCTGATGCAGTACTGGGAGGAGGACCCGGCGACCAGGGCCGTCCTGCTGTACCTGGAGTCGCTGGGCAATCCCCGCAAGTTCGCGCGGCTGGCGCGCAGGCTCGGCCGTCACAAGCCGATCGTGGCGGTGAAGAGCGGGCGCAGCACGCAGGGCGTCCCGATCGGGCACGCGGCGCGGGCGCTGACCCTGCCCGACCACGCGGTCAGCGCGCTGTTCGAGCAGGCCGGCGTGATCCGGGTGGAGGACCTCACGGAGCTGTTCGACGTGGCGCAGGTGCTGGCCTACCAGCCGCTCCCGGCCGGCGACCGCATCGCGATCATCGACAACTCCAACTCGCTCGGCCTGCTGGCGCAGGACGAGGCCGTCGCCCTCGGCCTGGAGGTCCGGCCCCGCATCGACCTCGGCCCCCGCGCCGACGCCGACGACTACGAGGCCGCCCTCGCCGGGGCGCTGGACGACGACACGGTCGACGCGGTCGTGGCGCTGTTCACGCCCCCGACGATCGGCGGCTACGACGTGCGCGTCCCCGAGAGGATCCTCCGGCTGGCCGCCGAGGGCAGGAAACCGATCGTGGCGACCTACCTCGGCACCGAGGGCATGCCCGCCGACCTGCGCGTCACCGGCCCGGACGGGATGGCCGCGGAGGGCTCCGTGCCGTCCTACACGGCGCCCGAGGACGCCGTCCGCGCGCTGGCGTACGTGATCCGGTACGCCCGGTGGCGGCGGCGTCCCTCCGGCCGCATGCCGGTGTTCGAGGACGTGGACCGCGCCAAGGCGCGGGAGCTGGTCGCCGCGTGGCTGGGCGACGGCGGTCCCGTCGAGGTCGCGCCGGAGCAGGCGGCGGAACTGCTGGCCTGCTACGGCATCGGGCTCGCCGGCGGGACGGACGGGGTCGCCACCCGCATCGTCGTCAGGGAGGACCCCTCGTTCGGGGCGCTGATCTCGTTCGGGATCGCCGACGAGACCGCCGAACTGCTGGAGGACCGCGCCTACCGCCTGTCGCCGCTGGCGGACGCGGAGGCCGCGGAGATGATCCGCGCGATCCGCACCGCCCCGCTGCTGCTGGGGCACCGGGGCGCCGACCCGGTGAACCTCGGGGCCCTGGAGGAACTGCTGCTGCGCGCGTCCCGCCTCGGCTACGACCTTCCGGAGGTGGCGCGGCTGGAGCTGAACCCCGTCATGGTGGGCCGGTCCGGGGTCGCGGTGCGGGCGGTGACGCTCACGCTGGAGCGCCCCCTCGGACCGCGGCCCGAGTTGGAGCCGCGCCACCTCTGATTCCGGCCCGGGAGTCCGGGGCCCGGACACCGTCCCGGGTCTCCGGCGCCGCCTGAGCAGAGGCGCCTGTACAGAGGCCGCCTGAACAGAAGGCACGACGGTTCACGCGCACGCGTGAACCGTCGTGCTCGGCGTCAGCCGGGGGGCGGGGGAGGGCTGGGCTCCGGCGTCGGCGGGACGGGGTCCGGCGCGGGCCCGGGCGGGATCGGCTCGGGCCCCGGCGCGGGCGGGGACGGCTCGGGCGGCGGTCCGGGCGGCACCGGCTCCGGCGAGGGGCCGGGCGGGACGGGGCCGGGAGGCCGCGGCGCGGGTCCCGGGGCGGGGCCGGGAGGCGGCTCGGGCGGCACCGGGGGCTGCGGGGGCGGCGCCGGGTCGGGCGTGGGCGGCGGCACCGGCGGCGGGGTCGGCAGGGGATGCTCGTCCATGACCACCCTCTACCCCGCACACGGACATATGACCGTGTGCCGCGGCGGTCATGTGCGCGTCCGGCCCCGGACAGGGCAGGATGGGGCCATGAGGGAAACCCGAGCGACCGTCAGTGGTCTGCGCACGGCGATCGAGCGCAGCGGTTACTACCCGGCCCTGGTCGCGGACGCGGTCGAGTCGGCCGTCGGGGACGAGCACGTCACCGCCTTCGTCGTCCACCACGAGGCGACCTTCGACCCCGCGATGGAGGTGCGGAGGCACGTGACCGTGCTCGTGCTGTCGGCGAGCCGGCTGCTGGTGTGCCACACCGACGAGCACCCGCCCGGCGAGGGCATGACGCGGCCGCACGCGTCCACCACCACCGAGGCCGTGAAGCTGGAACGCGTCCAGTCGGTCGCGGTGACCCGGGTGGTCCCGGACCCGGCCGCCTACGTGCCCGGGGTGCCGCCCACCGAGGTGGTGCTGACCATCGGCTGGGGCGCCATCGCCCACATCGACCTCGAACCCGCGACGTGCGGCGACGAGAACTGCGAGGCCGACCACGGCTACACCGGCAGCGTCACGGCCGACGACCTGTCGCTGCGGGTCAGCGAGGCCGCCGACGGCGCGGACGCCGTGGGCCAGGTGCTGGCCTTCGCCGAGGAACTGTCCGCCGCGACGGCGCAGTGAGCGAGGCGGTCGCAGGGCGGCGCGGCGGGTCCGGACGCGGGGAGGGCGGGTCCCTCCCCGAACCGCCCGTCCCGCGGTACGGCGAGGCCGCGCTGGCCGATCTGCCGTCCTCCGCGCTGGCCGCGCTGGGCGTCCCGGACGCGCCGAACGTCCTGGGCCTGCCCGCCGTGCCGCGCGTCTGCGTGCTGCTGGTCGACGGCCTCGGCTGGGAGCAGCTGAGGGCCCATCCCCGCGAGGCGCCCTTCCTGAACGCGATGGACGGCGGCCCGATCACGGCCGGGTTCCCGGCGACGACCGTCAGCAGCCTCGGCTCGCTGGCCACCGGCGCCCCGCCGGGCGAGCACGGTCTGCTCGGCGTGCAGGTAGCGATCCCCGGCACCGGGCGCTTGATGAACTGCCTGCGCTGGCGGGACGACACCATCGAGCCCGAGACGTTCCAGCCGGTTCCGACCGCCTACGGGCGGGCCGCCGCGGCCGGCGTCGAGGTCGCGTACGTGGCGCACCCCCTGTACCGGGGGTCCGGCCTCAGCCGCGCCACCGCGCGCGGCGCCGACTACCTGTCGGCCAACGGCCTCGGCCAGCTCGTCGGCCGCGCCGAGATGGCCCTGCGCCGCGGCGACCGGGCCTACGTCACCGTGTACCACGCCGACCTCGACGCGACCGGCCACCAGTTCGGGGTCGGCTCCGCCGACTGGCGGCACCATCTGGGGTTCGTCGACCTCCTCGCGCAGCGGATCGCGGACGTGCTGCCGCCGGGCTCGTCCCTGCACGTGACCGCCGACCACGGCATGGTCGACCCGGACGAGCGGATCGACGCCGACACCGTCCCCGAGCTGGCGGAGGGAGTCGCGCTGCTCGGCGGGGACGCCCGTGCCCGCTACGTCTACAGCCGGCCGGGCGCCCACGCGGACGTGCTCGCCGCCTGGACGGCGACGCTGGGCGACCGGGCGTGGGTCGTCAGCCGCGAGCACGCCGTCGAGAGCGGCTGGTTCGGCACGATCGGCCCCGGGATGCTGGAACGGATCGGCGACGTGATCGCCGTCCCGCGCACCGACCTCGCGATCGTGGCGTCCGAACGGGAGCCGTGGCTGGACCGGATGGTCGGCATGCACGGCTCCCTCGTACCGGCCGAGCAACTGGTGCCGCTGCTCACCGCGTCCCGGCCCTGAGACCCCGTGGAGTTGAGATGAACCCGGATTCGCCCCTCCAAAATCGGGGCGACGGCGGCCAAACTGGCGATGTGCACCCTCTCATCGAAGTGCCCGCGCTGGACCGGCTGCTCCGACGGCAGGCGAACGTGGTCCTGCTGGACGTCCGATGGCATCTGGCCGGACCGCCGGGGATCGAGTCCTACCGCAGGGGGCACCTGCCCGGCGCCGTGTTCGTCGACCTCGACCGTGACGTGGCCGGGCCTCCCGGTCCCGGCGGCCGCCACCCCCTGCCGGGCCCGGCCGCCTTCGAGGCGGCGATGCGCCGCGCCGGGGTCTCGGCCGACAGCCTGGTCGTGGTCTACGACGACGCCGACTCCACGGCCGCCGCCCGGGTGTGGTGGTCGCTGCGCTACTTCGGGCACGACCGGGTCCGCGTCCTGGACGGCGGTTACCGCGCCTGGACGGAGGCCGGCCACGCGGTGAGCACCGCCGAACCCGAGGCCAAGCCGGGCGACTTCGTCGCCGCCCCCGGCCGCCTGCCCGTCCTGGACGCCGAGGGCGCCGCGGAGCTGGCCCGGGCGGGCGTGCTGCTGGACGCCCGCGCCGCCGAGCGCTACCGCGGCGAGCAGGAGCCCGTCGACCCCGTCGCCGGGCACATCCCGGGCGCCCGGAACGCTCCCACCTCCGGCAACGTCGGTGTCGACGGCCGGTTCCTGCCGCCCGAACTGCTCCGCGAGAGGTTCGCGCAGCTCGGCGCGACCGACGCCCTCGACGTCGGCGCCTACTGCGGCTCGGGCGTCACCGGCGCCCACGAGATCCTCGCCCTCCACCTCGCCGGCATCCCGGCCGCCCTCTACGTGGGGTCCTGGTCGAACTGGGTGGCCGACCCCGGCAACCCGATCGCCACCGGCGACGGCTGACCCACAGGCGGCGGCTTCAGCCGGCGCCCATGGCCAGGAAACCGGTCGTGGCCGGGGCCCGGGAGGTGCCGGCCAGCGCCCGTGAGGGGGTCTTCCCGGTCGCCAGCGCCGTGTGGAAGGCGGTCATGAAGGCCGGGGTCGCGTCGTCCCGGACGGGCAGAACGCTGGCGATCACGGTCGCGGTGCCCAGGGCCAGCAGGGCGCCGGCCATGCCGAGGACGGCGTCCCCCTCGTCGGCGCGGCCGATGTCGCACGCGGACAGGACGATCAGGTGCGGCGGATCGGCCAGCTCGTCCAGGTCGTGGACCATGAGGGGGCCGTCGGCCAGGCGCAGCCGGGAGAACAGGGCGTTGCCCTGATGGAACTCGCCGTGCGCGGCGATGTGGGCGAGGGCGGCCCCTTCCAGGGCGTCGCGGACGGGTTCGGCGCGGGCGTCAGGGCCGTCCAGGACGACGGCGCCGGGGTGGAGGCGGCGGAGGGCGGCGATCTCGCGGTCGGCGTGCTGCAGGTCGGGGCCCGCCACGAGGACGGCGTGCCCGCCGGAGGGGGCGCGCGTGCGGGCGTGGAGCCAGGCCCCGGCGGACGGGACGACAGTGAACGGGCGCCCCGCCAGGGACGGGAGCGCCGCCCAGGGCAGCCCGTGCAGGACTCCCGTCGGGGCGATGACCAGCTCGCGGTCGCCCAGGACGGGCCGCAGCGGGGCGAGCAGGAGGCGGTCGAGGCGTTCGGCCGCGCCCGCGAGGGCGGGCGGCGCGGGCGGCCCGCCGTCCTCGGCGAGGCGGCGGGCGGCGAAACGGAGCAGGCCGGTCTCGCGGCGCGCCCCGTCGCCCGCGCCGAGGCGGTGGCGGCGGGTCCGGCCGCCCGCGACGGTGACGGCGTGCAGCTCGTCGCCGATCGCGATCAGCTCGACGAGGGCGCGGTCGCCGAGCGCGGCGGCGACCGCGCCGGCCGCGGCCGGGCGGCCCGGGGACGCGCCGGACGGGCGGCGGCGCGTCCGCTCGCGGATCTTCGCCTCCAGCGCGGTCAGGCGCGCCTCCCGCGCGGCCGGGTCGGCCCCCGGCGCGGGCGGGGTCCCGCCGCGGGCGGTGTCGGCCGTGCGGTCGACGCTGAGGGCGCGCAGCGCGGTCAGCGCCGCGGCGCGCCCCGGGTCCTTGGGCGGGCGGACGCGGACCGGCCGCGCGATCGCCCGCCGCCGCTCCTCCACGGCGAGCAGTTCCCGCGCCGACCCGGCCAGGCGGAGGCCGAGCTCCGCCAGCTCGGTGGCGAGTCCCGCCGCGCGGGCGCGCAGGTCGAGCGCGTCCAGGACCTCCGCATGCTCCTCGGTCACCTCCAGCCCGGCCCTGACCGCCGCCACCGCGCCCTTGCGGGCGTCACGGGAGGAGTGTTCGAGGGCTATCGCGTGCCAGGCGGCGATCCTGCCCGAGGCCGGACCGCTCGTCCGCCGGACGGGGGCCAGCAGGTGACCTGCCGGGCGGCCCAGCGACAGCGCCACGCGCGCGGCGACGATACGGGCCTCGTCGGCGGCGTCCACCCAGCCGCCGCCCTCCAGCCGTTCCGCCGCGGCCGTGGCCGAACGGAGCAGGACGGCGGTTCGCTCGCCGGACGCCCACCGGGCTTTGAGCAGCACATGCTCGACAAGAAGCGCCCATCCGGTGCGCTGCTGCTCGGTGAACGTCGTGCGGGCCCGCTCCGCCGCCACCGTGGCCTCCTCCGCGTTGCCGTCGGCCAGCTCGGCGTGGGCGAGGAGCAGGTAGCCGTCCGCCGTGTCGCATCGGTACCCGTTCGCCGTGGCCGCGTCCAGGGCGGCGGTGAGGACGGGACGCGCCTCACCCGGCAGGCCGGCCATGATGAGCGTCTCCGCCTGGTCGAACCGGCACTGCGCCAGGCGCTCACCGGTCAGGCCCTGTTCGGCCTCCGCGAAGAGGCGGAGCGCGCGCGGGACGTCCCCACGCCGCGCCACCGTGAAAGCCAGATTCCCCTTCGCCATGGCCGTCTGGTGGCGTAACCCGGCGGACTCGGCGACGGCGACGGCCTCGGCCAGCGCCTCCTCCGCGCCGTCGTAGTCACCGCGGAACACCCGCGCCAGGCCGAGGTTGGTGAGCAGACCGTTGAGCGCCGCCGGATCCTGCCCGGCACGCAACCGGGGCAAGGCCTGCACGGCGACTTCGTGTGCCTCCTCCAGACGTCCGGCCCGTGCCAGCGCGCCCGCCTTGTTGGCGGCCAGACGGTCGGCGTCGGGCCCGTGCAGGACGGTCTCCGCCCGCCGCGCGTGGGCGAGCGCCCCGGTGACGTCACCGCTCGCCGTGAGCAGCCCCACGAGATTCATCCGCACCTGCGCCGCCGCATACGGGTCGGACCCGGAGGCCAGTTCCAGGGCGCGCTGGAGGAAGGCGAGCCCTTCGTCCAGCCGGCCCAGCTCCTTGGCGGCGAGGCCGGCCACGCGCAGTGGCAGGATCCCGCCGCCGTCCTCCAGCAGCGCGAGCGCCCGCGTGAAGGCGGTCGCGGGATCCCTCGCCGCCATCCGCAGCAGGACGCGCTCGTCCTGCCCGGTCACAGCCGGATCCAGCTCGTGACGATCGAGGTGCCGTCGTCCAGCCGCAGGATCAGGCTCACCAGCCCGGCGGGCACGCGAGGCAGCCAGAACATCCCCTCCGGCTCCGTGCGCGCCGTGATCCCGCCCGGCGCCAGGTCGCGGTGCCGGACCTCGACGAGCGCCTCCGCGGGCGGGACGAGCCGCCCGTGGATCTCCCGGAGCCGGCCGTCCGGCGTCACCTCGATCTCGACCGTCGCGTCGGGGCAGGTGAACGTCAGCGTCCGGGCCGGGCCTCCCCGCACCCCCGCCGCGGGGCCGCCCCGGTCGTGCTCCAGCTCCGCCAGCCGCGCGGCCGGCGCCCGCCACGCGATCGACGCGCGGGCCGCCGCGAGGACGGCCGCCGGCACCGGGTCGAGGATCCGGAACGTCTCACGGACCCCCGCCATCAGCTCGTCGTCGTTCACGGGACGAGCCTCCGCAGCGACTCCAGGCAGCGCGCCCGCGTCGGGCCGACGCTGCCGACGGGGATCCCGAGGGCGGCGGCCAGCTCGGCGTGGCTCGGCGCGAGCGCGAACAGCCGCAGCAGCGTCCGGCAGCGCAGGGGCAGCCTCTCCAGCGCCGCGCCGACCATGCCGAGCCGCTCGCGCGCCGCGACCACCCGCGCGGGGTCGGGCTCCGGCTCGCGCGGCGCGGGCACCGACGGAAGCGTGCGGCCCCGCCGGCGTGCCAGCCGCAGGCTCTCGTGGCGCGCCGTCGTGGCGAGCCAGCACGCCGCCGCGGCGGGCTCGCGGAGCTCGTCGATCCGCTCCACCAGCCGCAGCCACGTGGTCTGCACCGCGTCGCCCGCGTCGGCGTCGTTCAACCCGTACGAGCGCGCGATCGACCACAGCAGCCCGCTGTGCCGCTCGACCAGCCGGGCCCACGCGTCACCGTCGCCGTCGCGTGCCCGGACCACCAGCTCGTCCGTATCGTCCCTACGGGCCACCGAAGTCTCCTCCCGAGGCCCCCCGCTCCCCTTTCACCCTATGACATCGAGCGATGACGCGGCGTGCACTTCGGTGCCGAGGCCGGGAAGTACCGGGTGCCGTGCGGGATCGAGCACGCGGTCGGCCGCCTCGGACGCGCCGATGCCCTCCTCCGCAGCGAGGGCGGCGATCCGTCCCGCCACGACGGGCGTCGCGAACGACGTCCCGCTCCATGTCGCATAGCCGTCGAACCGGTCGGGATCGGTACCGTCCACCGCGGAGCGCGGGCCGTCGAACCGGACGAAGGCACTGGCCACGCCGACGCCCTGCGCGCAGGCGTCCACCCACCATCCGTGGTTGGAGAACCAGGCCCGGTCGTCGCCGTCCAGGGCGGCGACGCCGATGACCGGCTTCATCGCGGCGGGCCAGAACGGGCGGTCCGTCGCGGTGTTCCCCGCGCACGCCACGACGACCGTGCGGCGGCCGAGCGCGGCGATCGCCTGGGAGAGCACCGGCGAGGGGCGGTCGTCGTAGGTGTGGCAGCCGAGCGAGATGTTGACGATGTCGGCGCGGCCCCGGGCGGCGAGCCACTCCAGCGCCCGGATCACGTCCAGCTCGTCGCCGATCCCGTGGCCGTCGATGACGCGGCGGGCCCGCAGCGCGGCGGACGGCGCCTGGGACAGCACGACGCCCGCGATGAACGTGCCGTGCCCCGCCTGCGCGTCCAACTCGAAGTCCAGATCGGCGTCCAGGACCTCCGCCGCCTCGTCGCGCTGCTCGCGGTACCACTCCTCGCCCTCGTACCAGGGGTGCGGCGACAGCCCGGTGTCCAGGATCGCGACCGTCACGTCCCGCCGGACCGGGCCGCCTTCGGGCGCGGGCAGGGGAGGGGCCGGGCGGGGCAGGTCCGCGGGCCCGCTCCACCACATCGGCTGGCCGAGGACGAGGTGGTTCGGCGCCGCGCTCAGCCGGCGGTGCCGCCGGTCCGCGCCGCCGAGGACGGCCGCCAGCTCGCACACGTCGACCTTCGCGGGGGCGCGCAGCCGCAGCCGCGTGACGCCGCCCTCGTCGTCGCGCGAGTCGTACCAGCGCCGGACCAGCGACTCGGCGGCGCCCGCGTCCCGTCCCGCGACCAGGATCTCGTCCCGGCGGATCAGCGCCGGTCGCCCCGGCATCGGTTCCACCACGACGGCGTCCGCGTGCCGCGCCAGCACCCGGTCCAGCCGGGCCTGTTGATCGAACATCGAGCCTCGCCCTCTCCGCACCGACCCTTTCGCTCATCGTGCCGGAACGATGACGCTCCGTGCCGGGAAACGGGCGGAACGCGGGCCGATGACGGCTCCGTGACGAGTCTCACCCCGGGAGGGGGGCACACCTCTCTCCCCTTCGCAATAGTGGATCTTGCCGGAGTCGCCGGGTGAACGATGTGCATCCTGTGTTCAAGCGTTCAACAAACTGCGAACTCACGGTGGTGCGACTCCGGCCGATGATGCACAATGAGGGACGCGGACGCCGACTTGGGACGTACGAGGCCGTAGGGGAAGACGAGCCTCGGTACAGATCCAGGAGGTCCGGTGACCGCACGTGGCGTTTTTTACGTCCACTCCGCGCCACCTGCGCTGAGCCCGCACATCGAGTGGGCCGCCGCAGGTGTTCTCGGGGTGCCCGTTTCCCTTGAGTGGGCAGATCAGCCGGCCGCGCCCGGAACGCTGCGCGCCGAGCTCCATTGGGAGGGCAGGCCCGGTACGGCGGCGGGCATCACCTCCGCGCTGCGCAACTGGAAACTGGTGCGGTTCGAGGCCACCGAGGATCCGACGCCCGGCACCGACGGCGTCCGCTTCAGCTTCACCCCGACCCTCGGGGTGTTCACCGGGGTCATCGGCGCCAGCGGCGACATCATGATCCCCGAGGACCGGCTCCGCGCGGTGATGGCGAACGCCGCCGTCGGCAAGGCCACCCTGGAGCAGGAGCTCGACCGGCTGCTCGGCACGCCGTGGGACAACGAGCTGGAGCCCTTCCGCAGGGCCGGCGACGGCGCCCCCGT
Source organism: Actinomadura sp. NPDC023710 (assembly GCF_040639875.1). NCBI lineage: Bacteria > Bacillati > Actinomycetota > Actinomycetes > Streptosporangiales > Thermomonosporaceae > Actinomadura > Actinomadura sp. NPDC023710. The sequence goes on from NZ_JBFAGB010000003.1 coordinate 141,240, forward strand.
CCGCTGGCTGCACGCCGCCGTCTGACGGACCCGCCGGCGCGGAGCGTGCCCGTCCCGCAACCCGCACGCTCCGCCGCGGAGGACGGTCATGCCCGCCACCGGTCGGCCCGGGAGGTGTGGAGGCGCGAGCCCCGGGGCAGGCTGGAAAAGTGTCCGTTTTGACCCGCAACAACGTTCATGACCTGGGCCGACGGTCAGGTCAGCCCATGATCTTCGCGCACGGGTTCGGCTGTGACCAGACGATGTGGCGGCTCACCGCACCGGCCTTCGAGGCCGACCGCCGGGTCATCCTGTTCGACCACGTCGGGATGGGGAACTCGGAGCTGTCGGCCTACTCGGCCGACCGGTACGACGCCCTGGACGCCTACGCCGAGGACGTGCTGGACATCGTCCATGAACTGGACCTGCGCGATGTGATCTTCGTCGGGCACTCGGTCAGCGCGATGATGGGGGTGCTGGCCGCCAACCGGGAGCCGCATCGCTTCGCCGGCCTCGTGCTGGTCGGCCCCTCTCCCCGCTACATCGACGAGGGGGACTACGTCGGCGGGTTCAGCGGCGCCGACATCACGGAGCTTCTGGAGTCGCTGGAGAGCAACTATCTCGGCTGGTCGAGCCGGATGGCGCCGCTGATCATGGGGAACGCGGAACGGCCCGAGCTGGGCCAGGAGCTGACCAACGCCTTCTGCCGTACCGACCCCGACATCGCGCGGCAGTTCGCCCGCGTGACCTTCCTGTCCGACAACCGGGCCGACCTGCCCGAGCTGAGCGTCCCGGCACTGCTCCTGCAGTGCTCGGAGGACATCATCGCCCCGGAGGCGGTGGGGGACTACGTGCACCGTGCCATCCCCGGAAGCGAGCTGGTGCGGCTGCGGGCGACCGGGCACTGCCCCATCCTGAGCGCGCCCGAGGAGACGATCGACGCGATCAAGGCCTTTCTGGAGAAGGTTCCGGGTGGCCCCGATGTCCGGCACGGATGACGAACTCGCCCGCCTGCGGGACCTCTACGAGCACGCGCCCTGCGGCCACCTGTCGCTGAGTCCTCCCGGGACGATCACCAGGGTCAACCAGACGTTCCTCGACTGGACGGGCTACCGCGCCGAAGAGCTGCTCGACGGCACGCGCTTCCAGGAGCTCCTCCCCGTCGGGGACCGCATCTACTACGAGACGCACTTCCGGCCGCTGCTGACCATGCAGGGCGAGGTCCGCGAGATCGCGGTCGACCTGAAGTGCGCCGGCGGCGAGCGGCTGCCCGCGCTGGTCAACTCGACGCTGCGCCCGGAGGAGCCGGGCGGGTCCCTCTCCGTCCGGATCTGCGTCTTCCTCGCCACGGACCGCCGGGAGTACGAGCGGGAACTCCTCAACGCCCGCCGGCGCGCGCGGGAGTCGGAGGCACGCGCCCGGCAGCTCGCCGAGACCCTTCAGAGCAGCTTCATCCCACCCGCGCTGCCGTCCGTGCCCGGCCTGGAGGTGGGCGGCGCCTACCGCCCGGCAGGGGCCGGCGACGAGGTGGGAGGGGACTTCTACGACCTGTTCGAGATCTCTCCCGCCCGGTGGGGGCTGGTGCTGGGGGACGTGTGCGGCAAGGGGGCCGGGGCCGCGGTGGTGACGAGCCTGGCGCGGTACACGGTGCGGGCGGTCGCCACGGAGGCCGAGTCGCCCGCCGACGTCCTCCGGAAGCTGAACTCGTCTCTGCTGAGCCATGGCGAGGAGCGGTTCTGTACCGCCGTCTACGCCGGCATCGAGTGCGGTCCGGGCGGCGGGCCGCTCCTGACCGTCTCGCTCGGCGGCCATCCCGCGCCGCTCCTGGCCACCCCCTCCGGCGAGGTGCGGCCCATCGGCCGTCCCGGCGACCTGCTCGGCCTGCTCGACGACGTGGTGCTGGCCGACGAGGCCGTGGAGCTGCGGTCCGGCGACGCCGTCCTGTTCTTCACCGACGGTGTCAGCGAGGCGCGCCGCGGCCGGGAGTTCTTCGGCGAGGACCGGCTCGCCGCCCTGCTGTCCGACGTCAGGGCCCACGCCGCCGACGCCATCACCGGACGCATCGTCGACCGCGTCCTCGGGTTCCAGGACGGCGTGCCGCGCGACGACATCGCACTCGTCACCCTCAGGGTCCCCTAGTCTCGGAGCCCGCACGCGAGGGTCGTGGTCACGGGCGGTGCCAGGCCGCGGGGGAGGCGTCCGCATCCACGGGACGCCACGCGGGGCCGTCGCCGTCCCGCCGGACCCGCCCGAACACCACGTCGGCGAAGTGGACGCCGAAGCCGATCGTGCCGGGCTCCTCCAGCTCGGCGACGAGGCGGCGGCGGTGGTCGGCGGACCGGGCGGGGTCGTGGTCGACGGACGCGGACCATTCGGGGTGGTCGATCTGGATCGGTGAGTGCAGGGCGTCGCCGAACGCGATCAGCCGCTGTCCGCCCGAGGTGACGACGTACTCGGCATGGCCGGCCGTGTGCCCCGCGGTGATCCGGACCCGCACCCCCGGGAAGATCTCCTGGCCCTCTGCCACCGTCCTGACGCGCGACGCCATGGCGGTGACCTCCTCGGCCATCACGTCGCGCTCGGCCCATTCCGACTCGGACACCAGGTAGTCGGCGTGGGCGAACACGGGGCGGTCGCTCCCGGGGGCGGGATGCCAGGCCCAGCCGAGGTGATCGGAGTGAAGGTGGGTGAAGGCGACGGCCTCGATCTCTTCCGGCCCGCGGCCGAGTTCGGCCAGGCTCTCCAGAAGCGCGCCCCCGTGGATGTCGCCGCGCGGGGTGCTCGGGTCGGGCGGCAGCGACTGCGGCCCGAACCCCGCGTCGATCAGCAGGGCGCGGTCGCCGTGCTCCACCAGCAGGCCGCCGATGCTCGCCACGAGGTGACCGGAGGCGTCCAGGTAGTCCGGGTGGGTGATCCACACCTCCTCGGTGGTGTCCGGGAGCCAGCCGCGCGGAGGGAGCCGCACGGCGCCGTCCGGTACGTAGGAGACCCTCATGTCGCCCAGCGTGAGCGAGTGGATTCCCGCCGGCCGCCGCAACCGCTCGGCCTGGTCGACCACGGAGTTCGTCATGATCCCTTCCCTTCTTCGGTGCCAGGTCGTCGCCGACCCCGCGGCGACGGCACCCACCATAAGCATCAAGCTAGAAACATTCAAGCTCTAATTATTATGACTTGATGCACTTGCTAGGATGGGGGCATGACAACGCCCCGGGAGCCACAGGCGGCCGCCGAGCGCGAGGTGTGCGGTCTGGTGAACGGACTGGCCCAGCAGATCGCCGATCACGTACGCGACCGCGCCGTCACCCTGGGCCTCACCGCGGCGCAGGCCACCGCGCTGCGGGAGATGACCGGACCGATGACCATGCGGGAGCTCGCCGAGCGCATGAGCTGCGAGCCCTCCAACGCCACCTTCGTCATCGACAAGCTGGAGAAGCAGGGACTGGTCGAGCGCCGGGCCCATCCCACCGACCGCCGCGCCAAGCTGCTCGTCCTCACCGCTGACGGCGACGTGCTCCGCGAACGGCTCCTCGAACTCCTCGTCCAGGACTCACCGCTGGCCGGCCTCACCGCCGAGCAGCAGCGCACCCTTCAGGACCTGCTCGAGCAGGCCATCACCCGACGGTGAACCGACGCGTCGGGTCTGTGCACGCGCGAACGGCCCGACGGGTCGAAACCCGTCGGGCCGTTCGGTGAGGATGGCTCAGAGAGCGCGCTGGAAGGCGACCGACACGTTGTGGCCGCCGAATCCGAACGAGTTGTTGAGCGCCGCCGCCGGGCCGTCCGGGAGCTTGCGCGGCTCGTCCCGCACGATGTCGAGGTCGACCTCGTCGTCGAGGTCCTCCAGGTTGGCCACGAACGGCACGAGGCCCTCCTTGAGCGCGAGCACCGTGAAGATCGACTCAAGCGCGCCGGCGCCGCCGAGCATGTGCCCGGTCATCGACTTGGTCGCGGTGATGACCACCTGGCGCGCGGCCTCCTCGCCGAGCCCCGCCTTGATGGAGGCGAGCTCCGCGACGTCGCCGGCGGGGGTGGAGGTGGCGTGCGCGTTGATGTGGACGAGGTCGCCGGGCTCCAGGCCCGCGTCCTTGAGGGCCCGCTGCATCGCCTTGGCCTGCCCGGCGCCGGACGGGTCGGGCAGCACGATGTCGTAGGCGTCGCCGGAGTAGCCGCAGCCGGCCGCGATGCCGTGGACGTTCGCGCCGCGGGCGCGGGCGTGCTCCTCCGATTCGAGGATCATCACGGCGGCGCCCTCGCCGAGCACGAAGCCGTCGCGGTTCTTGTCGTAGGGCCGGGACGCGCGCGCGGGCTCCTCGTTGCGGGTCGACATCGCCCGCATCGCCCCGAACGAGGCCATCTGCAGGGGGTGTATGCACGACTCGGTGCCACCGCAGATCACCACGTCGGCGCGGCCGGCGCGGATCATGTCGATGGCGTACCCGACCGCCTCGCCGCTGGACGCGCAGGCGCTGACCAGGGCGTGCGAGCCGGCCATCGCGCCGAACTCGATGCCGACGTGCCCGGAGGCGCCGTTCGGCATCAGCATCGGGACGGTGAAGGGCGAGACCCGCGACCAGCCCTTCTCCCGGAAGACGTCATAGCTGTTGAGGGCGGTGTGCAGGCCGCCGATGCCGCTGGACAGCACCACGCCGAGGCGCTCGCCGTCGACCGTGAAGCCGCCGTCGACGCCGGCGCGGTCCATGCCCTTCTGGGGCTTGCCGCCCGTCGGCGCGGCGAACCCGGCGGACGTCCAGGCCTCGCGCGCGGCGATCAGGGCGATCGCCTGGTTGCGGTCGAGACGCCGCAGGTTCTGCTTCGGCATCACCTCGGACGGGTCGACCTTCAGCGTCGCGGCGAACCGGACCGGCAGGTCCTCGACCCCCTCCCAGTCCAGCTTGCGGATACCGGACTCGCCGGCGAGCAGGGCGGACCAGGTCGACGGCATGTCGCCGCCGAGTGGGGTCGTTGCACCGAGACCGGTCACCACGACCCTGGTCTGGCTCTTGCTCATAGTGCGTGCTCCTTGCGGACTGTGAGGGGAGGAGGGAGGGCGCGCCGCCTCCCGGGTGGCGGCGCGCCCTCCTGCGGCTCAGCTCTGCAGGTTCTGGACGAAGTTGATGACGTCCTTGACCGTCTTGAGGTTGCGCAGCTCGTCGTCGGGGATCTCGACGCCGAAGCGGTCCTGGGCGGCCACCGCGATCTCCACCATCGACAGCGAGTCGATGTCGAGGTCGTCGATGAAGTTCTTCTCCGGGGTCACCTCGGACTTGTCGATGCCGACGATCTCATCGATGATCTCCGCGAGGCCGTCCAGAATCTCCTGTTCGGTGGCGACTTCTTTCATGTTCCTGGGTTCTCCTTCGGTGGGTTGGTCCAGAGCCTGCGAGCAGGCGTGACGGCCTACGGGATCTGGATGACTTGGGCAGCGTAGGACAGCCCCGCACCGAATCCGACCAGCAGGGCCGGGGCGCCGGACGGCACGTCGCCGCGTTCGATCATTCGGGACAGCGCCAGCGGGATCGAGGCGCCCGAGGTGTTGCCGGACTGCCTGATGTCGTCGGCCACGACGGCGTTGGACGCCTTCACCTTGCGGGCGATCGCCTCGATGATCCGCAGGTTGGCCTGGTGCGGGACCACGGCGGCGAGCTCTTCGGGCTTGACCCCGGCCCGCTCGCACGCCTGGATCGCGATCGGCGCGATGGCGGTGGTGGCCCAGCGGAACACCGCCTGCCCCTCCTGCCGGATGAACGAGTTGCGGTCCTCGATGATGATCTTGTCGTACTTGTCGCCGGCGCTGCCCCACACGACGGGGCCGATGCCGGGGGTCTCGCTGGCGCTGACGACCGCCGCGCCCGCGCCGTCGGCGAAGATGATGCAGGTGGAGCGGTCGGTCCAGTCGATCCACTGGGACATCTTCTCGGCGCCGATGACCAGCGCGTTGCGGGCGCTGCCCGCCCGGACGGCGGCGCTGGCGGTGGCGAGCGCGTAGCAGAAGCCGGCGCAGGCGGCGTTGAGGTCGAACGCGCCGGGCGCCTCGATGCCGAGGCGGTGCGCGATCTGCGCGGCGTGGCCCGGCATCGGCGTCTCGGCCGAGCAGGTCGCGAGGATCACCAGGTCGATGTCGGAGGGGGCGAGGCCGCTGCCCGCCAGCGCCTTGCCGGCGGCGTGCGCGCCGAGCTCGACGATGCCCTCGTCGTCGCCGGCGATGCGCCGCTCGGTGATGCCGACGCGGCTGCGGATCCACTCGTCGTTGGTGTCGACGGTCTGCGCGAGGTCGTCGTTGGTGACGATGCGGGCGGGCCGGTAGTCGCCGAACGCCAGGATGCGGGCGCCGGGCGCCGCCTCGGGGATGGTGAGCGCTGCGGTCATGACGCGTCCGCCTCGATCAGTTCGCGGGCCTTGTCCAGGTCGGCGGGGGTCTTGAGGGCGACCAGCTCGATGCCCTTCAGCTCGCGCCGGGCCAGGCCGGTGAGCGTCCCGGCGGGCGGCAGCTCGATGATCCCGGTGACGCCGAGCTCGCGCATGGTCTCCATGCACGCGTCCCAGCGGACGGGGGCGCTGACCTGCTCGACGAGCCGGGCGACGAAGTCGCGGCCGCTCTCGACGACGGCGCCGTCGCGGTTCTGGAGCAGCTTCGCCCGCGGGTCGGCGACGGGCACGCCGGGCGCGAGGCGGCGCAGGGCCCCGACGGCGGGCTCCATGTGCTCGGTGTGGAAGGCCCCCGCGACCGACAGCGACCGCAGGCGCGCCTTGGGGGGCGGCTCGTCGGCGAACTTCGCGAGCCGCTCGGTCGTCCCGGCGGCGACGATCTGGCCGGCGCCGTTGACGTTGGCGGGGGTGAGGCCGTGCTTGTCGATCGCGGCGAGCACCTCGTCGGCCTCGCCGCCGAGCACGGCCGTCATCCCGGTCTCGGTGACGGCGGCGGCCTCGGCCATCGCCCGGCCCCGCTCCCGGACGAGGACCAGCGCGGCCTCGGGGGTCAGCACCCCGGCGATCGCGGCGGCGGCGAGCTCGCCGACGCTGTGCCCCGCGACGGCGTCCGGCCCCGTCCTCCCGCCCGGGGCGCCGTCGTAGAGGGCCTCGGACGCGGCGAGCGCGGCCGCCACGAGCAGCGGCTGCGCGACCGCGGTGTCACGGATCTCCTCGGCGTCCGCGGACGTCCCGTACCGGACCAGGTCCAGACCCGTGACCGCCGACCACCAGGCGAACCGGTCGGCGACTCCGGGTTTCTCTAGCCATGGCTGCAGGAAGCCGGGGGTCTGGGCGCCCTGGCCGGGCGATGCGAGGAGAATCACAGCGTCCAGCCTGCCGTCATGTGCCCGCGCCCACGATGCCGATCACGACGAAGTTTGGTCTTGGCGCTTTGTACGACCCCTACAAGAAACCCTGGTGAGCGCCTGTAGCCCGGGCTGAGGCCCCCGATGCGACGCTCCTCACTTCCCGCCGTCCTGACTACCCGGTCGTCCTGGCGGCGCGGGCGTGGAAGCGGCCGAGGACCAGGGCGATGCGGAGGGTGAAGGCGTTGCGGCCGTCGGTGGGGGCCAGGCCGGTCAGCTCGGCGACGCGGCGGAGCCGGTAGCGGACGGTGTTGGGGTGGACGAACAGGAGCCGGGCGGTGGCCTCCAGGGACGAGCCCTGTTCGAGATAGGTGGTGAGCGTGTCCAGGAGCGGGGCGCCGGCGGCGAGCATCGGGTTGTAGACGCTGTCCACCAGGTAGCGGCGCGCCTCGTCGTCGCCGTCGAGGGCGCGCTCGGGGAGGAGTTCGGTGGCGAGGACGGGACGGGGCGCGTCCGGCCAGCCGGCGGCGGCGCGCAGGCCGGCGACGGCGGCGCGGGCGGAGCTCGTGGACTCGTAGAGGTCGGAGACCTGCGGCCCGACCACGACCGGGCCGGGCCCGCACTTGGCGGCGATCGGGCGGGCGGCCTCCATCGGGTCGGTGTCGCCGCCCACGATGACGACGACCCGGTGCCCCTGGACGCCGGCCAGCACGTCGGCGCGCGCGCGGCGCGCGGCCAGCTGCATCTGGTCGATGGTGACCTCGGGCTCCTCGTCCTCCGGGGTGAAGCCGGCGATGACGGTGACGGGCTTGGACGTCCAGCCGAGCGCGGCGGCCCAGGAGTGCATGCCGTCGTCGACCTCGTCGCGCAGCACCGCGTTGACGACGAGGGCCTCCAGGCGGGCGTCCCAGGCGGCGCGCGTCTCGGCGGCGCGGGCGTAGACCTGGGCGGCGCCGAACGCCACGTCCCGGGTGTAGCGCAGGATGGCCTCGCGCAGCTGGGCCTCGCCGCCGGGCGCGGCCAGCTCGTCCAGCCGGGTCTCCACCACGTCGATGATGACGCGGATCATGTCGATGGTGTGCTGGAGCTTGATGGAGCGCAGCAGCTCGCGGGGCGCGGTGCCGAACACCTCGCCGGCGATGGCCGGGCGGCTGCGCTCGTTGCTCTTGAACCACTCCACGAACGCGGCGATGCCGGCCTGCGCCACGAGGCCGATCCAGGAGCGCTGGTCGGCGGGCATGCGCCGGAACCAGGGGAGCTGCTCCTCCATGCTGGTCAGCGCCGCGGTGCCGAAGGTCCCCATCGCCTTCTCCAGGCGCTGGGTGGTCTGCTCGCGGATCTGAGCCTCGTTCGCGGTGTTCACCATCCCAGGGTGCCACCACACCTGCGGTGTCCTTGCCGGAAGCGGCTAAACGGGTCAGCCCGGGGTCACCGCGGAGGCGCGTCCGAGCGCGATGTCGGTGAGGTTGCGCAGGGACGCGGAGCCGGGGGCGAGGTAGTCGCTGTGGCCTCCGTGTCCGGCGTCGAAGACCCGGGCGCCGAACCCGGTGGAGACCGGGTCGGGACCGAGGCCGAGCCCGAGGAACCGCACGTGCGGGACGTCCTCCATCCAGTCGGTCGAGCCCCGGCCCGCCCAGACGCGGGCCGACCCGCTTAGCCTGGACGCCGACCAGGCGGTCGTCCCTGGGCTGCCGTAGAGGGCGATGTCGGTGACCTGCCTCCAGGCGGCGCTCCTGGAATCGCTCAAGGCGGCCCGGCCGCAGACCACCGAGCCGTAGCTGTGGCAGAGGAGACCCACACGCGCGCCCGGGTTGACCTGGTGGACGCCCTTCATGAACGTGCGGAGACGGACGGCGCCTTCGGCGGCCCGCTCGGCGGTGAGGACGTCGCTGCTGAACGTCTTGGGCGCCGCGTAGCCGAGCCAGGCGACGACCGCCAGGCCGGGCTCCGGCGACAGGGAACGGGCCTGCTGGTAGACGGCGCGTGCGCCCCCGCCCGGCGTCGACCAGGGTTTGCCGCCGCGCTTGTCGAACGCGGACAGCGTGGTGTCCGCGCCGGGGACGAGCACCGCGACGCGCCGCGCCCGGGTGAGGTCGCCGATGACCTCGATGGCCCGCCCGCGGCCGCGCGGGTCGAAGTAGAGGAAACGGCGTCCGGGCTGGAGGAAGGCGCCCAGCGACGCGCGCCGGTCGGTGTCGCCGACCTTCTCCGCCGTCTTGAGGGCCTCTTCGATGGAGCGCCGCTCGGCGGCGTACCGGATGTCCAGAGTCGAGGGCGCCATCCTGGGGACCGCGACGGGCGCCGCGTACGGGTCGGCGTGGCCCGTCCCGGCGGTCGTCAGCATCACCACGCCGATGGACGCGGCGGCGGCGGTGGCCCGCCGGAGGCGGCGGGCATGCCGTCGCGGGGGGCGCGGCGAGGTCGTCGTGAGGAGCGGCGGCATCGTCGCCTTTCTACCATCGAAGATCGTCAGCGTGGGCCCGGCTCACCCCCGGTGGATCAGGAGACGCCTCTGGAGAAGTACGGGCCGGGGACCGCGTTGGTTCCCGGGGGCGGCGTGTCCCGCGCGTGTCGCCGCGGTCTCGGGAAGGCGGCGGCCAGTGCCCCGCCGGCGGCGAGCGCTCCGCCGAAGGCGACCAGCCACGCCAGGCGCTCGGCGATCCATTCCGGCCGGTCGGGAACGGTGTGCAACCCGTTCAGGCTACCGAACGCGAGCAGCGCCCCCAGGGTGACGAAGATCATCGCCGTCTGGTGCCAGAGATAGATCCGCATCGCGGAGCGGTTGGCCGCCGCGATCGCCGACCGTGCCCGGGCGTGTCGCGTCCAGCGGGTGAGGGGCCCGTGCAGCAGCGTCGCGAGGCCCGTCTGGGCGAGGCCGAACGCGACCGCCGCCAGTGTCGGCGGGCTGAGGTTGGAGACCGCGGCGCCCGGGACGCCGACCATGCTCGCCGGGTATCCGGCGAGCGGGACGAGCAGCGCGGTCGCCGCGGCGCCCCCGCCCAGCAGGGCGAGCCCGGCCCGGCGGGACCGCAGCGCTCCGCCCGACCAGCCGATGCCGAGGTAGAACGGCAGGAGCCAGGCGGTGAGGACGGTGGCCCAGCCCGTCCAGCCGGGCGCGCCGAGGGCGAAGCGGCCGACGTCGATCCCGGCGGTCCCGGCGACGAGGAGCGCCGCCCCCGCGAGCCCGAACCGGTTCCAGGCCGCCGCGATGAGCGGGGTGAACGCCGTCAGCACCGCGTAGACGCAGAGGAACCACAGCGGGCTCAGCACCAGTTGGATCAGCGTGCGGACGCTGCTTCCGGGGAGACCGGCCCACGACAGGGTCGCGGCGACCGGAATCCAGATGATCGCCAGGGCCGGGAGGGGCCGGGCGAAGCGCGCGAGGCGCCGCCGCAGCCGATGGCTCCAGTGCTCGCCGGGACGCAGACTCCTCGCCGCCGAGTAGCCGCCGACGAGGAAGAACACGGCGAGCGTCTGCAGGACCCAGGAGAGGGGCGCCAGTTCGGGCATGGTCTTGAGCGGGCTGGTGACGTGCAGCCGGTCGCCCGGGGCGTCCAGGACGAGCGCGGTGACGAGCCAGTGGCCGAGGACGACGCCGAGGATCGCGAAGGCGCGCAGGGCGTCCACGGCCCGGTCGCGGTACCCGTCCTCGCCAGGGCTCCCGTCTTCAGGCATGGGTGACCTCCGCGTCGCGGCCGAGGGCGATCAGGGCGAGGTTGCGCAGCGCGAGGGAGCCGGGCTTCAGGTAGCCGCTGTGCGGGCCCGTCCCGGCGTCGAAGCGCAGGGCGCCGAAGCCGGGCGAGACGGGATCGGCGCCGAACCCCAGCCCCGCGAGGCGGACGTGGGGGACGTACCGCACCCAGTCGCCCTTCGCCCGGCCCGCCCAGACCCGCGCGGACGTCCCGAGGTCGGAGACGTGGCGCAGGGTGGTGCCGGGGCTGCCGAACAGGGCGATCTCGTCCACCGGCAAGGGCGCCAGACGCCGGGCGGCCTTGCCGCAGACCACCGAGCCGTAGCTGTGGCAGAGCAGGGCGAACCGGGCCCGCCCGTTCACGCGGTGCACGCCGGCGAGGAGACGTTCGAGAGCCCGCGCCCCCTTCTCCGCATGTCCGCTTCTCAGGGCATGGGTGCTCAGCGTCGAGGGGGAGTCGTAGCCGAGCCAGGCGATGACGGCGATCCGCGCACCGGGCGCGGCGGCGCGGACCTGCCGGTCGAGCGCCCGGCTGCCGCCGCCGACGAACTTGGGCGAGTCGTAGTTGGCCAGAGAGTTGTCCGCGCCGGGCACGACCACCGCGATCCGGTCGGCGTGCCTGAGGTCGCCCAGGACCTCCACGGCGCGCCCGTCGCCTCGCGGGTCGAACGACAGGAACCGCCGGCCCGGCCCCAGGAAGGCGGACAGCGCCCGCGCCCGTCCCTCGTCGTGGACACGCCTCGCGATGGCCAGAGCGCGCGTGATGTCCCGGCCGGTGGCCTGGTAGCGGGCGTCGAGTGCCGGAGCCGACAGTGCGGGTGCCGGGGCCGGCGGCGCGTACACCTCGGCGTGCCCGGCGGCGGCCGTGGAGCCGGCCGCGGCCAGCACGGAAACGGCGGCGACGGTCCTGCGAACGCTGGGCATCCGGCCCGTCCTTCCTGGTCAGTGAAGCGGAGCACTGATCAGGAAGGTAGAAATCAGACGTGTGAGCGCACATCGGCCCACGGTGCCGTCCCGCGCCGTGCGCCCCCGGTATGACGAGATGCGCCCCCGGTATGACGGGAGGCGGCCGGCATCAGTCGCCGGGCCGCACCAGCCCCACCTCGTAGGCGTAGACGATCGCCTGCGGACGGTCGCGCAGCCCGAGCTTCATCAGGATCCGCCCGAAGTGCGTCTTGACGGTCTGCTCGGCGACGACGAGCCGCCCGGCGATCTCGCCGTTGGACAGGCCGCGCGCCACCAGCCCGAGCACCTCGGTCTCCCGCTCGGTCAGCTCCTCCAGCCGCTTGCGGGACGGCGCGCGCGGGCCACCGAGCCGGGAGAACTCCGCGATGAGCCGCCGCGTGACCGACGGGGACAGCAGCGCGTCGCCCGCCGCCACCACCCGCACCGCCTCGGCGAGTTCGGTCGCGGACGCGTCCTTCAGCAGGAACCCGCTGGCCCCCGCCCGCAGCGCCTCGTAGACGTAGTCGTCCAGGTCGAACGTTGTCAGCATGAGGACCTTGGGGAGGCCGTCCCCGGCGTCCGCGAGCAGTCGGCGGGTCGCCTCCAGGCCGTCCATCACCGGCATCCGGACGTCCATCAGCACCACGTCGGGGCGCAGTTCGGCGACGCGGCGCAGGCCCTCCGCGCCGTCGGCGGCCTCGCCCGCGACCTCGATGTCGGGCTGGGCGTTGAGCAGCACGCCGAAACCGGTGCGCACCATGCCCTGGTCGTCGACGATCACGACCCGGATCGTCACGTCGCGTCCCGCGCCTTCACCGGCAGCGATGCGGTCACGGCGAATCCTCCCTCGGACGTGGGGCCGGCGGTCAGCTCGCCGCCCAGCGCGGCGGCCCGCTCCCGCATCCCGACCAGCCCGTGGCCGCCGCCCGGAAGCGGCGGGACGGACCCCCGTCCGCCCGCGGGCGGGCCGTTGACGACGCCGAGCCACACTATGCCGTCATCGCAGGACACTTCGACCTCGACGCGGGAACCGGGCGCGTGCCGCATGGCGTTGCTCAGCGCCTCCTGGAGAATCCGGTACGCGGTGAGCCCCACGCCGGGGGGCAGCTCCGCCAGGTCGCCGCTCAGCCGCGTCTCCACGCGCAGACCGGCGCCGCGCGCGTTGCCGACGAGCTCGTCCAGCCGCTCCAGGCTCGGCTGCGGGGCGGTCTCGGCGCCGTCCTCCGCGCGCAGCACGCCGAGGATGCGGCGCAGCTCCGTCAGCGCGTCCAGCGCGGTCGCGCGGATCTCGGCGAGGTCGCGGCGCGTCTCGTCCGGGACGGTCTCGACCTTGTAGGGCGCGGCCTCCGCCTGGATGGCGATCATCGACATGTGGTGCGCGACGACGTCGTGCAGCTCCCGCGCGATCCGCTGCCGCTCGGTCAGCACCGCCTCGGCGTCCTGGTGCCGCCTCTCCTGCTCGGCCAGCTCGCGCCGGGACGTCTGCCGGACGCGGACGGCGTAGCCCACCGCCAGCGGAAGCAGGAGCAGCACCGACGCCCCGGCCCCGGTCTCCGGGTCCTTGAGCCACACCCCGGCGAAGGAGATGATCGCGACGCCCAGCGTGACGTCGCGCGAGCAGCGCACCGCGACCGTGTACACGGTCACGATCGCCGCGAACGCGCCCGCCGGGACGTAGGGGACGGTCAGCCAGCCGTCGATGTCGATCAGCGCCATCGCCAGGAAGCTCAGCCGCCATGCGCCGAGCGGGTGCCGGTCCCGCAGCGCCAGCGGCGCCGTCACCGCCACGGCGATGAAGAGCTTCGTGCCGTCCGAGACGTAGAGGCCGCGCCGCATCGTCTCGGTGGACAGCAGCGACACCGTCCCGGCGACCAGCCCGACGGTCAGGGCCAGCCCGAACAGGTTCGCCACCAGCCCGTACGGCAGCCGCCCCACGCCGATGTACCGCGTCCAGCGCAGCAGCAGGGGCCACGGCCGGGTCAGCGGAGCCGGGTCCGCCCTGCCGGTCACGGCGGCGGCGAGCAGCACGTCCCGCAGGACGCCGCGCAGTGTGAGGTTCTCCCCGGCCATGAGCACCAGGCTAGGCAGCCCCGGTCTCGCTCGGATGACACCGTGGTGGGACGTGCCGGGTCATACCTGGGTACGGTGCGAGGCGTGGAGCCCGTCGAAGCGCTGCGCCGCATCGCGTTCCTGCTGGAGCGCGCCCATGAGCCGACCTACCGCGTGCGGGCGTTCCGCACGGCCGCCGCACGCGCGGAGGAGACGGCCCCCGACGAGCTGGCCGACCGCGCCCGCGACGGGACGCTCACCGCGCTGCCCGGCGTCGGCAAGGTCACCGCCCTGGTGATCGAGGAGGCGCTGCGCGGCGAGACCCCGGTCTACCTGCGGCGCCTGGAGGCGACCGAGGGGGAGCCGCTGGACGAGGCCACGGCCGCGCTCCGCTCGGCCCTGAAGGGCGACCTGCACACCCACAGCGACTGGTCGGACGGCGGGTCCCCGATCCTGGAGATGGCCGAGACCGCCCGCTCCCTGGGCCACGAGTACCTCGCGCTCACCGACCACTCGCCGCGCCTGAAGGTCGCGGGCGGCCTGTCCGCCGACCGCCTGCGCCGCCAGCTCGACGTCGTCGCCGAGCTCAACGCCTCCCTGGCGCCCTTCCGCATCCTGACCGGCATCGAGGTCGACATCCTGGAGGACGGCGCCCTCGACCAGGAGCCCGATCTCCTCGACCGCCTCGACGTCGTCGTCGCCAGCGTGCACTCCAAGCTCCGCATGGACCGCGTCGCCATGACCAGGCGGATGGTCGCGGCGATCGCCGACCCGCGCGTGAACGTCCTCGGCCACTGCACCGGGCGCATCGTGAAGGCCGGCGGCAAGCGCGGCGGCCTGCGCCCGGAGTCGGAGTTCGACGCCGCGCTCGTCTTCGACGCCTGCGCCGCCTACGACGTCGCCGTCGAGATCAACTCCCGCCCGGAGCGCCTCGACCCGCCGAAGCGCCTGCTGCGCCTGGCGGTCGAGGCGGGCTGCCGCTTCTCCATCGACTCCGACGCCCACGCGCCCGGGCAGCTCGACTGGCAGCCGTTCGGCTGCGAGCGGGCCGCCCGGTGCGGGGTGCCGGCGTCACAGGTCGTCAACACCCTCACGGCCGACGACCTGCTCGCCTGGACGCGCTCGAAACGGTGACGGTCAGCGCGGCCCCCCGGTGGATGCGCCCGGGGAAGGAGGCCCCCTTGGCGGTGATCTCCACGGGATGGAACTCCTCCGGGGCCAGGCCGCCTTCGCATGGCGAAAGAGTGTGAGGATCAGCCGCCGAGGGCGTGCACCATGCGCATGATCGTCTCGATCTGCCTGCCGCCCTTCATGTCGTAGGCGGTGTCGCCGCCGTAGCCCCACCAGTTCCAGCAGCCCTGCGGGTTGCCGCCCAGCCAGCTGGACGCGGTGGCCTGCGGATACAGGACGATCATGCCGTTGGTGTCGGCGTACTCGTTGAGGTAGGTCTTCGTCGCGAACGCCTTGCCGACGACGCTCCGCCCCTGCTGGCACCCGTGCAGCGCCACCATGAGCCTGCACGTCCCCGACTGGCAGCTCGCCGGGATGTAGGCGAAGCCCGTCGCGTCCATGCTGATGGACGAGGCGCTTCCGCCCGTCGCGTAGGCGTTCTGGTCGAACTCCATGAGCGTGCCGCCGGGTGAGGGGGCGGGCGAGGCCACGGACCCGAACAGGTGCCCCAGCATCGAGCGCTCCGGGTCGTCACCGCACTTGTTGATGTAGGGGGTGTAGGTGGCCGAGCAGGGGTTGGGGCCGATCGGGCTCACCCAGGCGTGCCCGGCCTGCGAGGTCTTGGTGTAGGAGACGGCGGATCCGAAGTTCCGGTAGAGCCCGGCGAGGTCGTCGTTCACCGACTGCTTCACGGTCGAGTCGTTCGTCCCGTGATAGATCCACACCGGATGCCCGGACAGGTTGCTGACGGGATCGACGCTTCCCCGCGCCGCCCGGTCGCGGGCCGTCCGTTCCAGTTCCGCCGGGTTGTCGTCGTAGATGTCGTTCATGCAGGCGAGCTGCGCGGTCGTCAGGTTCCCCCGCGCGCAGTGGTAGGGCCCGGCGGTGAAGATGCCGGCGCCCCGGAACGTCCCGGAGTAGGCGATGTGCAGCTGGTCGGCCATGTAGCCGCCGGACGAGACGCCGCTGACGTACGAGGCGCTGATCGAGTGGCGGGGAAGCGCGGCGGCGGCCGCGGACGCGGGTGACGCGCTGACGGTCGTTAAGGCGAGGGCGGCGGCCGCGAGGAACGGGGTGGGTCTCATGGTGTCCCCTAGCTGATGGAGCAGGTGTTGACGGTGTCGCCCGACGTGGGGCGGGGGAGCGTGGCGCTCTTCGGTGGGGTGGTGCCGTGCTGCGTCCAGGACTCCAGGGCCGTGAAGGCCGTGCGCATGCAGGGCAGGAGCGGGCGCAGGCGGTCGGGGAAGGAGTCGTAGAGGCCGTCGACGTGGTTGGCGGCCTCAAGGCGGTAGTAGCGGTAGGGCGCCTTTCCCTTGGCGCGGACGAGTTTCGCGTAGACGTCGGAGTCGGTGGTGATGGGCAGGAGCGCGTCGTAGGTGCCGTGCAGGGTGATCATGGGCTTGCGGATGCGGCCCGTGAGCGCCACGCGGGCGACGGCACGGTGGACGCTCTCCGGACGTACGGCGTAGTTGTAGTCGGCCTCCTCTCCCGTGTAGGCGGGGTCGAATTCAGCGCGGTAGATGCGCTGGGTGAGCTTCCAATAGACCTGGTCGTGGAACGGCCAGAGGAACTCCGAGCCGGGGGCGAGGCCCGCGTTCAGGAGCGCCTTGCGGGCGGACGGGTCTCCGGTGGCCGCGTACGACGGGTAGGCCCGCAGAACCCGCGGGAGGTAGGTGAACAGGTTGGGGCCGTCGGCGCGCCAGAGCGTGCCTTCCGCGTCGATGCCGCCGTCGTACAGCTCCGGGCGGTTCTCCAACTGCCAGCGGACGAGGTATCCGCCGTTGGAGATGCCCGCCGCATACGTGCGGCGGGGCGCGCGCCCGTACCGTTTCGCGACGACCTTCTTGGCGGCCCGCGTGAGCTGCGTCACCCGGTCGTTCCATTCGGCGACGGCGTCGCCGGGGCGGCGGCCGTCCTTGAAGAACTCGGTGCCGCTGTTGCCCTTGTCCGTCGCGGCGTAGGCGTAGCCCTTGGCGAGCGCCCAGTCGGAGATCGTGAAGTCGTTGGCGTACTGCCGCCTGTTGCCGGGAGGGCCGGCGACCACGAGACCGCCGTTCCAGCGCTCGGGCAGGCGGATGACGAACTGGGCGTCGTGGTTCCAGCCGTTGTTGGTGTTGAACGTCGAGGTGTCGGGGAAGTAGCCGTCCAGCTGGATGCCCCGGACCCCGGACGGGTTGCGCGTCCCGGCGGCGTGCAGCCCGGCCCAGTCGGCCGGGACGGTGTGGCCCGAGCCGACCGTCCCCGCGGTCGTGAGGTCGTCGAGGCAGGCGGCCACCTGCTTCTCCGCCCCCGGCACCGCGAGCCCGGACGCGCAGGCGGGGTCCTGCCGCGCGTCGGCCTGCACGGCCAGGGGCACGGCCAGGGCCGCGGTGAGGGCGCCGGCCAGGGTGCCGGCGGCAAGGGCGGGTCGGACGATGGGCATTCCGGCTCCTCGGGGCGGACGTCAGATGCCCGCCATGGTGAGCGCCGGTTGTGACCGCTGCCACGTGGCCCGCACACATATCGGCTCACCCGGCCATGTGCCCGTGGTCGTGACCTGCGCGTGATGTGGCTCACACCTGTATCCGGACATCCGAATGTGGGTGCCGGTCACATGGTCCGGTCCGCGGGTGCCACCTAGCGTTCCCGGTCACGGCGGCCCGAGTGCGGTTCGGGCCGTCCACCACGAGCGCGAGGAGGGCGCATGGGCGACCCGGACCGAAAGGCCCCGGTGCTGGCGGCGCGCGGCCTGGTCAGGGAGTTCCGCGGCTTCAGGGCCGTGGACGGCGTGGACCTCGACGTCGCCGAGGGGTCCGTCCACGCGCTGGTCGGGCCGAACGGCGCGGGCAAGACCACGCTGTTCAACCTGCTCACCGGATTCCTGAAGCCGACCGCGGGCAGCGTCCGGCTCGGCGCGCACGAGCTGGCCGGGAAGCGCCCCGAGCTGATCGCGGGGCTCGGCCTGGCCCGGTCGTTCCAGATCACGAGCCTGTTCGCCGAGCTCACCCCGCGCCAGCACGTGGAGCTCGCGCTCGCCGGGCGCACGGGTCTCGGCTGGCGGTTCTGGCGCTCGGACAAGGCGCTCGGCCGCCACTCCGAGCGCGCCGCCGAACTGCTCGGGCAGGTCGGGCTCGACGAGCACGGCGACGTCCCGGCCGGGGCGCTGGCCTACGGCCGCAAGCGCGCCCTCGAACTGGCGCTGGCCCTCGCGCTGGACCCGAAGGTGCTGCTCCTGGACGAGCCGACCGCCGGCATGGGCGTCGAGGACGTCGGCCGCACCGTCGACCTCATCAAGAAGGTGCGCGCCGGGCGGACCGTGGTGATGGTCGAGCACAACATGAGCGTCGTCTCCAGCCTCGCCGACCGGGTCACCGTCCTGCAGCACGGCCGCGTCCTCGTCGAAGGCCCCTATGCCGAGATCCGCCACGACCCCCGCGTCGTCACCGCCTACCTCGGAGACTCCCATGCTGCGCATTGACGGACTGTCCGCCTGGTACGGCGAGGCCCGGGCGCTGCGCGAGGTGTCGCTGCACGTCGACGAGGGCGAGATCGTCACCCTCGTCGGCCGCAACGGCGCCGGCAAGACCACGCTCCTGCGCTCCCTGATGGGGCTCCACCGGGGCGCGTCCGGAACGGTCCGGTTCCTGGACGAGGACATCTCCGGCCTCAGCCCGCACAAGCGCGCCCGGCGGGGCCTCGGCTACGTCCCCGACGACCGCGGCATCTTCGCGACGCTCTCGGTGGAGGAGAACCTCACCCTGCCGCCCGTGACGGGCCCCGGCCCCTGGTCGCTGGAACGGGTGTACGAGACGTTCCCGCGCCTCCGGGAGCGGCGCCGGTTCCCCGGGACGAAGCTGTCGGGCGGCGAGCAGCAGATGCTCGCGCTCGCCCGGGTGCTGCGGACCGGCGCCCGCCTGCTCCTGTGCGACGAGCCCACCGAGGGCCTGTCCCCGCTGATCGTCCAGCAGATCGGCGAGATCCTCCGCGAGGTCAAGGCGGCCGGGGTGACCGTCCTGCTCATCGAGCAGAACGTGCACTTCGCCGCGACCGTCGCCGACCGCCACCACCTGCTCGCCGAGGGCCGGATCGTCGAGTCCATGGACAACGACGAGGTCCGCGCCCGCGAGAGCGAACTCCTCCAGTACCTCGGAATATAGGGAGACCCCGATGAGAGTTCTCGGACGCTCGGCCGCGCTCGCGACCGCCGGAGCGCTGCTGGCCGGCTGCGCGGGCGGACCCGGCGGGGGCGGGGGCAAGATCAGCGACGACAAGATCGTGCTGGCGGTGCTGACCGACCAGTCCGGCGTGTACGCCGACCTGTCGGGCAAGAACGCCGTCGAGGCGGTGAAGATGGCCGTCGCCGACTTCAAGGCCAAGTACGGCGGCAAGGCCGTGACCGACGAGATCGAGGTCATCTCCGCCGACCACCAGAACAAGCCCGAGGTCGCCAACTCCAAGGCCCAGGAGCTCTACGACCGCAAGAAGGCCGACCTGATCCTGGACGTGCCCACCTCGTCCGCCGCGCTCGCCGTCGCCACCGTCGCCAAGAACAAGAAGAAGCTGTTCATCGACGTCGGCGCCGCGACGACCGAGCTGGAAGGCAAGCAGTGCAACAAGTACACCTTCCACTACGGCTACAACAGCTACATGCTCGCCCACGGGACGGGCACCGGGGTCACCAAGGACGGCGGCAAGAACTGGTACATCGTCTACCCGGACTACGCGTTCGGGCAGGACATGCAGAAGACGTTCACCACGGCCATCAAGGGCGCCGGGGGCAGCGTCGTGAAGAGCGACCCGACGCCGTTCCCGAACGACAACTTCTCCACGTTCCTGCTGAAGGCGCCGGGCCTGAAGCCCAAGCCGCAGGTGCTCGGCGCCATGCAGGCCGGCGGTGACCTCGTCAACCTGGTCAAGCAGTACAACGAGTACAAGCTGGGCGAGAAGGGCGTGAAGCTCGCCGCGGGCCTGATGTTCATCACCGACATCCACTCGCTCGGCTCCGACGCCCTGGCCGGGACGCGCTTCACCGACTTCTGGTACTGGAACGCCAATCAGGGGAACCGCGCCTGGGCCGACAAGTTCAAGGCCAAGACCGGCGCCCGCCCGACGGCCGTGCAGGCGGCCGACTACTCGGCGGCGCTGCAGTACCTGGAGGCCGTGCAGCGCGGCGGCACCGACAAGTCCGACGATGTGGTGAAGCAGCTCGAGGGCGCCAAGGTCAACGACGCGTTCACCTCCACCGGCACGATCCGCGCCGAGGACCACCTGCTCACCCACGACGCCTACGTCGCCGAGGTCAAGCCCAAGAGCGAGGTCAAGGAGCCCTGGGACTACGAGAAGATCCTCAGCACGATCCCGGCGGCGGAGGCGTTCCAGCAGCCCGACCCGTCCTGCTCCCTCTAGGCGGGCCGCGACGTGCTGCAACAGGCGTTCAACGGGCTGGTGGGCGGGGCGTTCTACGCCCTGCTCGCCCTCGGCCTGGCCGTCATCTTCGGGATGCTGGGCGTGGTCAACTTCGCGCACGGGGCGTTCTACATGCTCGGCGCGTTCGGCTCCTTCGTGCTGCTCGACTCCTTCGGCGTGAACTTCTGGCTCGCGCTGGTGATCGTGCCCGTCGCCCTCGGGATCGCGGGCGTGCTGCTGGAGCGGCTGTTCATCCACCGGCTCGCGCCGCTGGACCCGCTCTACAACTTCCTGTTCACCTTCGGGCTCGCGCTGATCCTGCAGGACCTGGTGAAGCGGCGGTACGGGGTGCAGTCGCAGCCCTATCCGCGCCCGTCCGCGCTGGAGGGGTCGATCGACCTCGGCCTGTTCACCTACCCGACGTACCAGGTGTTCGTGCTGGCGGTGTCGGTGCTGGTGTGCGCCGCCGTGTGGGTGGTGCTGACCCGGACCCGCGTCGGCATGATCGTCCGGGCGGCGACCGAGCGGCCCGAGCTGTCGCGCGCCCTCGGCATCGACGTCGCCCGCTGGGTGACGCCGGTGTTCGGGTTCGGCATCGCGCTCGCCGCGTTCGCCGGCGTGCTCGCCGCGCCGATGCGGGCGGTCAACCCGCTGATGGGCTCCGACCTGATCATCACGGTGTTCGCGGTGGTGGTGATCGGCGGCCTCGGGTCGGTGTTCGGCTCGGTCGCCGCCGGGTTCGCGGTCGGGCTCGTGTCGGCCCTCGGCAACTACTACGTCCCGTCGCTGTCGCAGACGCTGGTGTTCATCCTGATGGCCGCCGTGCTGCTGTGGCGCCCCGCCGGCCTGTTCGGACGCGAGGAGGCCCTGTGACCGCCGAGGAGAACCTGTGATCCTCTCCAAGCTGGCCGGACGGCCGGTCCTGCTGGCCGCCGGGCTCGTGGTGGCGCTCGTCCTGCCCTGGTTCATCTACCCGCCGGTCGCGCTGGACATCGTCTGCTGGGCGCTGTTCGCGGCCGCCGTCGACCTGCTGCTCGGCTTCACCGGACTCCTGTCGTTCGGGCACGCGGCCTTCTGGGGCGGCTCGGGCTACGCCACCGGCCTGATCGCGCTGCACTCCGGGCTGCCGTTCCCCGTGGCCGTGCTGGGCGGCGCCGCCTTCGCGGCCGCCCTCGCCGTCCCGATCGGCTTCTTGTCGGTCCGGCTGCGCGGCATCTACTTCGCCATGGTCACACTGGCCTTCGCGCAGATGGTGTACTTCATCGCCAACCAGTGGAGGGAGGCGACCGGCGGGGAGAACGGCCTGCAGGGCATCCCCAGGGAGTTGTTCGGGCTGGACCTGTCCGACCCGTTCTTCTTCTACTACGCCGCGCTGCCGTTCATCCTGGTCGGGCTGTTCGCCGCCTGGCGCATCGTCCGGTCCCCCTTCGGCAGGGTCCTGATGTCCATCCGCGACAACCCCAACAGGGCGCGGGCGCTCGGCTACAGCATCGACCGCTACAAGCTGCTGGCCTTCGTCCTGTCGGCCGCCCTGTCGGGCCTGGCGGGCGGGCTGTTCACCGTCGGGCACGGCTTCGCGTCCCTCCAGGGCGTGTACTGGACGACCTCGGGCCAGGCCGTGATGATGGTCGTCCTCGGCGGCATCGGCACCCTGTGGGGCGGGGCCGTCGGCGCCGCGCTGATCGTGGAGCTGAACGACTACCTGGCCGGCGCCGGGTTCGAGGAGACCGGGATCATCACCGGCGCGATCTTCATCGTGGTCGTGCTGCTGTTCCGCCGCGGCGTCTGGGGCACGGCCCGCGATCTCGTCGCGGCCCGCGCTTCCCGCGCGCGTCCCGCGCCCGAGAACGACGACGCCAAGGTCGAAGCCTCCGTGTGACACGAACCGAGCGCGCGGCGCGCCGTCCCCGAGGGGGCGGCGCGCCGCGTTCCGGCGTGCTCAGCGGGAGAGGCGGTGCAGGCGCAGGGCGAGCTGGAGTTCGAGGGCCCGCTCGGGGGCCTGCCAGTCGTCGCCGAGGAGGCGGGCGATGCGGTCGAGGCGCTGGCTCACGGTGTTGACGTGGATGTGCAGGCGCTCGGCCGTCCGCGACAGGCTGCCGCCCGTCCCGAAATAGGCCTCCAGCGTCTGGACGAGGGCCGTGCCGCGCCGCTCGTCGTAGTCGAGGACGGGACCGAGCGCGCTCCCGAGGAAGCCCGTCACGTCGCGGTCGTCCCCGATGAGCAGGCCGACGAAGCCCAGCTCGGACGCGCCGGCGCCGTCGCCGCGGCGCCCGAGTGCCAGCAGCGCGTCCGCGCAGCGCTGCGCCTCCCGGTGGGCGGAGGCGACCTCGCCCGGACCGCGGACCGGGCCGGCCGCGCCGACCGTGGCGGACCCGCCGAGGGAGGCGCCGAGCTCCTTGGCGACCCGGCGCGCCGCGTCGCCCGGCCGGTCGCCCGGCAGCAGCAGGACGATCTCCTCCGCACGCGAGGCGGCCAGGCCGTGCCCCATCGCCGCGAACGACGACGCCCAGAAGGCCGCGCGGGGCCGGTGCTCGCGGGAGTCGTACCTGGCGCACAGCACCACGTGCGGAGCGCTCAGATCGACGCCGACGCGCCGCGCCCGCGCCGTCAGCGCCTCCGCGCCCGCCCGGCGGCCGGACAGCAGGTCGTCCAGCAGCTCGCCGCGCACCCGCCCCTCGGCCTCGGTGGCGCTCCGCTGGAACAGCAGCAGCAGCGCGGTCACGAGCGCCGCGCGCTCCAGGATCCGCTGGTCGGCGTCGTCCACCTCGTCGGCGGTGCGCAGCACCAGCGTGCCGAGCATCTCGTCGCCGGTGGAGACCGAGGCGATCCACAGATCGCCGCGCCTGACCGTGCGCCCCTGCGCGCGTGCGGAGTGGGCCGAGGCGGAGACCCCGCCCAGTTCGTCGTCGCCGAGGGGGTCCGCCGCGGCGCCGGTCGTCGCGAGTCGCCGGCCGTCGGCGTCCAGGACGTGCAGGGTGCCGCCCAGCAACTCGGTCACCACGGCGCCGACGTCTTCCACGCCGCCGCCCCGAACCACCACGGCGGTCATCCGGTCGTGCGCGCGCGCCGCCCGCTCCACGGCCGCGCTGCGCGCCTTGACCTCTTCGTTGGCGGCGCTCAGCTCGGTCAGAGCGGTACGGGTCTCCTCCAGGAGGCGGGCGTTGTCGATGGCGATCGCGGCGTGCGCGGCGAGCGAGCCGAGCAGCGCCACCTCCTCCTGGTCGAACGGGCGCTCGCTGCGGTTCGCGGCGGTCAGCACGCCGATGACCCGGCTGCCCAGCCGCATCGGCACGCCGAGGATGGCGACCAGGCCCTCCTCGGCGACCGCGTCGTCGATGAACCCCCGGTGCTCGAACTGGGCGTCCACCAGGTAGTGGTCGCTGTTGTAGGGCATCGCGGTCTGCGCGACCAGGCCGACCAGACCGGTGCCCATCGGCAGCCTCAGCCGCCGGAACGCCGCCGACACAGACCCGTCGGTCACCCGCATGTAGGTGTCGCCGCGCGCGTCGTCGTTCAGCGTGAGGTAGGCGATGTCGGCGTTCAGCAGCCGCCGTGCGCGGCGGGTGATCGCCTCCAGCACCGCGTCGAGGTCGCGCAGCCCGGCGAGGTCGCCCGCGGTGTCGAACAGCGCCGCCAGCTCGTTCTCCCGGCGGGCGTGCCGCCGCATGATCGTCCGGACCCGCAGCGCGGCGAGCTTCGTCGCCTCCAGTTCCTCCAGGACGGCCGGAGGCGCGCCCTCCGCCCGCGCCTGCACGAGGGGGCCCTCGAACTCGACGGGGGAGGCCTCCCGGGCCAGCAGTTCGAGGAAGACGCCGCAGGTCATACGGCTCATTCTTAGTGCGCCGTCCAGCCGCCGTCGAGTGCCAGGGAGGCGCCGGTCACCATCGAGGCGGGCGGCGAGCACAGATAGGCGACGAGTTCCGCCACCTCGTCCGGCTCGATCAGCCGCTTCACGGCGGCGTGGTCGAGCATGATCCGCTCGACGACCTCGTCCTCGGGCATGCCGTGCGTGCGCGCCTGGTCGGCGATCTGGTTCTCCACCAGCGGGGTCCGGACGTAGGCGGGGTTGACGCAGTTGGACGTCACGCCGTGCGGGGCGCCCTCCAGCGCGATCACCTTGGACAGTCCCTCAAGGCCGTGCTTGGCCGTCACGTAGGCCGACTTGTACGGCGAGGCCCGCAACCCGTGCACGGACGAGATGTTGACGATGCGACCCCAGCCGCGCTCGTACATGCCGGGCAGCGCGTCCCGCACCAGCCGGAACGGCGCTTCCACCATCAACCGCAGGATCCGCCCGAACGTCTCCGGCGGGAAGTCCTGGAGCGGCGCCACGTACTGGATCCCGGCGTTGTTGACCAGGATGTCCGTGCCGGAGGCCAGGCCGCCGAGCGCGTCCACGTCGGCCAGATCGGCCAGCAGGGGGACACCGCCGATCTCGGCCGCGGTCCGCTCCGCCGCGTCCCCGTCTATGTCGGCCACCACCACCTCGGCGCCCGCCGCCGCGAGCCGCCGGGCGCAGGCGCGGCCGATGCCGCTCGCGCCTCCGGTGACCAGGGCGCGCCTGCCCGACAGATCCAGCGTCCCCGAAGTCCCCGCGGTCGCCCGCGGTGTCACGCTCGTCATGCGCAGAACCTATGGAGCGCGGCCCCGCCCTCCCATGTGGCCCGCGCACACAATCCACCACCGGACGGTATGGATCGGTTCAGACCGGCCGGGTCACAACAGCCCGTTCCACATCTGCTCGACGACGAGGGACCACCAGCGGTCCTCCCCGTGGAAGGCGGCCGGGTCGACGGAGGCGAGCTGTGCCTGGATCCGCTCGACGATCTCTCCGGCCCCATGGGCGTCCCTGCCCCGCATACGCCGCCGTCCGTGCGACAGCAGCGCCAGCGAGCGGGCGAGCTCCCCCGGGCCGCTGTTGACGAACCGGGTCGTCCCGAGGACGGGGTCCACCGCCCACACCCCGCCCAGCACGTGCGGAGGACCGGAGATCAGCAGGCCGATCATGCAGTGACCGTCCCCGCCGAGGCTGACGAGCGAGGCGAACTCGTGCAGCCTGTCCTCCGGGAGCGGGCTGCGGCGGATGCCGAGCTGCTCCGGCATTGGCCGGGCCGTCCACGCCTGGAAGATGTGCGGGAGCTGCGCGGGGAGCCCGGCCACCTCCAGCACGGCCGCCTGTGCCGGTGGCACCCCGATCCGCTGCAGGTCGTCGGCCTGGTAGCGGCGCACCTGCGCGGGGCCGAACGCCGATGCCAGCACCTGCGCGAGCTGCGCGGGATCCAGCGGCGGCGCCGGCGGCGCGCCCGCGGGCGGCGGGACGGGCGATGCCCCGGGCGGCGCGGACTGGCCCATCATCCGGGCGAGCGCCGCCGCCTGCTCCGAGTTGGCCGCGACCGCGGCGGCCCGTTCCCGCGCGGTGGCGCCGTAGGGCCGCCCGAACGAGATCTCGGCGTGAGGGAAGGCGAAGTCGCGCAGGAGCGGGTCGCAGTAGCACCCGGGAAGACGGCACGGCTCGATCTCGGAGAAGGCCGCCGTCACGTTCTCGGCGGGGATCCCGAGCCGCTGGAGCTCCTCCCACGCCTGCCAGAAGGGACTCGGGAGCCCGGGCCCGGAGATCTTGGAGAGATAGACCTCCTCGCCCTGTGCGTCCCGGTAGTTGAGGGTGAGGGTGTTGCCCGCGCCCACCGCCGGAAGGTGCCCGGGCGTGGGGCCCGCCTGCGCCTGCCCGCCCGTGTGCCCGCCCGTGTGGCTGCCGTCGTACATCCGTGTTCCACTCCTCGCCGGTGTGCGGGTTCGTCCGCGCGTTCGATCTGGCCGAGCAGTGTCGCAGGTGCGGGCGCATGCGTTGGGACCGTTCCAGCCGATGTCCCGTTTTTGTGATCAAGAATGCCGTCCGGCGGGGGATAGCGTTGGACGGACCGGCCCGCGCCACCCGAAGGGTTCCAGATGACCGAGATCAGGCACCGCTTCGTCCGGTCGGACAGCGGGCTGCGCATGCACGTCGCCGAGGCGGGCGAAGGACCCCTCGTGCTCCTCCTGCACGGCTTCCCCGAATGCTGGTACTCCTGGCGGCACCAGCTCACCGCGCTCGCCGAGGCCGGGTTCCACGCCGTCGCGCCCGACCAGCGCGGCTACGCCCGCACGGGCGGCCCCGCGGACGCCGGCCGGTACACGATCCTGCACCTGGCCGCGGACGCGGTCGGGCTCATCGGCCCGCTCGGCGCGGACCGCGCCGTCGTGGTCGGCCACGACTGGGGCGCCCCCGTCGCCTGGGCCGTGGCCCAGATGCGCCCCGACAGGGTGCGCGGCGTGGTCGGCATGTCGGTTCCGCACCGTCCGCGCAGCAGCGGGCCGCCCGTGGAGTCCATGCGCCGCCTCTTCGGCGACGGCTTCTACATGGTGCACTTCCAGCAGCCGGACGTCCCGGAGACCGAACTCGACCGCGACCGGGCTGCCACCTTCCGCCGCATGCTGTACGGGGTGTCCGGCGACGGCCCGTGCCCGCCGCTGGTCGTCCCGGAGGGCGGTGGCTTCCTCGACGGCCTCCCCGAGCCGGAGAAGCTGCCCGGCTGGCTCACCGCCGAGGACATCGCCGCCTACGTCGAGGAGTACGCCGAGAGCGGCTTCACCGGCCCCGTCAACTGGTACCGCAACCTCGACCGCAACTGGGAACTCACGGCCGCCTGGCACCGCGCCCCCATCGGCCCGCCCGCCCTCTACATCGCGGGCGACCGCGACCTCGTCGCCATCGGCGCCCGCGACACGATCGCCTCCATGCGCGACTTCGTGCCGAACCTGCGCGACACCGTCTGGCTGTCCGGATGCGGCCACTGGACGCAGCAGGAACGCCCCGCCGAGGTCAACGACGCCGTGATCGGCTTCCTCCGCGCCCTCTGACTGTCGGAGCCGGCGCGTACGGTCGGCGCGTGAACCGCACCGACCGCTTGTACGCCTTGGTGGAGGAGTTGCGCGCGTGCGCCCCGCGCCGGGTCAGCGCGCGGGAACTGGCCGCGCGGTACGAGGTGAGCGTCCGCACGATCGAGCGCGACATCGGCGCGCTCCAGCAGGCCGGTGTGCCGATCTTCGCGGACGTGGGCCGCGGAGGCGGCTACACCCTCGACAAGAGCCGGACGCTGCCGCCGCTGAACTTCACCCCCGCCGAGGCGGTGGCCCTCGCGATCACCCTGTCCCGGGCCGGCGGCTCGCCCTACTCCCGGGCCGCCCGCACCGCCCTGCACAAGATCGTCGCCGCGATGTCGGCCGCCGACAGTGCCTCGGCCCGCGAACTGGCCCAGCGCGTCCGCTTCCTGACCCCCGCCGAGGTCGACGATCCGGCGTCCGTGCCGGCCGTGCTGGAGGAGGCCATCCGGACCCGCCGGGTGGTCCGCCTCACCTACGTCGACCGGACGGGCACCGAGACCGAACGCGACGTGGAGCCCGTCACGTTCACCGCGTCCGGCAACGGCTGGTACCTGACCGCCTGGTGCCGCATGCGAGACGGAAGCCGCATCTTCCGCACCGACCGCGTCCGCCGCGCCGCCCTCCTGGAGGAGACCGCCCCCGACCGCCCCGTCGAGGCCATGCACGACGACATCCCGTCCGACTACACCGTCCGCCCCCTGGAGTTCATCTGAGAACACCGGCACAGGGCCGTCGCGGCGCTTCTACGGCGGCAGGCCCGCACGACGGGAGACGTGCGGGCCTGCGGTCACGGTCAGCCGGTGTAGTTCGGCACCCTGGGGATGGCATTGCCGGGGGGCATGGCGGTCGGCGGCTCGCTGGGCATCGGCAGGTTGCCGCCGGGGCGCTGGGACGGGGTCGGGACGCCGGGGCGCTGGGGCGCCGGAGAGCCGGGGTGCTGGGGCGGGTTCGAGGCGCCGGGGTGCTGGGGCGGGGTCGGGACGCCGGGTGAGGTGGTCGGGTGGGGGGTGGCGGTGGCGGCCTCGGCGGCGGCCATCCCGGTGCCGGCCAGGCCGACGCCCAGCGCGACGGCCGCGATGAGGGACTTCAGATGCATCGATGTTCCTTTCGGTGTTGTTTCACTTCTTGACGACGACAGGCGTGCCGATCGCCAGGTTCTTGGCCATCCAGGTGATGTCGTCGTTGCCGACCCGCACGCAGCCGTGGCTGACCTTGCCGCCCAGCGCCGACGCCTTGTTCGTGCCGTGCACGGCGAGCTGTCCTGGGCCGCCGGCGAACGTCTTCAGCGTCGGCGAGAAACCGCTCAGCCCGAAGGCGTACGCGCCGTAGTCACCGTTGGGGTTCGGCGGTCGGACCAGCTCGGTGAAGTAGAAGCGACCGGCCGGGGTCGGGGTGCCGCCCTCGCCGGTGGCGACCTTGCCGGTGCGCGCCACCTTGTCGCCGTCGAAGACGGTGAACGTGAACGCCTTCGGGTCGATCTCCACGCGGTGGGGCGTCGACGACAGCTTCACGTCGGACGCCCTGACCCAGCCGGTGCTGCCGTTCGGCCGGATCGGCAGCAGCACCTTGAGCCACTCGCCGTCCTTGGCGGCGACGAGGAAGACCCGGGTGGCGCCCATCTCGTTGGGGCTGGACAGCGTCTTCCAAGTCGCGCCGTCGCCCTTCTGCTTGTGCACGGCGATCCGGCGGCCCTGCACGGTCGCTATCTCGGCGCCCTGCGGCTGCCGCCCTGACCGCTGTGGCTCGGCGGCGGCCGCCGGTCGGTCCGCATCGGGCGGGCCGTCCCCTGATCTGCGGTTGTCCGACGAGCCGCAGCCGGCCAGCCCGGTGATCAGGCCGGCGGCGAGCAGGACGCCGGTGTGGATCTTGACTTGGCGCATGCCGCGAGATGCTGGCCGAGGAGTGTGAAGAACCTGTGAGGCCGATGTGATGATCCCGTGGTGCCGGGATCGGCTTGGCTACGCTCAGGCCCCATGTGCGCGAATGTCCTGGTCGCGGAGGACGACCCCAAACAGGCGGAGCTGCTGCGCCTCTACCTCCAGCGCGAGGGGCACTCCGTGGTCGTCGTCCACGACGGGCGGGCCGCGATCGACGAGGCTCGCGCGCGCCGCCCCGACATCGTGCTGCTGGACGTGATGATGCCGGGGGTCGACGGCCTCGACGTGTGCCGCGGGCTGCGCGCCGAGTCCGACGTCCCGGTGCTCATGCTGACCGCCCGCTCGACGGAGGACGACCTGCTGCGCGGCCTCGACCTCGGCGCCGACGACTACGTCACCAAGCCCTACAGCCCGCGCGAGCTGATGGCCCGGGTGCGCACGCTGCTGCGGCGGACCGGGCGGGGGAGCGGCGAGCAGGTGTACCGGGTCGGCGGCATCACGGTGGACCCCGAACGGCACACGGTCCTCGCGGACGGGCGCGAGGTCGAGTGCACGCCCGCGGAGTTCCGCCTCCTGGAGGCGCTGGCCGAGCGGCCGGGCCGGGTGCTCACCCGGGTGCAGCTCCTGGAGCACCTGCACGGCTTCGACCGCTTCATCACCGAGCGCACCGTCGATGTGCACGTGAAGAACCTGCGCAAGAAGATCGAGCCGCAGCCGCGGCGGCCGGTCCGGCTGTGCACCGTGTACGGCGTCGGATACAAGCTGGTCGGCGACCGTGCGCCATAGCCTGCTCGTGCGACTGGTCGCCAGCTCGGTACTGATCGCGGTGTGCTCGATCGTGGCGACCGCGTGGCTGGCGGCGCGCAGCACGTCCGGCGAGATCCGGCAGCGGCAGGGCCGGACGCTCGCCCGCGACGCCCGGATCAACGACGCGCTGCTCGGCTACGCGGCGAGCCATCCGCGTTGGGACGGCGTCGGGGAGACCGTGCGCGGGCTGGCCCGGCAGAGCGACCAGCGGGTCGCGCTGGCGACCGAGGACGGCACCCGGATCGCGGACTCGGCGGCCGGCCGGCCGCCGCTGCCGGCGCGCCCCTCGGCCGTCGTCGACCCGCTCGCCGTCGACGTCTCGCTGGGGCCCGGTGCGGCCACCGACCGGATCGACGCGCGTGCGGCCGGGCCGTTCCGGCTGCCGGATCCCGAGCGGGTGCGGCTGCGGCGGGAGGTCGACGCGCAGGCGGCGTGCCTGCGCCGCGAGGGCCAGCGCGCCACGGTCGTCGTCGGGCCCGGCGGCCGCCCGTACCTCCGCCGCGAGGGCGGTCCGACCAGCCCGGCACCGGGCACGAACCCTCCGGGCGCGCCTGTCGGCGCGCCTTCCGGACACGCTCCTTCCACGCCGCGAGCGGCGCTTGCGCGACCGTCCGGTGGCGGAGCGTTTCGGCTCGCCGAAGTCGCCGAGACGCCGTCGGCCGAGGTCCCGCCGACGCCGAGACCTTCCTCGTCGGCCGAGCCCGGGGAGAAGCCGCAGCAGCCGGGGAACACGCCCGACGCGCCGCCCGGCGTGCCGACCCGGGCGCCCGGCGCGCAGACCGGCGCGCCCGGCGGCAGGCCGGCGGACCGGCCCACCGCGGAGCCGGAGCCCGCGGTGCCGCCCGCGTCGTGCTCGCCGGACGCACCCGGGCCGACCACGACCGAGAAGCGCGCGCTCACCCAGCTCGCCGCCCTGGTCCGGCAGTGCCGCGGAAGCCAGGTCGACGTGTGGCTGGACGAGACCGGCACGCCGGCCGCTCCGGCGTCGGCCGCCGAGTGCCTGGCCACCGCGCGCCGCACCCAGCTGAAGTCCTACGTCGCGCCGGCCGCGCTGCTCTACATCGGCTCGTCGGAGGACCGCACGCCCGCCATCGACCCGTACGGCATCGCGGGGGTCACCGCGGTGATCCTCGTCCTGGCGGTCGGGATCAGCGTCCTCGTCGCCACCCGGCTGGCGCGGCCGGTGCGGGCGGTGACCGCGGCGGCCCGGCGGATGCGGGCCGGCGACGGCTCGGCGCGGGTCGCGATGCGCGCCAAGGGCGAGGTCGGCGAGCTGGGCGCCGCGTTCAACGAGATGTCCGAGCACCTGGACCGCATGGAGCGGCAGCGCAAGGCGATGGTCAGCGACGTGTCGCACGAGCTGCGCACGCCGCTGAGCAACATCCGGGGCTGGCTGGAGGCCGCCCAGGACGGCGTGGCCGACCTGGGCCCGGCGCTGACCGCTTCGCTGGTCGAGGAGGCCACGTTGCTGCAGCACATCGTCGACGACCTCCAGCAACTCGCGCTCGCCGACGTGGGCAAGCTGCGGCTGCACCCCGAGCCGGTCGACGTGGCCGATCTGGTCGAGCAGATCGCGACCGTCTACCGGGCCGCGGCCGAGGCCGCCGAGCTGGTGCTGACCGCCGAGGTGACCGGTCGGCCGCACCTGGACGCCGATCCGGTACGGCTGCGGCAGGCGGTCGGCAACCTGCTCGCCAACGCGGTCCGCTACACGCCGGCCGGCGGACGGGTGGGCCTGAGCGCGCACGCCGACGGCGACGACGTGCTGATCGAGGTCGCCGACACCGGGCCGGGCATCGCGCCCGAGCACCTGCCGCACCTCTTCGACCGGTTCTGGCGGGCCGAGAAGTCGCGCAGCCGGCAGACCGGCGGCAGCGGACTGGGCCTGGCCATCGTGCGGCAGCTGGCCGAGGCGCACGGAGGCTCCGCCGCGGTGCGCAGCGAGCCGGGCCAAGGCGCGACGTTCACCCTGCGACTGCCCCGCGCACCGGACAACGCCTAGCCGCCCGCCGCTCCCCGAGGCGCGTCTCCACAGGTCAGCGCCTCGGGGTCCGGTGCGGAGGAGGGGCAGGAGGGAGGGACGCGATCCGGCCCCTGGCCGGTGGTGCTCAGCACTCGCGGAGCGAGTAGGGGTCGAGGCCGCCGCCCCACAGCCAGGCGTGCCCCTCCCAGCCGTACCGGATCTTGACCCAGTCCGACCTGGTCCGGCCCCAGGAGGTCATCTGCGAGCCGTCGGTGATGTGGCACAGGGCGCTGGCCTCCGCGGGCGGCATGATCGAGCCGATGATCCTGCCCGGCGGGACGCCCGGAGCCCCCGGATCTTCCCGCACGTGCAGGGCCTGGCCCAGTCGCCGACGGTGACCTGGTCCGCGCGAGCGCGGGCCGGAGAGTCGGCGACCGCGGCCGAGGGCGCCGCCACGGCCGACAGCGCCAGCGCCAGCGCCGCGACCATTCCGGCCCCGGTTCGCCAGGGGTTCATCGACCCTCCTCGCGAGCCCGGCAGCCGCAGGTCTTGCCGTCCCCGCCGCGGTCGGTCTTGATCCTCGGGCACCCGCAGAGGCACGGGCGGATGACTTCGTGGGGGTTGAGCCCGGGGTCCCACAGCCAGGCGGTGCGCTCCCCACCTAGGTCGATCTTGACCCAGGTCGAGCCGGTCCTGCCCTTGAAGGCGGTGATCGTGGCGCCCTCGGCCGCGCAGAGGGCCATGGCGCCGTCTCCCGGACGCTTCGCCCCGATGATATTTCCGGGCCGGCCGCCCGGCCAGCCCGGGTGATCCCGGATGTTGAGATGGGGTTTCGCCCACTGGGCCACCTTGACGCGGTACACGGGGGGCGCCGCCGACACACCGGACGGGACGCTCCCGGCCGCCGCTTCCGGCGGGGCCGCTGACCGGTTCACCGAGCCACCGGTGGCGGAGGCGGCCTGGCCGCTCGCGCTGAACGGGGCCGCCGCGAGCAGGCCCACCGCCGCCGTCAGGGTCACGCACACGCCACTCCTTGAAGCGCCAATCGCCGTCCTGCCGGCCATCGAGCGCCGGCGCATCCATCGTGGACGGTCAGCCTTGAGGCAATGCGCGCCTACCCGGCCGTCCAGGCAGGACGCCGCGCGCCCGTCGCCGTGGCGCGATCGCCGAAGGATTTCCGGGCCCGCGAGGTAATCCGCCGTGCCCTTCTCGGACTTCTCGGCGTACCGGCTCCGAGAAGAGAGGAGGTGGCGTGGACGAGCAAGAGGCCCGATTCACCCGCCTCTACGAGGCGTACTACCGCAACGTCTTCGGCTACGTCGTGCTGCGGGCCGCCCCCCAGGCCGCCGAGGATCTGACGGGCGAGGTGTTCACCGTCGCGTGGCGGAAGATCGACGAGATCCCCGACCAGGCGCTGCCGTGGCTGCTGGGCGTGGCCGGGAACCTGGTCCGCCAGTCGCACGGCGCGGCGGGCAGGGCGCGCGGCCTGGTCGACCGGCTGGCCGGCCTCAGCACCGACGCCGACCTGCACGCCTGGGACGTCGCCGACCACCTCATAGCCCGCGACCAGGCGCTGACCGCCCTGCGGGCCCTTTCCGCCAAGGAGGCCGAAGCGGTCACCCTGACCGCCTGGCACGGGCTCGACCCCGCGGAGGCGGCCCGTGTCGCGGGCTGCTCCCGCACCGCCTTCGTCGTCCGGCTGCACCGGGGGCGCCGGCGGCTGGCCAAGGCGATCGAGGCGTCCCAGGAAGGCACCGCGCGAGCGCATGGACGCGCCCCGCGCCCGCGAGTCACCCAGGAGAAGCAATGAAGCAGGACGAACTCGACGATCTGATCGTCGCCCTGAAGCCCGCGGCGGTCGCGGAACTGGCCGACGACGCCTACGCGCGGCGCCCCGGCGTGGCGCAGGTCCGTGCGCGCGCCGGTGCCGTGAACCCGCGCATCGTCCCCGCGCGACGGCCGGTCCGGCGGCTGGCTCTCGCCGCCGGCGTGACCGCCGTGGCGGCGGCCGCCACGGCGCTGACCGCCGGCGTGCCTTCAGACGGCCCCGGCCCCGGCTCCGGACATGACGACACGATCGATACCCGCGCATTCCTGCTGGCCAGCGCGAAGACGGCCGCCAAGCAGCCCGACACCCGCGGGGACTGCTGGTACAAACGGACCCGCACGTGGCAGGACATCATGCCCTTCAAGCCCGGCCCGGGCGTACCGACGCCCCTGGGCGAGCCCCAAAGGTTCCAGGCGCGGACCGCGAGCAGCGCCGAGGACTGGGCGTGCGCTGGAGGCGGGACCGGCATGCGCTTCCGTTCACACGGACCGCTGGACATCGAGGTCACCTTCCCCACGAAGAAGGACGAGGCCGCCTGGAAGGCGGCGGGATCGCCCCCGCTCGACGTCAACGGCGGCACGACCGCCTCGAAACCGCTCACGGTCACCTACGGCAAGCGCTCGCACCTGGTGAACCCCACCATCGGGTCCCACGAGATCGAATGGAAGACGATCGCGAAGCTGCCGGCGACCGAGACCGCCCTGGAGAGCCACCTGCGCAAGCTGTGGCGGCAGGACCGCCGGGGCGGCGCGAACGGCTACACCGCCCCGGCCGACTTCGGCCAGTACGTCTTCGTCAGCGCCTGGGACCTGTTCATGGCCCCGACCACCCCCGGCACCCGAGCGGCCCTCTACCGGATCCTGGCGCGCACCCCGTCCGTCCGCGTCACCGGACAGATCAAGGACCGACTGGGCAGGCCCGGCGTGGCCATCACCGCCCAGGGCACCAGCGTGCGGCTGGTCGTGGACCGTAAGAGCGCCCAACTCCTCGACTTCGAGGACCAGTACACCGCCCTCCCCGGCAAGCCGGCCGGCAGTGAGTACCTGGCCTTCGAGAGCCAGGGGTGGGTGAACAAGATGGGAGCCACCCCCGCCCGCTGACCGGCGACGACCGCGGGGACGCCGCACACCGCGGCGGCCCCGCCCTCGCCTCCGTCCGCCCACCCGGGGTCCTCTGCCCCGGGTGGGCGGGTCACTCCGAGCGCAGGGCCGCCGCCGTCTTGATCCGGGACGCCCGGCCGGCCGGGATCAGGGCGCCGAGCAGGGCGATCGCGATCCCCGCCAGGACGGACAGGAGCATCAGCGGCCAGGGGAAGGTCTCCATGAGGCCGTAGGGGAGGACCAGGCCGCCTGTGTCGGCCATGGCCGGCAGCACCACATGGTGGGCGGCCACCCCCAGCGGCAGTCCGATGAGTCCGCCGACCAGGCCGAGCACGGCCATGGAGGCGAGCACGACCGTCAGGACCTGCCGCGGTGTCGCGCCCAGCGATTTCAGGACGCCGAAGTCGCGCGCCCGGTCCTGGGTGTTGAGGATCACCGTGTTGAACACCCCGAGCCCGGCGACCGTGGTCAGTCCCAGGGTCAGCAGGGTGAGGAGTCCGAGGAGGATCACCTGGCCGGATTCGATGCCCTCGGCGGCCGGCTCGGCCGGGACCCCGTCCGCCCTGAGCGCGGCGGCGTAGTGCTCCGGGGAGGTGCCGGGGGTGAGGGTGACCTCCAGAAGAGAGGTCACCATGCCGGAGCGCGGGCCGGAGGGTTCCGGGGACGCCGCAGGCTTCCCGCGGTCGACGAGCGAGGTGAGGGACGCCCAGTCCGTGAGGACGGTGTCGCCGCCGTCCACGAGCGCCGTCCCGACGATCCGCAGTGCGGCCTTCCTGCCGTCCGCGGTCACGACGACGGTGTCGCCGATCTTCTTGCCGCCGGTCTTCAGGAACGGGTCGCCCACGACGGCCTCACCCGGCCCGCCGAGCCAGCGGCCGTGCACCATCCGGTAGCCGTGCCGGTCGGTGACGTCCCCCTGGTAGGCCTTGACCTGCACCGGCCGGTCGAACCCCGGCACGTGGACCTGCTCGAAGCGCGTGACCGCGACCTTGGCGGTGCCGGGCCGCCCGGCCAGTGAGACCGGCCGGCCGCCGTCGACGGGGACCAGGACGTGGACGGTCTCGGTGAGTTCCGCGTCGGCGAGGTAGGCGCTGAGGGACCGGTTGAGGCCGGCGGCGAACGTCACCGCCGCCACTCCGAACGCGACGGCGGTGACGGTCAGCGCGGTACGGCCCGGCCGGGCGAACGGCAGGCCCAGGCCCAGGCTGACCGGGCGCGACAGCCGCGTCCGGGCCAGCGCCCGCTGCACCCGCAGGGCCCGGCCCCGCCGCGTCGCGGCGCCCGCGCTGACCGCGACCGCCGTCGGGATCCGCCCGGCCCGGACGGCCGGCACCAGCGCGGTGACGACGGCGACCGCGAGCACGCCCGTGAAGGCCAGGACGTCCACCCAGGGCGAGACGCCGGTGGCGGTCGGCAGGTCGAACGAGTCGCCCAGCGTGGTGGTGACCGTCCCCGCCAGGACGTTGCCCGCGGCGATTCCGATCAGGCTTCCCAGCACCCCGGGTATCGCGATCATCACCAGGTAGACGCCGGTGACCTGCGCGGGGGTGAAGCCGAGGGACTTGAGGACGCCGATGTGCCGGAACCCCGACACGACGGCGCCGCTGACCACGTTGGCGATGACGAGCACCGCGACGAGCAGCCCGGCGATCCCGAACGCGATCAGGAACGGGATGACGGTCGTTCCGGCCTCGGTGGCCTGCTGCCGGGAGACGAGATAGCTCTGGCTCGCGGTCGCCGGCAGCCCGGCGGTGACCGTGCCGGCCGGGGCGGCCGGGTCGGCGAGCCGGTAGAGCATCTGGAGGCCGTCCGGGGCGGTCAGCTGGCCGGGCGCCACCCACGCCTGGGAGGACCGGGTGATCGACCGGCCGATTCCGACGATGGTGAAGGTCCGCCCGTCGCCGAAGGTCACCTTTTTCCCGATCGGGTCGAACGGGAACCGCGCGTAGTCGGTGCCCAGCACGATCTCGCCGGGCGCGCCGGCCCAGCGGCCGCTCCTGAGCGTCAGGCGGTCGACCGGGTCGCCGGCGCGGCCGGTCCGCTCGGTGACCGTGAAGGGGCCGGGCGGAAGCAGCCCCGGACGCGACCGGTCGGTCTCCTCCGGGATGTTGACGACCTGCGAGCGGTACGGGCCGCCCGCCGCCGTCACGCCCGGCCGGGACGCCGACGCCGCGACCTGCGCGGCCGTCGCCTTCGCGGGGTCGTAGGAGACCGTCAGATGTGCGCCGTGCTGCCGCGCGAACGCCTTGTCGTACGGGCCGTCCACGGTGGCGAGCAGGCCCAGCGCGAGCACGACCGTCCCGGTCGACACCAGCAGCACCAGCGTGATGATGGTCGTCTGCAGCCTGCGCCGCCGCACCGCGAACCGCGCGGCCTGCCACACCGCCCTCACCGGGTCACCTCGGCGGCCACGCGGCCGTCCTCGAACGCGACGACCCGGTCGGCGACCCGGGTGGCCAGCCGCTCGTCGTGGGTGACGATGAGCAGGGTCTGGCCGATCTGGTTGAGGTCCAGCAGCAGGTCCATGACCTGTTCGCCGGCCCGCGAGTCGAGCGCGCCCGTCGGCTCGTCGGCCAGCAGCAGGGCGGGCCGGTTCATCAGCGCGCGGGCGACGCCGACCCGCTGCCGTTCCCCGCCCGACAGCACCACCGGGTAGGCGTTGCGGCGATCGGCGATGCCCAGCTCGTCGAGCAGCTCCATCGCGCGGGCCTGCGCCTGCTTGCGCGCGGTGCCGAGCAGCTGGGCGGCCAGCATCACGTTCTCCAGCACCGGCAGGTCGTCGAGCAGGTTGAAGAACTGGAAGACCATGCCGATGCGGCGGCGCCGGTACCGGGCCAGCTCGGCCTCGCCCATGTCCGTGATGTCCTCCCCGCGCACCACCACGGTGCCGGAGGTGGGCCGGTCCAAACCGGCGATCATGTTGAGGAGGGTCGACTTGCCCGACCCCGACGGGCCCATCACCGCGACGGCCTGACCGGCCTGGATGTCGAGGCTCACCCCGGCGAGCGCGGCGGTCTCGCCGTACTCCTTGCGTACGTCCATCAGCTGGACCATCGGCTCCATGACCGTGACGGTACGAGCCGCGCCACCGCCCGCGCGTCGGGTCCTGGATGTAAGTACGGGGCCGGGTCATCCGAGGGATGTACGGGCGTGGACCGCCAGAATGATGCGTTCCGCCCGGGTCTGGCGGGAGGATGGGCGCATGCTGCCCGCGTGGCTCGTGCCCCTCCTCGCCGCGGTTCCGTGCACATGGGCTCTGTGGGAGCGGCGCAGGCGCCGCTCCGAGCTCGGGGCGCGAACCTGGCTGCTGGAACGTGAACGCGAGGGCGCCGCGCGCCGGGCCGTCGATGAGGAGCGGGCCCGGGTGGCCCGGGACCTGCACGACATCGTCAGCCACAGCGTCAGCGTCATGGTCGTGCAGGCGGGCGCCGCCCGGCACGGTGTCGACGGCGAGGCCGAGGACGCGCTGCTGGCCGTCGAGCGGACCGGTCGGGAGGCGATGACCGAGCTGCGGCACCTGCTCGGTGTGCTCGCGCCCGCCCCGGACGGCGACGGTGAGGCGTTCACCCCGCAGCCGTCGCTGGCGCACCTGGGGACCCTGGTCGACCGGATCGCGTTCGCGGGCCTGCCCGTCGATGTTCGGGTGACGGGCGAACCGTGCCCGCTGCCCGCCGGGATCGACGCGACCGGGTACCGCATCGTCCAGGAGGCGCTCACCAACGCGCTGAAACACGGCACCCCCGGGGCGACGGCGGAGGTGACGGTGAGTTACGGGAGGCGGAACCTGCGGCTGGAGGTCCTCAACACCGGCCCGAGCGTGCTCACCGGGACGGGCCAGGCCCCGCCCGAGAGCAGGGGCGGCCGGGGCCTGGCCGGGCTGCGCGAACGGGTCGCGGTGTACGGCGGCGACCTCGACGCGCGGCGGCGGTTGGGCGGCGGCTACCGGGTGCGGGCGCGGATCCCCCTGGAGCGGCCGTGACGCGGGTGCTGATCGCCGACGACCAGACACTGGTGCGCGGCGGGTTCCGGATGATCCTCAGCAGGTCCGGGATCGAGGTGGTCGGGGAGGCCGCCGACGGGCTGGAGGCGGTGTCCGCCGCGCGGCGGCTGCGGCCGGACGTGGTGCTGATGGACATCCGCATGCCCGGGATGGACGGCCTGGAGGCCACCCGCCGGGTCCTCGCCGACGACCCGGCGTGCCGGGTGCTGATCCTGACGACCTTCGACCTCGACCGGTACGTGTACTCCGCGCTCGCCGCGGGCGCGAGCGGTTTCCTGCTGAAGGACGTCACCCCCGAACACCTCGTGGCGTCGGTCAAGCTGATCGAGACCGGGGACGCGCTGCTCGCCCCCTCCATCACCCGCCGCCTCGTCGAGCGTTTCGCCCGCCCCGCGCCTGCGCCCCAGGGCCTGGACGTCCTGACCCCGCGCGAGAAGGAAGTGCTCCGCCTGGTCGGCGGCGGCCTGTCCAACACCGAACTGGCCGCCCATCTCCACCTCAGCGAGGCGACGGTCAAGACCCACGTGACCCGCATCTTCGCCAAGCTCGGCCTGCGCGACCGTGCCCAGGCGGTCGTGGTCGCCTACGAGTCGGGCCTGGTCGTCCCCGGCACCCCCGAGTGACCGAACACGCTGCACCGACGTGTACCGGATCCTGAAGGGTTCCCGGAATGGCGCAGCCGGTCGTCGTGAAGCGGTACGAGTCAGGAACGGGGCCTTGTGCTCGGGGATCTTGGTCGGCAGGGTGTCCGGGGTGCGTGCTGGTTTCGGTCCGGGCGACTTGTGAGGCGGGTGTCTCGCCGCTCCCGAATGGCATGCCGGCAGCGGTGGCGAGAGCAGGCGACGGGTTCGACAGCCTGGGGGAATGGAATGCTGACCGGGATCGTGATCGACGCGCTGGATGTCGCGCGTATGGAACGCTTCTGGCAGGACGCGACGCGGGGCCGGACGGACGGCCTGCGGCTGCGGTTCGTGCCGACGGCGGAGCCGAAGGCGGGCAAGAACCGGCTCCACCTCGACCTGGCCGGGGGGCCGGACTGGGAGGCCGAGGTGGCGCGCCTGCTCACACTCGGTGCGACGCGGATCGACATCGGCCAGGGGGACGTTCCCTGGGATGTGCTGGCTGATCCGGAGGGAAACGAGTTCTGCGTGCTGCGTCCCGGGCATCCCGGAGTGCTTGCAGACTCCGGCCTCGTCGCGATCTGCCTTGACGTGGCCGAGGAGGACCGCTGCGCCCAGCCGTCCTTCTGGGAGTCCCAGGCCGACTGGCACGCCGTCGAATCCCACGACTGGGGCGTCCGGCTTCGACGAAGGCCCACCAGCGCGGTCTCGCTGGTGATGGGGCCGCCTGCAGCGCCGAAAGCGGCGCGGAACAGGCTGCGACTGGAGGTCACCCGTCGCGACCGCCGACCCGGCGAGTTCCTCGACGCCGGCGGTAACGAATTCCACGTCACATACTGATCCCCGGCTACCCCGTCGTACGTGCTGCGGACAGGGGTCGCGTGGCGGGACGTCCCAGCGGAGACCGTGTGCTGCTCCGCAGTAACGGCCTGGCGCCGATCCGGTGCTGGCGAGCGGTGGCTGCAACGCCATCACCCACACGACCTCGGGTGACGGCGGCTGGGTGACGGTTAGCCCGCCGGCCGGAGCGGGTATTCACCGCTTGGAGGTCGCCGACGACGGGGCGGCCGGTGAGCGCCCTCACGTCAAGGGGGAAGACGGCACCGAGACCGGGCGCGGGATGCGGATCGTCGAAGCTCTCCCGAAGCGCTGGGGTTCCGGGCGGACGGGGACCGCACGGTCGTGTGGGCGGAGTTCCGCTTCGAGAACTCGTTCGAAAACTCCGACAGGGGGCTGTCGCGCAGCTCTTCCAAGCTGGTGCCAGCCAGCGTTCGAAGGAGAGGATCAATGACTGTTCCCGCGTTCAACACCGTCACGTGGTTCCAGGTCGGCACCGACGCGCCGGAGGAGGCCCGCCGCTTCTACGGCGACATGTTCGGCTGGAAGTTCGCGATCGACCCGGACGGCGACGGCTACGACCTGGTCAGCTACCCGGGCGCCGACGCGCCGTCCGGCGGCGTCTCCTACGAGCCGGACGCGTCCCGCAACCACGCGATGTTCCTGGTCCTCGTGGAGGACGTCGGCGCCGTCTGCGACCAGACCGTGAAGTCCGGCGGCAAGGTGGCCATGCCCGCCATGACCAACAGCAACGGCCTCACGTTCGCCTACTTGCAGGACCCGTCGGGCAACACCTTCGGCGTCTTCACGCCTCCGTCGTCCTGACGCCGGACGCGAAAGGGCCCCGGGGAGGCGAGAACCTCCCCGGGGCCCTTTCACGCGAGCCGGTGATCGCGGCCTACACCTCCGCGATCACCGTGCTCAAGCGTCGCCGCCGGTGTTGCTCTCGGCGCTGCCGACGCCGCCCGCGAAGACGTCGCTGACGGCGGAGTCCAGCTGGTAGCGCTGGATCGCCTCCGCCAGGGTCTCCGGCTTGACCTCGCCGTGGCGGGCGAGGCGGGTGAGCACCGCGAGGACGATCGACGCGGCGTCCACGTTGAAGAAGCGGCGGGCGGCGGCGCGGGTGTCGGAGAATCCGAACCCGTCCGTGCCGAGCGAGGTGTAGTCCCCGTGCACCCAGGGCGCGATCTGGTCGGG
This sequence comes from Actinomadura sp. NPDC023710, assembly GCF_040639875.1. Lineage (NCBI taxonomy): Bacteria > Bacillati > Actinomycetota > Actinomycetes > Streptosporangiales > Thermomonosporaceae > Actinomadura > Actinomadura sp. NPDC023710. The sequence goes on from NZ_JBFAGB010000003.1 coordinate 182,883, forward strand.
TACGGCGCGCATGTAGTCCGACACCGCGACGATCGGCCCGGCGACGTTGTCGAGCGTCCGGCTGACGTACGGGACGCGCTGCTCGGCGTCGGGGTTCAGCAGGTTCCAGTCGTCGCACTCGCGGGCCTCGCGGGCCAGCTCGTTCCACGACGTGGCCGACCACACGTCCGCGGCGACGCCCCAGTCCTCGGCGAGCAGCCGCTGCGCTTCGAGGGCCCACCGGCCGCCGACGCCGGAGGCGAGGATCTGCGCGCGCGGGGCCTGGCCGTTCCCGGAGGAGACCTCCGGGGCGGCCCGGTGCCGGTACAGGCCCTTGAGGAGCCCGTCGACGTCGAGGTTCTCGGGTTCGGCGGGCTGCTGGTACGGCTCGTTGTAGACGGTGAGGTAGTAGAAGACGTCCTCGCCGTTCGGGTGCTCCTCGGACGACCCGTACATGCGGCGCAGGGCGTCCTTGACGATGTGGGCCAGCTCGAAGGCCCACGTCGGGTCGTAGTGGACGCACGCGGGGTTGGACGCCGCGAGCAGGGGGGAGTGGCCGTCGGCGTGCTGGAGGCCCTCACCGGTGAGCGTGGTGCGGCCGGCGGTCGCGCCGAGCAGGAACCCGCGGCCCATCTGGTCGCCGAGCGCCCACATCTGGTCGCCGGTCCGCTGGAACCCGAACATCGAGTAGAAGATGTAGACCGGGATCATGTGCTCGCCGTGCGTGGCGTAGGCGGTGGCGGCCGCGATGGTGGAGGCCATCGAGCCCGCCTCGCTGATGCCCTCGTGGAGCATCTGGCCGCTTTCGGCCTCCTTGTACGACAGCAGCAGTTTGCGGTCCACGGCGTCGTAGGTCTGCCCGTGCGGCGAGTAGATCTTGGACGTGGGGAACAGCGAGTCCATGCCGAACGTGCGGTACTCGTCCGGGGCGATCGGGACGAACCGGGCGCCGATGTTCTCGTCCTTGATCAGGTCCTTGAGCAGCCGGACGAACGCCATGGTCGTCGCGATGTTCTGCTTGCCGGACCCCTTCTTCAGCTCGCTGTAGACGGGGTCGCCGGGCAGCTTGAGCGTCTTGGCCCGCACGACCCGCTTCGGCAGGAACCCGCCGAGGGCGGCGCGCCGCTCGCGCATGTACTGGATCTCTTCGGAGTCCTCGCCCGGGTGGTAGTAGGGCGGCAGCGGCGCCTCCAGCGCCGAGTCCGGGATGTCCAGGTAGAGGCGGTCCCGGAACTCCTTCAGCTCGGCCTTGGTGAGCTTCTTCATCTGGTGGGTGGCGTTGCGGGCCTCGAAGTCCGAGCCGAGCGTCCAGCCCTTGATGGTGTGCGCGAGGATCACGGTCGGCTGCCCGACGTGCTCGCGGGCCGACTTGAACGCCGCGTACACCTTGCGGTAGTCGTGCCCGCCGCGCGACAGCTTGCGCAGGTCGTCGTCCGACAGATGCTGGACGATCTTGCGCAGCCGGGGGTCGTCGCCGAAGAACTTCTCCCGGATGTACTCGCCGGACTCGACGGAGAACGTCTGGAACTGGCCGTCGGGGGTGGTGTTCATCTGGTTGACCAGGACGCCGTCGACGTCCTGCGCGAGCAGCGGGTCCCAGTCGCGGCCCCAGATGACCTTGATGACGTTCCAGCCGGCGCCGCGGAAGAACGACTCCAGCTCCTGGATGATCTTCCCGTTGCCGCGCACCGGGCCGTCGAGCTGCTGGAGGTTGCAGTTGACGACGAAGGTGAGGTTGTCGAGCTCCTCGCGGGCGGCGAGGCCGATCGCGCCGAGCGACTCCGGCTCGCCCATCTCGCCGTCGCCGAGGAACGCCCACACGTGCGAGCGGGACGTGTCCTTGATCTTGCGGTTGTACAGGTACCGGTTGAACCGGGCCTGGTACACCGAGTCGATCGCGGTCAGGCCCATGGAGACCGTGGGGAACTCCCAGAAGTCCGGCATGAGCCGCGGGTGCGGGTAGGACGACAGGCCGCCGCCGGGGTGCGAGTGCTCCTGACGGAACCCGTCGAGCTTGTCCTCGGGCAGCCGTCCCTCGAGGAACGCGCGCGCGTAGATGCCGGGCGCCGCGTGGCCCTGGATGAACACCTGGTCGCCGGACTCGCCGTGGTCCTTGCCGCGGAAGAAGTGGTTGAAGCCCACCTCGTAGAGCGAGGCCGCGGAGGCGTAGGTGGCGATGTGGCCGCCGACGCCGAGTTCGGGGCGGTTCGCCCGCGACACCATGATCGCGGCATTCCACCGGATGTAGGCGCGGATGCGCCGCTCCACGTGCTCGTCGCCGGGGAACCAGGGCTCGGATTCCGGCGGGATCGTGTTGATGAAGTCGGTGCTGCGCAGGCCGGGTACCCCGACCTGCAGTTCTCGCGCCCTCTCCAGCAGCCGCAGCATCACGTAGCGCGCCCTGCCGCGGCCCTCGGTCTTGATGACCGTGTCCAGCGACTCCAGCCACTCCCGGGTCTCGTCCGGGTTGATGTCGGGCAGCTGGCTCGGCAGCCCGTCGCTGATGATCGAAAAGCGTTGACGTCCGGAAGCCACGGGGTCCCCTCTGTCCTTACCGTCTGTGCTGGTCAGACCTGGGCCGCCGCGCGGGAGGCCGCCGGTCCCGGCAGACTGTTCGTCGCCATGGTTCGTGATCCATCGTCGCCGGTTATCACGGCTAACGCATCTCTACCAACCAGTAACCATCCTCCCCGGTCAGGACGTGAACCGACCCGGCGGAACCACCTTTTTCACTCGGCCGGGAGATTCCCTCGGGCGGAGTGCGGGGAACGTAGGAGACGGGGAGTCAACGGGTGCTGACATGCCCGGCCCGGTCCGCCCCGGCGGCGGGCGAACGAGCTTGGGGGTGGGGGATGAACGGAAAGATCGGAGACCGGCTGCACGTCCACGGGAACGTGGTGGGGCAGCCCGACCGGACCGGCGAGATCGTCGAGGTGCGGGGCCCGGACGGCGGCCCGCCCTTCCTGGTCCGCTTCGACGACGGCCACGAGGGGCTGGTGTACCCGGGGCCGGACGCGGTCATCGAGCCGCGTGCGAAGGCGTCCCGCTAGCCGTGCGGCGCCGGCCGCGGATCCGACCGGGCGCGGATGCGTCCGGGGCCGCGGATGGGGTACACACGGGATCATGGAGAGCACCGTGGTCCGGGTGACCACCGGTACCGGCGAGGCCGTGCACGACATCACGGCGGAATGCGAGCGTTTCGCCGCGTCGGCGGGCGGCGACGGGCTGCTGCACGTCTTCGTCCCGCACGCCACCGCCGGCGTGGCGATCATCGAGCTGGGCTCCGGCAGCGACGACGACCTGCTCGCGGCCCTGCGGGACCTGCTGCCGGCGGACGACCGCTGGCGGCACGCGCACGGGTCGCGGGGGCACGGGCGCTCGCACGTGCTGCCGGCGCTCGTGCCGCCGTTCGCGACCCTCCCGGTCACGGGCGGGCGGCTCGCACTGGGGACCTGGCAGTCGGTCGCCCTGGTCGACCTCAATGTCGACAACCCCGACAGGCAGGTGCGGTTGTCGTTCCTCAAAGGATGAACAGCGTGGACCGGGGGGTACGGGAGGTCGTTCCCCAACAGGGCGCAGGTATGAGTAGCGTGGACCAGGGGATATCGGGGGCCGTCTTCCCGCAGGGTGCGGGAATGAGCAGCGTGAACCCTCCGGGGGGTCACCGTGGGTGGGCGTCCTGTGACGGGGATCTTCGTAATCGGGCCAATGGGGCCACCAAAAGCCGGGAAGACACTTGCGCAAGGGGCCCACACTTGTGTGGACTGTCCCGCAAACACCGCACAGGTGCGGACGGGCCGCCCGTCCCGGGGGGCCGAGAGCCATACGGGCACGGACCGTGCGGACTGACGACAATGGGAGGACTTTCGTGAGCGCGACCGCGGGTCAGGCGCAGTCTGAGCGCAGCCTGGCCGAACGGCTCGGCCTGAAGGCGGGCCAGGTGGTGCAGGAGATCGGCTACGACGAGGACGTCGACGAGGAGCTCCGCCGCTCCGTCGAGCAACTCACGGGGAACGAGCTGGTCGACGAGGACTACGAGGACGTGGTCGACATCGTGCTGCTGTGGTGGCGCGAGGAGGACGGTGACCTGTTCGAGGGCCTGACCGACGCCATGATCCCCCTCACCGGCGGCGGCAACATCTGGCTGCTGACGCCGAAGGCGGGCCGCGACGGGCACGTCGAGCCGAGCGACATCGGCGAGGCCGCGCAGACCGCCGGCCTCTCGCAGACCAGCAGCGTCAGCGCCGCCAGGGAGTGGTCCGGCACGCGGCTGGTCGCGCCCAAGGTCCGCAAGTAGCGCCGGGGCTGGAGACACCTTTGCCGGTCAACGTAGGCGACGCCGCCCCGGACTTCGAGCTGAAGGACCAGCATGGCGCCCCGGTGAGACTGTCGGGTTTCCGCGGCGACAAGAACGTCGTGCTGGTGTTCTACCCGCTGGCGTTCAGCGGCGTCTGCACGGGCGAGCTGTGCGCGCTGCGCGACGATCTGTCCAGCCTCGTCGCAGGGGCGGGCGCGGACGTGCAGGTGCTCGCGGTCTCGGTCGACTCGATGTTCGCGCTGCGGGCCTGGTCCGACCAGGAGGGCTTCCGCTTCCCGCTGCTGGCCGACTTCTGGCCGCACGGCGGTACGGCGCAGCGCTACGGCGTGTTCGACGAGGCCAAGGGCGTGGCGCTGCGCGGAACCTTCATCATCGACACCGAGGGCGTGGTCCGCTGGAAGGTCGTGAACGCGATCCCGGACGCACGTGACATCGACGAGTACCGCAAGGCGCTCGCCGGGCTCTGAGCGAAACGGACCGGTTCCGGCACACCCCACGGCCATCCGGTCCGGGTGGCCGGAACCGGCCCCCGCACCCTTGGAGGTGTGATGCCCTGCTTCCGCTGCGGGGCGCGGCAGACCGACCCCGTGCGCGGCGCGAGCCCGTGGAAACGCGGGGTCCGGGCGGACCACCAGGTCCTGATCTGCCCCCGGTGCCAGGCCGTCCACGACTGGGCGGACGCCCTGGACCACTGCTCGGAGTGCGGCTCGGCCGCGCTGGTGTGCCGGCTCGGCGAGGTGGAGTGCCGCGACTGCGGCCATACCCGCGACGCCGTCCGGGACGAGCCGGGCACGGCCGATCTCGTGCACTCGGGCGCCCAGCCTCCCGCCGACGGCGGCCTCTCCGAGGAGGTCGCGGCGGCGCTGTCGCGCGTCCTGAAACGGGGCCCGGTCGCCTGAGGGCCCGGCCGTCCCCGGACGGCGGCCCTGACCTGGCCTGACCAGGCCCTTCACCGGGCGATCCGGGCTTGACGCGGCATTTTGCCCGGTGCCACGCTTCGCGGATGCCGATCGTGCTGATGCGCCTGGTGCACCGGATCACCGGGCGGACGTGGCGTGCGCCCGCGCTCGTCCTCCTCACGGCCTTCGTGGTGGGCTGGCTGCTCATCGCGGTGTTCGAGGACCCGGGCGCCGACATCAAGAAGCCGCACGAGTACATCTGGTACTTCCTGGTCAGCGGCACGACCACCGGCTACGGCGATCTGTCCCCGACCACGGTCGGCGGCCGGATCGGCGGTGTGCTCATCATGATCGCCGGGCTCACCGCCGGGCTGGTGATGTTCGCCGAGCTGACGCTCTGGATGGGGAAGGGACGCATGATGAGGGCCAACGGCCAGGCGCGGCTGCACCGGCGACGGCACGTCGTGATCGTCGGTTACGAGCGGGACGGGCTGGTCGCCATCATCCGGCAGCTGCGCGCCGACCCGCAGTTCGCTAAGACGCCGGTCGTGACCGTCTTCTGGCCCGGTGAGCTGGCGGGGGAGAACCCGGATCCGGAGCTGTACGACGTGGTCGCGTTCGACGCGACCGCCTTCGAGCGGGCGTGCATGGAGCAGGCGCGGACGGTCCTGGTGGTCGGCCGCAGCGACGACGAGACGGTGCGGGTGATGCTGACCGTCGAGGCCTACCTGCGGCGCAACGGCGACCCGGCCGTCCACCTGCTGGCCGGGGTGCGCGACGGCGGCCGGCGGGCCGAGATCACCGAGGCCCTCCGGCTGGTCGGCGAGAACATCGAGCCGGTCGACATCGACGATCCCGCGGTGACCGCGGTCGCGATCCGCAACCCGGGCATCGCCGCGATCTACCACAACCTGGCCAGCACGCTCGACAGCGACGGCACCCTCTACCGCGTGGACATTCCCGAGGACGCCGGCGAGTGGGCCCGCCTCGACGTGGCGATCTCCCTTCTCCGCCGGGGGAGCACGCTCCTCGCGGTGGGCGACTCGCACCGCCCGGACGCCCGCTTCCGCCTGGCGCCCGCCCCCGACGAGAGGATCCGCGGCGGCCAGTCGCTGGCGGTCGTCGCCACCCACCGCCCCGAGATCCCCTGGCACGAGCTGTAGGGGCCGGGAGGGCGCCCCTCGCGCCCGCTGAGGGCGCCCTCCCGGCGACCGCGGACGCGCGGCCCGGGGCACAGGTCCAGGCCCCGGGGCCTCCCCGCACGCCAGCGGAGTCTCAGGTGTATCCCGTGTGGGAGAAACCTCCAACACTCTCCGGTTCGCTCCGCGCTCATGCTGCTTGGCGCTGGTCGGCGTCGAGCAGGTGGTACAGCAGCAGCAGTTGGGTGATGGCGAGCGGGTCGCTGGAGCCGGCGTCGCCGATGCGGCCGAGGGCGTCCGGATCGGGCAGGGCGGTACCGGCGCGGGGGCCGAGGCGCTCCCAGATGGCCTTCTTGACGACCTTCGACTCCTCGGGCGAGACGTACCCGTGGACGTGCAGCGCGTCCACCGGGCGGCCGTCGGTGTCGCGGTGGAGGCGCAGGTGCATCGCGGTCTCGGTGTCGCCGGGGCCGCTCTCCAGGACGTCGGCGAGCTCGGGGTGGTCGATGGTGGGGCGCAGCAGCAGCTCGGCCGACAGCGGGGTGCCGGGCGGATCGAGGCGGCCGGCGACGGGCGCGAACCGGACGACGATGTCGGCGTGCTTGCGCTGCGGGCGGATGTAGGCGGCGCTCTCGGGCTCGCGGCGGGTGAGCTCCGCCATCACCTGCTCGGGGCTGTATCCGCGCTTGTCGCAGTCGCGCCGGACCTTCCAGGAGTGGCGCAGCGGCTCGGGCGGGTCGAGGTAGACGGTGATGTCGAAGCAGGCCCGCGCGAGCCGGGTGTGGAGCGGGAGCAGTCCCTCGACGATCACGAAGTCGCGGGGCTCGACCAGTTCCGGCCGGACGAGCTCGCCGGTCGCGTGGTCGTAGACCGGTTTGAGGATCGGCTCGCCCATCGACAGCAGCTGGAGGTGCTGCTCCATGATGTCGACGTGGTTGCAGTCCGGGTGCAGCGCCGTGAACGGCTTCCCGGCCCGCTCGGCGCGGTCGTAGCGGTGGTAGTCGTCCACGCAGACCGCCGTCATCCGGTCCGCCCCCAGGCACCGCACAAGCCCCCTGGTCAGGGTGGTCTTGCCCGCCGCGCTGTCCCCCGCGATGGCGAGCATGACGGGGCGGCGGCCCGACCCGCGCGCCCGCAGCATGTGCACGATCCGATGGGGCACTGATTCCTCCGTCCTGCGGAATTCGGTTTTCGCTGTGCAGCGTAGGCAGATTCGCGCGGCGGCTCGTCCCCCATTCAGGGGAGAGCGGGGGTGAAGTCGCGGAAGGCCTTTCCCGGTGGGGGCTACTGACGAGTAGCTTGCGGTTGTTATCGTGCCGGGATGGGTGTCCCCGTACGCGTCGTCCTGGTCGACGACCACGAGATGATCCTCGCCGGGCTGACCGCGATGCTGGCCGGGTTCTCCGGCCGCGTGCGCGTCGTCGGGCAGGCGGGGACAGGGGACGAGGCGGCCCGGCTGGTCACCGCGCTGCGCCCCGACGTCGTCCTGCTGGACGTGCGGCTCGGTCCCGAGAGCGGCCTGGACCTGTGCCGCCTGATCACCGGGCGCGTCCCGGAGTCCCGGGTGGTGTTCCTGTCGGTCTACGACGACGAGCAGTACGTCTTCGAGGCGCTGCGCGCGGGGGCGGGCGGCTACCTGCTCAAGCGGGTGGACGGCCCGGAGCTGGTCCGCCGGCTGGAGGAGGTGGCGCAGGGCGAGACGGTCGTCGATCCGACGCTCGCCGGGCGGATGGCGGTGACCGCGGCGCGGCTCACCCGCGGCGAGTTCTGGCCGGGCGCCAACCGCGGCCTCACCCAGCGCGAGAGCGAGGTGCTGTCGCTGCTGGTGGGCGGCCTGTCGAACAAGGCGATCGCCGCGCGGCTCGTGCTCAGCGAGGAGACGGTCAAGAGCCACCTGCGCGCCCTGTACCGCAAGCTGGAGGTGGCCGACCGGTCGGCGGCGATCGCCGTCGCGCTCCGCGAGGGGCTGTTCCGGTGACCGGCGTGCGGCCGCTCGAACTGCTCGCCGGGCGCGGCAGCGACCTGCTCGTGCGCGTCGCGGGCGTGGCCTGCTCCGACCGCGAGCTGCCGCGGATGGCCGAGAAGCTGGCCGAGCTGGTGGTGCGGTCCGCGCGGGCGCTGACGTTCTGCGACGTGTACGTCCTGGACGAGGAGGAGCGCGTGCTGGAATGGCGGGGCGCGCCCGTCCCGCTGGGGGAGGGCGAGGCCGGCCGGGTCGCCGCGCACGGCCGCGCCCGCACGCACCCGGACGGGCGGGGCGCCGCGGTCCCCGTGCACGGCGACGGGATCGTGATCGCCGTCGTGGACGTCCGGTCCGCCGGGCCGTGCCCGCCCGACGACCTCGCGCTCGTCACCGCGCTCGCCGGGCTGTTCGCGCCGGTGCTGTCGTCGTGCCGCCGGCTGCGGACGGCCCGCGAGCGCGAGCACGCGGCCGAGCGGTTCGCCGAGCGGGCCGTCGAGGCGCAGGAGGCGGAGCGGTCGCGGCTGAGCCGGGAGATCCACGACGGCATCGCCCAGCGGCTCGCCAGCCTCGGCTTCCACCTGTCGGCGGCCGAGCGGGCGCTGCCCGAGCACCATCCCGAGGGGCTGGCGCAGATCATGATGGCGCGGCGGCTGTGCGAGCTGGCCGCCGCCGAGACCCGCGCGGCGATCGGGGGCCTGCGCCCGCCCGTCCTGGACGATCTCGGCCTGTCGGCGGCGCTCGCCACCCTGGCCAGGGAGGCCGGGGACGGTTCCGGCGCGCCCGGCGCGCTCGACGTGACGGTGACCGTCGAGGGCGAGCTGGAGGAGGAGCTGCCCGACCACGTGCAGACGGCGCTGTACCGGATCGCGCAGGAGGCGGTCGGCAACAGCCTGCGGCACGCGTCGGCGGACCGCGTCGACCTGCTCCTGGAGCACTCCAGCGACCGGGTTCGGCTCAAGGTGGCCGACGACGGGTCCGGCTTCTCGATGCGGGACGTCCTCGCGCGCGGCGGCCGGGGCCGCCGGCCGGACTCCTACGGGCTGCGCGGCATGCGGGAGCGCGCCGAGCTGCTCGGCGGGCGGGTCGCGGTGACGAGCCGGCCCGGCGTCGGCACGACCGTCGAGGCCGTCATCCCCATCCCCGGCCGCCGCCGTTCCTGAGGTCCACCGGCGGATCAAGCGGGCCCTGGACCCGGACGGCGTGCTGCACCCCGGGAAGGCGATCTGACCGGTGCTCAGCCCGCGTCGAGGACCCGGAAGGAGATCCCGGCCTTGACGAGCCGCTCGATGAGCGCGTCGCCCATCGCGGCGGCCGTCGTGACCTGCCCGGACGTCGCGGGCAGGTCGTCGTGGGCGAGGCACAGCGCCGACTCGGCGAGCATCTTCGCCGTCTCGGTGTACCCGGGGTCGCCGCCCGCGACCTCGGTCACGACGCGCCTGCCGCCGCCCTCCCCGACGAACTTCACGCTGAACCAGTTGCGGGCGCGCCGCTCCTCGGACGGCCCGTCGCCGGGCGTCCGGAGCCGCAGCAGGAGGCTGCGGGTCGGGGGGAGCGTGGCGAGGGCCAGCAGGGCGCCGGAGCCCGCCGCCATCCCCGCCGCGGTGGCGAGCCGCTTGACCGCGACGTAGTGGCCGTAGGAGAAGTCGGGCCCGTACCGGTCCAGGGCCGCGGCCGACCGGACCACGATCCGCGGGTCGATGGTGGGCAGCGGGAGCGTCCAGCCGCCCCCGATGCGGGCCTTCGGCGCCGGGCGCCGCGAGATCCGCACCGTGCGCCCGGCCGGAGGGGCCTCCACCTTGCGGCGCTCGCGCTCGGCGCGCACCATCCCGGCGGCGTCGCCGAAGATCCCGACGGCCGAGTGCAGGGTGCCGCCGGAGGCGTCCCCGCGCACCCGCAGGAATCCCTCGACGTGCAGGGGGACGCCCTCCGGGAGCTGCTTGACGGTGAAGTAGGCGCCGAGGTCGTGCGGGATCGAGTCGAATCCGCAGGCGTGCACGATCCGGGCCCCGCTGCGCACCGCGGTGTCGTGGTGCTTCACGTACATCCGGTCCACGAACGTGGGCTCGCCGGTGAGGTCGACGTAGTCCGTGCCCGCGCGCGCACACGCCGCCACCAGGGGCTCGCCGTACCTGACGTAGGGGCCGACCGTCGTGATGACGACCCGCGCCGACTCCGCGATCTCCTGGATCGACGCCGCGTCGGTGGTGTCGGCGTGCAGCAGCGGCAGCCCGGCGCACGCGGGGTCCAGCTCCGCCAGCCGGTCGCGCACGGCCGCCAGCTTCGCCTGGTTGCGCCCCGCCAGCGCCCAGCGCGTGCCGGGACCGGCGTGCCGGGCGAGGTACTCGGCGGTGAGCGCGCCGGTGAAGCCGGTGGCGCCGAACAGGACGACGTCGTACGGGCGGTCGGCGGTCATGGAGGGCCCCTTTCACGGTTCCGAACACGATTCTGTCGCTTTCGGTGCCGTTCATGCGCGCCGGCCCGCCGATGTGAGGGACCGCACTCCTCTAGGGTTGCTCCGATGATGCGGATGGTGAGGGTGTGACGGGGCTCGCCGTGGCGATGGACGTCGTCGCCGCCGGCTTCCTCGTGAGCTTCGTGGTCATGCTGACGCGCCGGGGCGCCGCCCCGTCCGGCGAGGGCGGTCGGTCGGTCGCGATGATCCTGATCGCCGTCAGCCTGGGCCTGCTGTCGGTGTCGCTGTGGAGCCTGCCCTAGCCGCCGCGGGACCTGCCGTGGCGGGCCGCCAGCCGGGCGCCTCCAGCAGGTGCCGGACGAACAGCAGCGTCGTCGCGGTCGGCGCCGCGCCCCCGACCGCGTGCCACGGCCGGTCCAGGGGCATCCCCGGCGCGTCGACCACCACGAGCCGCCCGGTGTCCAGCTCCGCGCCGACGGCGTCCCGCGAGACCAGCGCGACGCCGAGCCCCGCCGCCGCGCCCGCGATCACCGCGCCGTTGGAGCCGAGCACGAGCCGCGGCGGCGACGCCTCCCGCTCGACGAGGTAGGCGTCCGCGCTCGCCCGCGTCCCCGACCCGGGCTCGCGCATCACCCACGGCGTGCGGGCCAGGGCGAACCCGGCCGCGAGATCCGGCGCGCCCACGACGACCAGCTCGTTCGGCCGCCTGGCCAGCACGGTCGCCGCGACGTCGGCGGGCGGGCGGCCCGCCAGCACGAGGTCGGCCTCGTGCGCGGCGAGGCTGCTCCACACCTGGCGGCGCGGACCCACCTCCAGGGCCAGCTCGACTTCCGGCCAGCGCGCCCGGAACGAGGCCAGCAGTTCGGGAAGGATCTGGTCGGCGGCCGTCGTCACCGCCGCCAGCCGCAACGGCCCGCGCCCCGGATCGGCCGCGCCGCGCGCCGCCGCCCGCCCCTCCTCCAGCAGCCCGAGCACCTGCCGCGCGTACCCGGCGTAGACCGCCCCCGCCCCGGTCAGCCGGACGCCGCGCCCCTCCCGCCGGACGAGCGGGACGCCGAGCTCCCGGGTCAGCGCCGCGACCGCCGCCGACACCGCCGACTCGGTCACGTACAGCCGCCGCGCCGCCGACCGCACCGACCCGGTGTCGGCGAGCGCGACGAGCGCCCGGAGCCGCGCCTCCGTCACGTCCCGCCTCCTTGTTCAAGCGAATGATTGACGGTCACCGTAGAACACTTGATGGACATTGCAAGTGTCGGGAGGCGATTCTCGGACGCGTCACGGTTCCACGTGGCGGGACGCGGCGCTCCACCCCGATCCCCTGGGACATGCCGTCCTCCACCGGGGCGGCGCGCCGCGTCCCGCCACATCCAGGCTTCGGCTGAAGGAGAGCGGCGATGAGCGCGGGCAGATGGTCGGCGGGCGTGATCCCCTACGCGGAGATGGGCTACTGGCGTCCGGACTACGAGCCGAAGGACAGCGACATCCTCGCCGCCTTCCGCATCACGCCCCAGCAGGGCGTGCCGCCGGAGGAGGCGGGCGCGGCCGTCGCGGGCGAGTCGTCCACCGCCACCTGGACGGTCGTGTGGACCGACCGGCTCACCTCCTACGAGAACTACCAGGGCAAGTGCTACAAGGTGGAGCCCGTCCCCGGGCAGGGCGACCAGTTCATCGCCTACATCGCCTACGACCTCGACCTGTTCGAGGAGGGCTCGATCGCGAACCTGACGTCGTCCATCATCGGGAACGTCTTCGGGTTCAAGGCGCTGAAGGCCCTGCGCCTGGAGGACATGCGGATCCCGACCCACTACGTGAAGACGTTCCAGGGCCCGGCGCACGGCATCGTCATGGAACGCGAGTACCTCGGCAAGTTCGGCCGCCCCCTGCTGGGCGCGACCGTCAAGCCGAAGCTCGGCCTGTCGGCCCGCAACTACGGGCGCGTCGTCTACGAGGCCCTCCGCGGCGGCCTGGACTTCACCAAGGACGACGAGAACATCAACTCCCAGCCGTTCATGCGCTGGCGCGACCGCTTCCTGTACTGCATGGAGGGCGTGAACCGGGCGCAGGCCGCGACGGGCGAGGTCAAGGGCCACTACCTCAACGTCACCGCCGCGACGATGGAGGACATGTACGAGCGCGCCGAGTTCGCCAAGGAGCTCGGCAGCGTCATCGTGATGATCGACCTCACCATCGGCTACACGGCGATCCAGTCGATGGCCAACTGGGCGCGCAGGAACGGCGTCATCCTGCACCTGCACCGCGCGGGCCACTCCACGTACACGCGGCAGAAGACCCACGGCGTGAACTTCCGCGTCATCGCCAAGTGGATGCGCCTCGCCGGTGTCGACCACATCCACGCCGGGACGGTCGTCGGCAAGCTCGAAGGCGACCCGAACAGCGTCCGCGGCTACTACGACACCCTCCGCCTCGACCGCGTGGAGGCCGACCCGGTGAAGGGCCTGTACTTCGACCAGGAGTGGGCGTCGATGCCGGGCACGATGCCCGTCGCGTCCGGCGGCATCCACGCCGGGCAGATGCACCAGCTCCTGCACTACCTCGGCGAGGACTCGATCCTGCAGTTCGGCGGCGGGACCATCGGCCACCCGATGGGCATCGCCGCCGGCGCCGCCGCCAACCGCGTCGCGCTGGAGGCGATGATCAAGGCGCGCAACGAGGGCCGCGACTACCTCGCCGAGGGCCCGGGCATCCTGCGCGCCGCCGCCAAGCACAGCCGCGAGCTGGACGTCGCCCTGTCCACCTGGGGCGACATCACCTTCACCTACGACTCCACCGACACCCCCGACGCCGCCCCGACCCCCGTGAGCGTGTGACATGCGGATCACCCAGGGCACCTTCTCCTCCCTGCCCGACCTCACCGACGAGGAGATCGCCAAGCAGATCGCCTACGCCCTGGACCAGGGCTGGCCCTGCTCGGTCGAGTTCACCGACGACCCCCACCCGCGCAACTCCTACTGGGAGATGTGGGGCCTGCCGATGTTCGACCTCACCGACCCGGCCGGCGTCCTGTACGAGGTCAACGAGTGCCGCAAGGCCTACCCGGACCACTACGTCCGGCTGAACGCCTACGACGCCCGCTACGGGCGGCAGACGACGGCGCTGTCGTTCATCGTCCAGCGCCCGGCCGAGGAGCCCGGATTCCGGCTCGACCGCACGGAGACCGCCGACCGGCGCGTCCGCTACGCGATGCACCCCTACGCCCTCGACCGTCCCGAGGGGGACCGTTACGGGGCGGGACGTTGAGCGAACGCCCCGGCTTCGGGATGCGGCAGAACGGCTCCCCGGTGGTGGACGCTCCAGAACCCGCGACCGGGGAGCCGCTCCCCGCCGACGCCCGCGTCGACCTCGCCGAGGAGCGCGCAGACTCCCAGGTCGACACCGTCCTCTCCGCCCTGGACGCCGAACTCGTCGGCCTCGCCCCGGTGAAGACCCGCATCCGGGAGATCGCCGCGCTGCTGCTCGTCGACCGCGTACGGGCCCGGTTCGGCATCGAGTCGGGACGTCCCAACCTGCACATGTGCTTCACCGGCAGCCCCGGGACCGGCAAGACGTCCGTGGCCGTCCGGCTCGCCGAGCTCCTGCACCGCCTCGGCTACGTCCGCCGGGGCCACCTGGTCTCCGTCACCCGCGACGACCTCGTGGGCCAGTACGTCGGCCACACCGCGCCCAAGACCAAGGAGGTCCTGAAGCGCGCCATGGGCGGCGTCCTGTTCATCGACGAGGCGTACTACCTGTACCGGGCCGAGAACGAGCGCGACTACGGGCAGGAGGCCATCGAGATCCTCCTCCAGGTCATGGAGAACCAGCGCGACGACCTGGTGGTCGTCCTCGCCGGCTACAAGGACCGCATGGACTCCTTCTTCACGTCCAACCCCGGCATGAGCTCCCGCATCGCCCACCACATCGACTTCCCCGACTACGAGCCCGGCGAGCTGGAGTCCATCGGCCGTCTGATGATGGACCGCGAGGGCTACACCCTCGCCCCCGAGACCGAGCCGGTCTTCCGCGACTACCTGGCCCGCCGCCGCGCACAGCCCCGCTTCGCCAACGCCCGCTCCGTCCGCAACGCTATAGAACGCGCCCGATTGCGCCACGCCAACCGCCTCCTGGCCCACCCGGGCGAGGTGGACCGCGAGGCCCTCACCACCCTCCACCCCGAAGACTTCCTGACCAGCCGAGTCTTCAGGGAGGCCCGTCCGAGCTGACGGCGGCCCCCACCTGCGGCCCGGGGTGCGGCGGGTGCCGAGGCCCGGAGGCATCGGCACCCGCCTCACCCCAATGGATACTCTTGGGCTGAGGACAGTAGAGGTGGGGGAGAAGTTGCTTAACCCAGAGGATCTGTACGAGCTCGACTCCGACCTGCCGGAGATGACGGGTCCGGTGCTGCTGCACAGCCTGGACGGCTTCGTGGACGCGGGGACCACCGGGCAGCTCGTGCGGGAGCACCTCCTGGAGGCACTGGACCACCGGGTCATCGCCCGGTTCGACGTCGACTCCCTGATCGACTACCGGGCTCGCCGCCCGCCGATGACCTTCGACCGCGACCACTGGGCCACCTACGAGGCGCCCGAGCTGGTCGTCCGGCTGCTGCACGACGAGGCCGGCAGCCCGTTCCTGATGCTGTCCGGCCCTGAGCCCGACCGGCTGTGGGAGGGCTTCACCACGTCCGTCCTGCATCTGGTGGAGCGGCTCGGCGTCGGGCTGGTCGTCGGTTTCCACGGGATCCCGATGGGCGTCCCGCACACCCGCCCGGTCGGCACCACCTCGCACGCGACCCGGCCCGAGCTGATCACCCGCAACTCCTGGTTCGACAAGGTGCAGGTGCCGGGCAGCATCGCGGGACTGCTGGAGCTGCGGCTCGGCGAGGTTGGCCACGACGCCGTCGGGTTCGCCGTGCACGTCCCGCACTACCTGGCGCAGTCGGCCTATCCCGCCGCGGCGGTCGCCGCGATGGAGGCCGTCATCTCCGCGACGGGGCTGGTGCTGCCGGTCGACCGGCTGCGGGAGGCGGCCGCCGCCACCGACGCCGACATCGCCGAGCAGGTGGAAGGCAACGACGAGGTCGAGAAGGTCGTGCGGGCCCTGGAGCAGCAGTACGACGCGTTCGCGGGCGCCGCCGAGCGCGACAACCTCCTCGCCGAGTCGCAGGACATGCCGACCGCCGACGAGCTCGGCGCGCAGTTCGAGCGGTTCCTCGCCGAGCAGGAGGGCCCCGACTCGCCCGGGTAGACATATCCCGTCCGCCGCTGGGTACGCGAGCCCTGAGGGAGGTCTCGCATGGGCCAGAAGGTGAACGAAGTGATGACGCCCGCGCCCGTGGCGGTGTCCCCGGACACGAACCTGGTCGAGGTCGGGGACCTCATGCGCCGGCACGGCATCGGCGACGTCCTGGTGGTCCACGAGGGGCGGCTGCGCGGCCTGGTCACCGACCGCGACATCGTCGTCCGCGCCGTGGCCGAGCACCGGGACATGTCCCGCACGACCGTCGCCGACATCTGCAGCACCAACATGATCACGATCGGGCCCGGGGCGGACGCCGAGGAGGCCGTGCGGCTGATGCGGGCGCACACCGTCCGCCGACTCCCGGTCGTGGACGGCGACCGCCCGATCGGCATGGTGTCCATCGGCGACCTCGCCGTCCAGCGCGACGAGCGCTCGGCCCTCGCCGACATCAGCGCGGAGCCGCCCAACACATGATCACGCTGAGGCTGCCGGACGCCGAGCTGGCGGGCGACCTGGACATACCGGACGGCGCGCGGGGCGTCGTCCTTTTCGCGCACGGCAGCGGCAGCTCGCGGCACAGCCCCCGCAACCGCGCGGTCGCGGGCGGCCTGAACGCCGCCGGGATCGGGACGCTCCTCATCGACCTGCTCACCGGCCCCGAGGAGGAGGCCGACCGGGTCACCGCGGCCCTCCGCTTCGACATCGACCTGCTCACCCGCCGGCTCGTCGGCGCGGTCGACGGCCTCGCCGAAGGGCTCGAATCCGCCCCCCACACGGCGGGCCTCCCCATCGGCCTGTTCGGGGCGAGCACCGGCGCGGCCGCCGCGCTCGGCGCCGCCGCGGCCCGTCCCCCGATCGCCGCGGTCGTCTCGCGCGGCGGGCGTCCCGACCTGGCGGGCCCGTCCCTCGCGCGGGTCGGGGCCCACGTCCTGCTGATCGTCGGCGGGCGCGACACCGAGGTGCTGGAGCTGAACGAGCGGGCGCACCGGAGCCTCGCCACGTCCGAGGTGCATGTGATCTCCGGCGCGGGCCACCTGTTCGAGGAGCCCGGGGCGCTGGAAGAGGTCACCGCGCAGGCCGCCGACTGGTTCAACCGGTACCTGTGATGCACGACGTCATCGTGGTGGGAGCCGGCCCCGCGGGCTCGGCGGCCGCGAACCACCTCGCCCGCTCCGGCCTGGACGTCCTGGTGCTGGAGAAGAACTCGTTCCCGCGCGAGAAGGTCTGCGGGGACGGCCTGACGCCGCGGGCCGTCCGGGAGCTGAAGGCCCTCGGCGTCGACACCGCCGGACCGGACTGGTTCCCGAACAAGGGCGTCCGCCTCATCGGCGCCGCCCGCCGCGTGGAGCTCTCCTGGCCGGACGGCCCGGGCCTCACCCGTACGCGGGCCGGCCTCGACGAGCTCCTCGCCCGCCAGGCCGTCCACGTCGGCGCGACCCTGCGGGAGAACACCAGGGTCACCGCGCCGCTGACGGCGAACGGGCGGATCAGGGGCGTCCGGACGTCCGGCGGGACCCACGAGGCGCGCCTGGTCATCGCGGCGGACGGGGCCTCGTCCCGCCTGTCGGTCGCGCTCGGCCTGCGTCCGGCACGCGACCGGCCCCTCGGCATCGCCGGCCGCCGCTACTTCCGCAGCCCCCGCCACGACGACGAGTACCTCGAGATCTGGCTCGACCTCGCGCCCGCCGCGTACGGCTGGGTCTTCGGCATGGGCGACGGTACCTGCAACGTCGGCGTCGCGCTGCTGCGCACCGAGCATCCCGACTACCACCGGCTGTGCTCCCGCTGGCTCGCCTCGCTGCCGGCGTCCTGGGGCTTCACGGAGGGCAACGCCGTCGGCCCGCTGCGCGGCGCGGCCCTGCCGATGGGGTTCGGCCGCCGGCCCCACTACCTGCCGGGCGTCCTCCTGGCCGGGGACTCCGGCGGCATGGTCAACCCGTCCACCGGCGAGGGGATCGGCTACGCGCTGGAAGCGGGCCGCCTCGCCGCCGAAGTGATCACGCTGGCCTCCCGCTCCCCGTTCCCCGAACGCGTTCTGCGGACGTACCCGGACGCGGTCAGGCGCGCCAACGGCGGCCCCTTCACCCTCGGCCGCGCCTTCACCCGCGCCCTCGACGACCCGCGCGTCATGCGCCTCGCGACCCGCCGCGGCCTCGCCCACCCGGCCCTGATGCGGTTCGCGCTCCGCCTCCTCGACGGCCTGCCCGCGCCGGCCTCGCCCACCGCCGCCGACCGTCTCGCCGCGGCGCTGACCCGTCTCACCCCGGCGTCCTGACCGTGCCGCACAGGTTCGAGCAAATCTGAGACGCTGGACTTGCTCCTAGACACCCGGAGGGCAGCACCTTGAGCGAGGCGCACGACATCGTCAAGGCCCACTACGCGGCCGCGGAACGCGGCGACCTGGACGGCATGGTCGAGAAGTTCGCCGACACCGTGGCGTGGACCGAGATGGCCGGGTTCCCCTACGCGGGCACCTACGTCGGGACGGACGCCATCAAGGCCGGAGTGTTCGGCCGGCTGGTCGCGGACTGGAAGGGCTTCCGCGCCGCCCCCGACGAGCTGATCGACGGCGGCGACGGGACCGTCGTGGCGCTCGGCCACTACGAGGGCACCTACCGCGCGACCGGCAAGGGGATGCGCGTCCGCTTCGTCCACGTGTGGCGGGTGCAGGACGGGCTGGTCACCGGCTTCGAGCAGTTCACCGACACCCACCTTTTCCGCGAGGCCATGGCGTGAGCACCCCCGTCCGGGCCCGGACGGGGGCGCCCCTGGACCGCAGAAGCCCGACCCGGGGAGCAACCGTCCCCGACCGGTTCGAGCACCGCCGGCCTGCCACAGACGCCCCTGCCGCCCCCCTCCGGACCCGTGACCTGCCCACCGCCCACACAGACGGCCGGATCCCCCTGATCCCGCCGCTTCGCGATCGCCCCCACGAACCAGGTACGCTTTCCCGGCAACGCGGGCGCGTAGCTCAGGGGTAGAGCACTCGCCTTACAAGCGAGTGGCCGCAGGTTCGAAACCTGCCGCGCCCACCAGCCAGAAGACCCCGTTTCCAAGATCGGGAACGGGGTCTCGTGCCATTAGCCCACGATCGCGAGCGCTCCGGCCGCCCATCATCGTCATCCGGGTCGGCTTTGTTGATCTTGTCGTCCATCGCTCCGGTGCTGGTAGATCAGGGTGGCGCGCACACTGTCATGGCCCATGCGCTCCATGAGGTCGCGCAGCGTCGCCCCGGACTCGGCCGCGAACGTGTTGCCCGTGTGCCGGAGGTCGTGAAAGTGCAGTTCAGGCACGCCCAGCTTGGCCACCGCCTCACCCACTTGGACGCGCGCCGGAAGTTCGCCCGCCGCAGAACGCCGCCGCGCTTGCCAGTAAAGATCAGCGCTTCGGGTTCGGGGCCGGTGAGGTTGCCGAGATGCCGCCGCAGCTCCGGGATGATCGCTTGGGGGAGTGCCACCGTCCGCAGCCCCGCCCGCGACTTCGGCGGTCCGATGACCAGCTCACCCGTGTCCAACTCGACTTGCGCTTGCCGGACGGTGACCGTCCCGGCGTTGACATCAAGGGGCGGCGGCGCTTGGGCCGCTGCGCGGCCCCGCGCCAGGCCGCCCGGAGCGTGCGGCGTGGGCGCCGGTCACCGGACGGCCGCGCCGGGCCGCGATCGTGCCACCGCCGCCCCCGTCCGTCAGCCGCCGGCGGTCACGGGGTCGCGCCGCCGCCCAAGGCTGGAGGCCATCCGTCCGGGCCGGAAGACTTCACCGGCATTAGGGACGCTGTTACTTGGCCTGGAATGGCACAGGGTTCCCCCGACCCGATGTAGCCAGGATGGCGGCGGTCGGAACCCGTCAAGGGCGCCCTTCGGGCGTCACTGCGTGATGGCTACGCCACCCTTGACCGAACCCGTCCGCCGCTAGGTACAGGTCTCGACGGGTCGGGGGAAGGAAGGTGGGGGAAGAACAGCGGCTACGCCGCTACCCCAACCAGAGGATGTCGAGGATGCGCAGCGTCTCTGTCTGCTCGTCCACCAGGAGCGTGAGCATGCCTTCGCCGCCGGCACCGAAGAAGGCGTGCCGGACCGCTGTCTGATCTGCCCGCTCCGGTACCGCGTCCCATGGAGCTTCGAGGAGCTGGAGGAGGCGTTCGAGGAGCGGCCCATTGCGAACCTCCTCGGGGAGTCCGTTCAACTCGTACAGCGCACGGCCGTGGAAGCCGTCGAAGCGGTACGTCACACCTGGCCTTCCCAGCCCGGCGGGGTGTAGCGGACGAAGGTGTCTTCCCGGCCTTGCAGGGCGTCTTGCACAGCCTCTTCGTAGCCGGGACGGGCGTAGGCGATGGCCCGCAGGCGCCAGCGGCGCAGCAACGTCTGTACCTGCTTGAAGCGCGCCAGGTCGTGCGCGGCGTCGAGCGCCTCGTCGTACTCGGCCCGGAACTGGTCGCGATGCGACGGCGGGAGCGCATCGAAGATCGCAGCCGGGTCCTCTCCGGGATCCCGCGAAGCGGCCGGTTCCTCGGGCTGAGCGGTCATGATGCCAATCTACCCGTGTGCCGCACACGGGGACGGGACTCCCCCGTAGGACCAGGAGCAAGATCCGGAGTATGCGCGGAATGATCTTGTGTGCGGTGACGAGCTGCCGAGGAGTGTGCGCAGGTGGGCCGGGGCGCGGGGTCGCCGGAGAACCTCGGACTTCTAATCCGACGGTCGCGGGTTCGAATCCTGCCGGGCGCGCAACAGCCTGACCTGCGGTATTACCACTGCCAAGATCCCAAAATAATGTCCCGCTTCGCCCCCGTGTTCGCTCGATGTTCGCTCGGCAGTCGCGGACCTGTCGCCGCACCCCTCGCGCATCGCCGCGATCACCCGTCCACCGCCGCTCCGGACACAACCACCCAGCGGCCGCTGGAACGCCCCCGGCGCAGGCGGTGCCGGCCTCTACCCGCCGCCTGCCCCTGCCCCACCGCACGAGCGTTGGTGTCCGCCCCCAGAACGGCTCGGGGGGCGGACACCAACGTCAAGAACCCGATGGTCAACACATGCCGGTCACCGGCGTGACGCCTCCGGCAAGTGGACGACACGGCCGGGTGCTGCCGTTCGGTCGGGTTGGGTGCGGGCGTTGAGGATGACGGCGGCGGCCTCGGCAGATTGGCGGACCAGGTCGGGCAGGACACTGGTGTAGGTGTCGGAGGCGATGGTGATCGACGACAACCCCAGCGTCGGGTCTGTCCAGGAGCGACAGAGCCGAAAACCGTACAGTCCCTGATTGGCTTCGGGGGACAGCTTGGCGATCTCCTGCGCGGCAAGAGGGCCCGGCGCTGTAGCTGTGTGACAGGCGTTTGCGAGGGTGAAATCGAGATCCGGTCGGTGGCGCTCGAGTCCGCCGAGTTCGCCGTGCTGAGTCCGGAACGCGAGGACCACCTGCGGACGCAGATCGCGCACCGATTAGGTTTCCGCGCCGCGCCCGTCTGTACGTGTGAGATCGACTCACAGGAGGCTGGCACGATGCGGAAACTGACCTACGGCATGAATTTGAGCCTGGACGGCTTCATCGCCGCGCCCGGCGACGACCTCGGCTGGAGCGCGCCGAGCGACGAGCTGTTCCAGTGGTGGTCCGACCGGGTGGCAGCGACCGGCCTGGCGCTGTACGGGCGCAGATTGTGGGAGACGATGAGCCCCCACTGGCCGACCGCCGACCAGCAGCCCGGCGCCACACCGGCACAGATCGAGTTCGCCGGCCGCTGGCGGGACATGCCGAAGGTGGTGTTCTCCTCCACGATCGACAAGGTCGACTGGAACACCCGCCTGGTCACCGGCGACGCGGTCACCGAGATCACCCGGCTCAAGGCCGAGGACGGCGGCCCCATGGACATTTCCGGTGCCGCACTCGCCGCGGCGCCCATGCGGGCCGGGCTGATCGACGAGTACGCGATCGTCACCCACCCGGTCCTGGTGGGCGGCGGCACGCCGTTCTTCACCACGCTGGACAGCTGGGTGAGCCTGAGCCTGGTCGAGACGCGGACATTTCCCGGCGGCGTGGTGCTGACCCGATACGAGACGAGGCGATGAGCACGGGCCGAATGCTCGGCTCGTAAGGCCGGGTCGAAGTCCTTCCCGGCGTGCTCACCGTGGCCCTCGGCTATGAGGGAACCCTTCCCCGGGCCCTTCCGTGCGTTCCGAGGAGAGCTGTTGACCGACTCGCTGAAGATGAGGACGACGGCGATCGTTGATCGTGACGGCGTTCTTCGGGCGTGAAGACGCCCCGCCGGCAACGCCGGCGGGGCGGTGGTGTTCGCCCTGCCGCGTTGCTGTTCAGCTGGTCGCGGTGCTCGTTCCGCGGTGACTTCGATGACGCCGGCCCGTGCGCTGGACTCGTCGGCGGTGGGGACTCGTCTGATCACAGCGTCGCGGGCAGGCTCAGCCATGGTTTGTCGGTGGCGTCGAATCCGGTGAGCTCGGCGATCTTCCCGTCGACGATGTGCAGGACCGCGATGTTCAGCAAACGGTATTCCGTGTCGCCGGGGGCGCGGAGGTACAGCACGGCGGCAGGCATGCGGTTGACCGTCGTGGCGATGCAGCGCCAGTCGTCGTGGCCGCGCTGGAAGAGCCCGCCGGAGACCCAGCCGTCCACCGCGTCCCTGGCCGTGACGGTCAAGGTGTCCGGCTCGGGCAGCATCGCGAAGCGCAGGTCGTCGCGCAGCAGGGCCGTCAGCCCGTCGAGGTCGTTGCGCTCGTGGGCGTCGATGTACGACTTCACCACGCCGCGCTCGTCATTCGACAGCTCGTGCGTGGCGGGGCTCCGCCAGTCGAGGCGGCGGTCGGGCAGCTGTTCGCGCATCGTCACGCGCGCCCGCTGCAGTGCGCTGGTCACCGATGCGACGGTCAGTTCGAGGGCACCGGCGGCCTTCGACGCCGGCCAGCCGAGGACGTCGCGCAGGATGAACACCGCCCGCTGCCGCGGCGGCAGGTGCTGGACGGCGACGATGAACGCCAGCTCGATCGTCTCCCGCGCCACCACCGATTCCTGCGGGTCCTCCGGGAGCATCCGGTCCGGGTAGGGCTGCAGGTAGCGCACTTCCGAGCCCGCGTCCGGCAGCTCGGCAGGCACGGGTGTGCGGTCGTTGCGCTTGTCCAGGAAGTCGAGGCAGGCGTTCGTCGCGATCCGGTACAGCCAGGTCCGCAGCGCGGCGTGGCCCTTGAACGACTCCCGCTTGTTCCACGCCCGCAGGAACGTCTCCTGCGTCATGTCCTGAGCGTCCTCGTAGTTCGCGAGCATCCGGTAGCAGTGCACCTGCAGCTCACGCCGGTAGCGCTCCGTGATGAGCGCGAACTGTACCGTGTCATTCGAGCGGGCAGCCGCGATGAACGCGGCCTTGTCGGCGCCCAGCAGCCTTGCGTCGGTCATGGTCGTCAATCCTTCCGCGGTTGGCGAGGGGCTACCAGAACTGACGACGTGGCGAAGGACTACTGATCGGTGAAGCAGCTGGCACCGGGCCGTTCGGAGCGAAGTCGCGACCGCCACCGCAGCCCGGGAACTGAAAGAGGAGCCGGCTGGTCGTCGATCCCTCCGATCTGAAGGCTGCGGGCATCATCCATGGCGGGTGGGGAGTGGAGGCGCCCAACGGCTTCCTCAGCGTCGTGTTCGTCGCCCACCGCTGGGAAGGCGACCCGGTGAACGCCGAGCCGAACAAGCACTCCCAGGTGGCCTGGCACCCGGTCGACAAAGTACCGGTGGAGTTCGTGTCGACAACCGGGGCAGCACTGTTGAACTACCTGCGCGGCGGTCCGATGGTGACCGCAGAGGGCTTCTGACCGGCACAGGCCTGGTCTCCTCCGGCACCTGGCCATGTGCAGATTCCGCGTATGACTGTCTACCAAGGCGGTCAGTGAGCTGGTGTTCCACATTTCGTGTCCAGGCCGTGGAGGCGGGGGATTCCGCAGATCTTGGCAAATCGGGTGCACTTGCGCCTGGCTGCTGTGTCATGGATCGAGCAGGGCTCCGGAGTCTCCTGGGGCCGCCCTGCGGCTTTGCCCGCGCAACCCCCTGAGCGAGGCGGCGCCCTCAGCCGGATCGCGGAACATCAGGCCGTTGCACGCCGCCTCAAAATGGATCTTGCGAGTCGCCGTCAGGCACTTGGCGGTCAGGGCCCGTTCGAGTGGTTCGGACGATGACACGGGCGTGCTGCTTTTCGGCAATGAGAAGCCCTTCGCCTCGGGGCGTGGTCCCGGCCGGGTGAACCTCGATCCAGATGTCGCCGCCGGAGCGGCTCTCTTGTTCCCATCGGTGTATCCGGCTGGCGAGGCCGGCCGCGACCTGGTCGCCGAACGGCCCGTAGGAACAGACACCCAGTTTGAAGACGCGCCGCCCACCGGGACCCGCAGGCGCGGGCTGCATGGTCAAGTAGCCGATCGTGTCGGCTGCGGTTTCGCCGACGTGCAGGCCGTGCGTCTTGGCGTTCAGCAGCGCGTTGCTGCGCCGGTCGACTCTGTGGCGATCGGCGTACAGGCCGGAGACTTGCGCTGGGTCGGTGAACGGTGAAGCGCCCGGGTCGGATGGAGGCTCGTTTCCCTGGATCGAGTCATGGCACGTCCGTCCCCTATCCCCCTGAGCTGCGCAGGCGCGCGGTCCGCATGGTGGCCGAGGTCCGCCCGGACTACCCCAGTGAGTGGTCGGCGATGAAGGCCGTCGCAGCCGAGCTGGGAGTCACCTCGACCGAGACGGTGCGCAGCTGGGTGCGTCGGACCGAGGTCGACGCCGGCGCCCGGCCGGGGACCACGACCGAGGAACGAGCGGAGCTCAAGCGGCTCAAGCGGGAGAACGCCGAGCCGCGGCGGGCGAACGAGATCCTCAAGGCAGCTGCGGGTTTCGTCGCGGCCGAGCTCGACCGGCCACACAGGTACTGATCGCGTTCATCGACGCGTTCCGCAAGGTGTTCGGGGTCGAGCCGATCTGCCGGGTGCTGTCTGCGCACGGCACCAAGATCGCACCGTCCACCTACTACGCCGCCAAGCCACGTCCGGCCTCGGCCCGAGCCGAGCGGGACGCATGGCTCAAGACCGAGATCACCCGCATCTACACCGACAACTACCGGGTGTACGGCGCCCGCAAGATCTGGCGGCAGCTTCAGCGCGAGGGCCATGTCGTGTCGCGCTGCACGGTCGAGCGATTGATGCGCGAGCGGGGCCTGCACGGTGCCCGCCGCGGCCGCAGGGTCCGCACCACCATCCGTGACGACGGGCATGAGCGGGCCACCGACCTGCTGCGCCGCGACTTCACCGCCGGCAGCCCGAACCGCCGCTGGGTCGCCGACTTCACCCACGTGACCACCTGGGCCGGCGTGATCTACATCGCGTTCGTGGTCGACATCTTCACCGAACAGCCCGCCGCAGTGCTCGCCCGGATGCTCGGCATCCACATCGCCGTCGCCTGGCAACGCGCCTGCGCCGGAGACTGGACCAGCAGCGCAGAACACTGAGAGGACACGATGACCGACACCTCCTGGTTGGGAACGCCCATCGACGTCCGGCCCGTGCTCGCCGAGCAACAGGTCGCGTTCATCGACCTGCTGCGCCGACTCGACGCCGACGAGTGGGCCAAGCCGACGATCTGCCCCGGATGGAGCGTCAAAGATGTCGCCGCGCATGTGCTCGGCGACCACATCGGACGCCTGTCCATGCACCGCGACGGCTTCCACGTACTGCATCCGCAAGACGGCGAAGCGTTCTCCGCCTTCCTCGACCGGATCAACGCCGAGTGGGTGACCGCGGCCCGTCGCATCAGCCCGCCGATGCTCATCGAGCTCCTGTCGACCATCGGGAACCAGATCGTGGAGTTCTGGCAGACCGTCAACCTGGACGAACTCGGTGGACCGGTGCGCTGGGCCGGCCACGGCCCACATCCCTACTGGCTGGACGTCGCCCGTGAATACACCGAGTACTGGACCCACCAGCAGCAGATCTGCGACGCCACCGGCCGGAGCGGACTCACCGCCCCGCACTACCTTGGCCCCGTCATCGACACCTTCATGCGGGGCCTGCCGCACACCCTGCGCGATGTGACCGCCCCGCAAGGCGCCACCCTCCAGATGAGCGTGACCGGACCCGGCGGCGGAGACTGGACCTGCACCCGCGGACCCGACCGCTGGCGGCTGCACCATCAACCGCACCCCCAGCCCACCGCGCGACTCGAACTCGACGCCGACACCACCTGGCGTCTGTGCACCCGCGGCATCACCCCCGAGCACGCGGCCGAGCACTCCCGCATCGACGGCGACCAACACATCGCAACAGCGGCACTCCAGATCGTGTCGATCATCTGGTCGCCACCAAACCAGAGGCATTCGGAGAGTTCTGACATCTGAGTCCGCCACAGCACGTCGGCCCCGCCCGGTTCACGGGCGGCACGATCGACTTCATCGAAACGACTGGACGGAACCCTGCGGGCCTGCCGGACGGCCTGGCTGATCACCTGTCGTAAAACGATCTTGGGTTCAAGGGGTCAGTGCATCACCGAAAATGATCTTGATCGTTTCGGAGGTGCGAGTGCGGGACTACGGGTTCTCGACGGCTCGGCAGGAGGAGCTGTGGAGTCGTTGGCGTAGGTGTGACCGGCAGAGCCATCGCCCGCGGGCTGGGCCGTCCGGCCTCGACGGTGTCCCGGGAGATCGCGCGTGACGGCGGCCGTGAGGCCTACCGCGCCGGCACAGCCGATGCAGCCGCCGGGCAACGAGGCCGTCGCCCCAAGAAGGCGAAGCTGGCAGAGCGCCCGGATCTGCGATTCATGGTCGAAGAACTGCTTGCACGACGCTGGTCACCACAGCAGATCAGCGGCCGACTGCGCCTGGACTCGCCCGACGACCCCACCATGTGGATCTCCCACGAGACCATCTACCTGGCGTTGTTCGACCCCAGACGCCGCGCCATCAACCGCCAGTTGTCCCGTCAACTGCGCACCGGCCGCCTGATGCGTCTCCCGCGTAAGGCCCGCCAGCCCAGCGGCCGCGGCCGCATCCGCGACATGCTGCCGATCAGCCAACGTCCCGCCGAGGCCGACGACCGCAAGACCGGTGGCCACTGGGAAGGCGATCTGGTGATGGGAACCCGGCCCTCAGCCATTGCCACGCTGGTGGAACGCACCAGCCGCCTGGTCTGCCTCGTCGCGCTCCCCGACGGCATCAAAGCCCACCAAGTCCGGCCGCATCTCACCCGCGCCGCCCTGCAGATCGAACCCCACCTGCGGCGAACGCTGACCTGAGACCGCGGCCGCGAGATGGCCGAACACGCCCGCTTCACCGCCGACACCGCCATGCCCGTCTACTTCTGCAAACGTCGCAGCCCCTGGCAGAGAGGGACCAACGAAAACACCAACGGCCTCCTGCGCCAGTACCTGCCCAAGAACCGCGACCTGCGCACATTCACCCAAGCAGACCTGGACGCCATCGCCGCCGACCTCAACCACCGGCCTCGCAGAATCCACGGCTACCGAACACCCAACGAGGTTTACGCTGACCTTTGCGGCCAGGTCGATCCATTGATCCACTGAGACCGCCATCGATTCTCAACACCCACCAGGTGTCGGCGCTCGCTCGAATCGGCCTGCCACACTGCGGGCATGAACGGAAACTTTCCCGACGACGAGGTCGCCGCGAACCGTGCCCTCTGGGACGCCCGCGCCCAGGCGCATGGCACGACCCCCAACGACATGCTCTACGACGTCGATTCGTTCCTGGCGGGTCGGCAGACGCTCTACGGGATCGAGCTGGAGCTGGCCGGTGATGTGACCGGCCAGGATGTGCTGCATCTGCAGTGCCACTTCGGCATGGACACACTCAACTGGGCCCGTCTGGGGGCCAGGGTCACCGGGGTCGATTTCTCATCGACGGCGATCGTCCGGGCACGCGAGCTGGCCAAGCTCGCCGGGCTGACCGCCGATTTCGTCGAGGCGGACACGCAGAACCTACCGTCCGGCCTGGCAAGCAGGTTCGACCTCGTGATCGCCACCTACGGGGTGCTGTGCTGGATCAGCGACCTTGACGCGTGGATGCGCGGTGCGGAGATGGCGCTGCGGCCAGGTGGAAGGCTGGTGCTGGTCGACCTGCACCCCGCCTACCAGACCCTCGCCAGCTACGAGCCGCTCGTGGCCGACTGGCCCTATGGCGGAGGAGAGCCCCAGCGTGAGGTCGTCACGAACACATATGCGGACCCGGACCTGCCGATGACCGCACAAGAGGTGGTCCAATACCCTCACTCGGTGGGCGAGATCGTGACAGCGGCCGCCGGATCGGGACTGATCATCGACCGGCTCGGCGAGCACACCGAGGCCGAATTCCCCGGAAGTCGCATCCTGCCCGAAGGACCGGACGGTACCCGTCGGTTCCCGTTCAGCGACACCTACCTCCCGATCCTCTACTCGCTCCGAGCGAGATCACCCCGAGCGGCCACTGCGTAGCCACGCGGAACGGTGCCCCGCCCACGCCGGCTGGAGGTCGAGCACACGGGCTTGGACGGCGTCCGCGCCGTCACCGTGTTCACCGACGCCGTGGCCCGCCTGGTCAACCATGAGGTCGACCACCTGTACGGGCCCATCTACGCCGCCCTATGCGCGAGAGCATCCGGCCGATCAGCGTCACCGAGTACAAGGGCACCAGCACCACCTGGACCTACCCTTCCTGACCTGCGGCCTCCCCCATCGAGACCGCCAACGGCGATAACACGCTGTGCCTGCCGAAAAGTACGTCCGCGCAGGTGAGAGCCGTAATGTCCGGCGGGTGGCGTCACAGGTCGGGAACCGTCACGACACTGCCCTCGCCCCGGGATGATGGGTGGTTGAGTTGTTGTGGCTGGCTTACTTGACCGCGGCGAACGCGTTCGTGGTGCTGCGTCTGCTTCCGGTGACCGATCGGGAGAAGGACGCTGAGATCTTGGTGCTGCGGTATCAGATTACGGTGCTGGAGCGCCAATTGGACGGGGCACGGGTGCGGTTCACCGGTCCGGACCAGGTGCTGCTTGTAGTCGAACCCGGTGGCGCGGCGCCGGTCAGGGCAGGCGCGCCAACCGCCGCCGTCGGGGATGCGGCCGAGATTCTTGACATCCACGTACACCAGTTCGACCGGGCCGGTCGCGTTCGTAGCGGCGGATGATCTGGCCGGTGGGCCGATCCGCTAGACGAGTGATTCCTAATGATCACGATGTGGTCGACCCGTCCCGGCATGCGAAGAGGGTGTCCAAGATCAATATGTGAAGACCGACCTGGACACCCTCGTGATCGCACTGCAGTCAAGATCGACGACGACGCCGCCGGAACCCTCCGGCTGCCCGGACGCCCGCCCCGGCTCAGCCATGCCGAGCTGATCTGCCTGGCGGTGATGCAGGCCATGCCCGGCCACACCTACGAAGCACGCTGGCTGCGGCACGTGCGCACCCACCTGGGGCATCTGTTCCCCTTCGTGCCGCAGCAACCCGGCTACAACAAGCGGCTGCGGGCCGGGCTGCCGCAGATCAAACGCACCATATGCACGCTGGCGGCCGACACCGACCTTTGGCACGACAGCGTGTGGATCACCGACTCCACCCCCGCGGAATGCGGACGCTCCCGGTCCACGGCGCAGCGCTCAGACCTGGCCGGATGGGCCGACTACGGCTACTGCCGCTCCCACTCCCGATCTTCTGGGGGCTGCGGCTGTATCTTGGCCATGACCGCCGCGATCTGGCACAACCACCGCACCGGCCAACCCATCACCCGATCACTGACCGCATACGACCATTAAGAATCACTCGTCTAGACTAGACCCGCAACTGCAGCCCGAAATGGGTCGGCAATTGCCCCAATCGCCCCAATAAATGAACTCGAGCTGCCAGTTTCCTTTACCCTGAGATTCGACAGTCTCCGTAGCACTGAGAAGCTGCCATGACACGGCCACAAAGAGCCTCAGATCACGCCGCGCAAACGAATCCGCCCCCAGCATGCTCACAGCAAGAGACCTGGGTCGAGACTGGAACTCAGTGACCAGTAGGTCGAAGAATCCGTCCCAAGACCCTCCAATTGAATCCGGATAGTCCAGGGCCCGCGCAACTGCCAGTGAAGCGTCACGCTCTGAACGCAGTTCACCGACCTCGACAGAGGTTACCTGAAAACCTCGCCCTTTCAAAATTTCCTCTACGTTCTCCCTATCCTGACTCTGAAGCAGGTACGGAGGACGGGAGACCCCTCTGATCATTTTGGAGATGGGATACCAACGCAAGTCTACTCTTCCCGCGATTGATTTTCATTCACCGAAGTCGGAGAAAGTTATCATAATGACTGGAGGTATATTGAACTTCTCCGTTCCTCCCAAATACTAGACGCTCAGTCCCGCGACCTCCGGTCCCTATGCCAGAAGGCCTACGTCACTCTCAGTATAGTATCCGAGAGGTCGAGTCGGAAGCCGTCCATTGCCGTTCCCGTATTCTCCAACTGGGCGACCACTCCTCCTTCCTTGATGAGTCATCGCAGGCGGCCTGCCATTCATGTCGTAGAAATCGACTACTTCACGAATCCGCTGCTCAAGACCTGCCTTGCTTTGACCGAAAACGCCGCCCGTACTCGATCCGGTTCAGCACACCGCCGCGGACATACGGCGTCTCGTCCTCGGGCTTGAGGTTGCCGGGCTCGGCGGCCTTGAAGACCGTCCCGCCCGCCGCCTGATCCACCATCCGAAGACCACCGGCCTTGTCGGCCTCGACCTTCATCCGGTCGGCTTTCAAGCCCATCTGAACCGTGGCCAGCTTCGGGTCCCGTGCAGCCGCGGGGGTCTTGACAACCAGAACGTGACTGAACCCACTGGGCTTGGCCCGCACTACCAAGTCCACGTCCTGGAAAACATTCTGATAGGTCGCTGATTCACCGTCCACGACCGGCGCCGGCAGTGGGCCATGCGGCCAGGCCAGGGACATGGTGCGCCCGGCTCGGCTCATCGTCACCAACGGGCCGCCGCCTCCAGCGGAAAACGCCAAACCGACGGTTGTCGCACCTGGAGCGAGCAGGCCATCGGCGCGACGCCGCAGCTTGGTATCGATCGGCACCCACTTCCCGTCACGCAGGGTGCGGACAGGTCGGGCGCTCACCGTCGCTTCCAAGCGGCCATCCGGCAGCGCACGCACCTCGCGTTGCGGGCCGGTCATCGAGGTGACGGTGACGGGTCGCTTGGTCTTCAGCGCAGCCATCACCGCCTCATGCTGAGAGGGCGCTGCCTGCGGCGCCTCCTTCACCTGAGCCTCGGAAAGGGGGGCGGCGACTCCAGGAAACGGCACCAGGGACAACGGCAGCGACAGAGCGAGCGCCGTAGCCGCACCGGCTACAGTGAACGGCCGACTTCGCACGTGATGTGACCTGGACTTTTGCGCCCGAAAACGACCCCAAAAGGCCACAGAAGTCTCCCGCCCACATAAAGCCCCAATAAAGTCGCTTTAACGTAACGTGACCGATCGCGGCACGGAAGAGCCAGAACGATCAACAAATTATGATCAACATCACTCGTCCTTCGGCAACCCGACCTTGTGACCTGCACGTCTGTGCCGAGTCGCTCACGCCGACGATCACTGGCCGCCACCGAGAGTGACAACTACCCTTCAAGTAACTGACCTGCGAGAACATCTCTCGCCGTCGTCGCGCCGGTTGCAGCCAGATGCCATCGAACGCAGCCGCGCGGCAGTGCTCCCGGAATATAAGCGGAATGACTCGGTCCGCGTTTCCGCAGGTCATACGCGCGCCGGGTCGCCCGGAGTGTGCGGTGGGGGCGCCGGTCGCCGGGCGGCCGCGCATCGCGACACCTCCGCACCGGCCGCCGTCCGCCGGCGGTCACGGGATCCGCTCCGCTGCCCGACATCATGGGCGCATGAGCACATGGGTCTACATACGAGGCTGGCTGGAGTTCTACGGGCAGAAGGCCGAAGCAGAGCACATCATCCACCGCGGAGAGCCTGCAGGATGGGCCTTCCCAGAAGGCGGCTGGCTCGACGCGGCCTGCTATGCCCGAGCCGTTCGCTCCCAGTACTCCGATGACGTCCTCGATCAGATCCGAGAGATCGCCGCCCTCCCCGCCACCGACGAGGACAACGACCGCGTATGTGGGCTCTTCCTCGTCCTCCACGAGGAGGGGCACCAGACCGAATGGCAGATCAGAGACGGGAAGGTTCAGGTTGGCCAGGCACCGGCCCGCTATGACTACCTCTGGCAGTAGCGGATCGGCCTGGAAGGTGGGGGAAGAACAGCGGCTACGCCGCTGGTACAGCGCGCGGCCGTGGAAGCCGTCGAAGCCCCGCATGCGCCAGCGGCGTGGCAACGTCTCATCTGCTTGAAGCGCGCCAGGTCGTGAGCGGCCTCGTAACCGCTATCGCCTCACTCTTGAGCGGACGGTGCCTGCACACCGGCGGAGCCGAGCCGGTAGAAGTCGTCGATGGGGACGCGTGCCTGATCGAACAAGGCCGGCCCGTCCTGCGGCACTGTCGGCCAGGTCCCTGACGGGTTGAGTTCGATGAGCTGCTCGGTGGCGAGGGCGTAGACGACCCGGCCGAGCCCCGAGCGGGCGATGCCGCCGGTGCACATGCCGCAGGGCTGGCAGCTGGTGTACATGGTGGTGCCCGCCGCGGTGCGCGAGTCGAGCTCGCGGGCCGCCCAGCGGGCCAGCTTCAGTTCCGGGTGGGCGCTGATGTCGTTGTCGCGTTGCACCGTGTTGTGCGCCTCGACGAGGACCGTCTCGTCCGGGCCCACCAGGAGGGAGCCGTACGGCGCGTCGCCCGAGGTGACGGCGTGGGCCGCGATGGCTATCGCACGCCGCAGGAATTCTTCGTCGGCAGGGGTGATCATGACCTTGTTCTCCAGTGTGTGGCCACGGCGGTGAGCGCCTTCCATGCCTCCATGGGCCGGCGTGTTTCTTCCGGATCACCGCTGAAGGGGTCGAGCACGACGGTCTCGGCACCCAGCGAGCGAAGCTGGTCGAGGTCGTCGAGGACCTGGTCGATGGTGCCGACACCGGCGAGCCGCCCACCGTCTTCGACGGGCTTGGCGGTCAGTTGCAGCACGATGCGGGGCACGAACGCGGGCGGCGAGTGTTCCGCCAGGGCCGAGCGAAGCCACGGAAGGGTCCTCCGCAGCGGATGCCAGGGGTGGCCGAAGCGGATGGCCCGCCGGATCGCCACGGCGCTGTTCCCGCCGACCCAGATGGGCACCTCGGGCTCGTCTTCCCCGCTGCCCGCAGGCCAGGCGTCGCTCAGGACCGTCAGGTATTCGTCCATGAGCCTGCCGCGCTCGGCGAACGGCACGTCGAGCGCCTCGAACTCCTGGCGTGCCCAGCCGACGCCCACGCCGAGCACGAGCCTGCCGCCGCTCAGTTGGTTCAGGTTGCCGGCCATGCGCGCCACCAGAAGCGGATGCCGGTAGGGCAATATCAGCACGGTCGTGCCCAACCGCACCCTGGTGGTGATGCCGGCCATCCAGGACAGCGTGGTGAACGGCTCGTAGAACGGCTCCGGGTACTGCTCGGCCACGTCCGGGGTGATGGCCACGTGGTCCGACACCATGAGGAGGTCGAATCCGAGCCCCTCCACGACCCCGGCCCACTCGCGCAGGACGCCGGGATCGGTTCCAGGCCCGAAGTTCGGTACGTTGACGCCGAGTTGCATAACGTGAGGCTATCCCGGCGAGCGATCAGTCCGAAACCGACTGTTACCGGTGATATTGGCGATTTTTCGTGAATCTGCCGGTAAAGTCGCGGAATGACCGCGAATCTCGATGCCGTCGATTGGGCGATCATCGACCAGCTGCAACAGGACGCGCGGATCTCCCTCAGCGAGCTGGGACGGCGCGTGAACCTCAGCGCGTCGGCCACCACCGAACGGGTGCGGCAGTTGGAGGCGCAGGGCGTCATCACCGGTTACCAGGCGACCGTCGACCTGGCCAAGGTCGGCTACCCCGTCCTGGCCCTGGTCCGGTTGAAGTATCCCGGCAACCATCACCAGCCGTTGCGCCGGGTGCTCGTCGAGCGCCGGGAGATCCTGGAGTGCCTGCGCACCACCGGAGACGATTGCTACACGCTGAAGGTGGCCGCGACCTCCATGGCGCATCTGGAGCACGTGATGGACGAGTTGGCCGGCTTCGGCAGCACGACCACCAACGTCGTCTACAGCCAGACGCTGCCCTACCGCGGCCCCGACCGGCCCTGAGCAACGGCCGAGCGGCAGGCGATCCTGAGCGCGCCGGCCTCCTCCCACATCCGAAGCTCGCGGGTTCGAATCCTGCCGGGCGCGGCACGCTCTTGGGGCCGTGGCCCTGGGCCGGTGGTTCGCTCCTGCCGGTGCGGGAGCGGGTTCCAGGATGCTGCCGGCCAGGTTGCGGCGGTTCCCTTTGTGTTGGCGTCGGGCGGCGCGCGAGCGGTCGGCCTTTAGGCTGACGCGGTGTGGGGTTGTTTCCGGTTTCGGACGGCGGAGTGGAAGAGCCGCTCTATCGACGGGTGCGGCGCGGGCTTGAGGAGGCGATCCTCGCCGGGCGGTTCGAGGACGGGCGGCTGCCGTCCTCCCGCGAACTGGCCGTCGAGCTGGGCGTGTCGCGCAATACCGTCAACCAGGCGTACCAGGAGCTGGTCACCGACGGCTTCGTGATCGCGCAGGCCCGGTCGGGCTACGTCGTCAACGATGAGATGGCCGTACGCCCGGCGGCCCGTCCGGCGGTACCGGCGGCGCCTCGCTGGCTGGACCGGCTGGCCCCGCCGCCGGGTTTCGCGGAACTGCCGCACATCCGCAAACCGGTGGATTGGGACGGTTACCGGTATCCGTTCGTCACCGGGCACCTGCCGCCCGAGACGTTCCCCGAGCGTGCGTGGCTGCGTTGCCTCAAGGAGGCGCTGCGGCCCGAGCACCGGCGCCACAGCCTTCAGGACGGCATCGACGCCGACGATCCGCTGCTGGTCGAGATGATCTGCAAGCAGATCCTCGCCGGCAGGGGCGTCGCCGCGACCCCCGACCGGGTTCTGGTCACCATCGGTTCCCAGCAGGCGCTGCACCTGGTCGCCACCGCCCTGGTACGGACGGGGACACGGGTCCTGGTCGAGAACCCCGGATATCCGGACGCCCGGCACATCCTCGCCCGCGCCGGGGC
The DNA here is from genome assembly GCF_040639875.1 of Actinomadura sp. NPDC023710. Taxonomy (NCBI): domain Bacteria; kingdom Bacillati; phylum Actinomycetota; class Actinomycetes; order Streptosporangiales; family Thermomonosporaceae; genus Actinomadura; species Actinomadura sp. NPDC023710. The sequence goes on from NZ_JBFAGB010000003.1 coordinate 217,950, forward strand.
GAGGCTGGTCGCCGGGGAAGTGGACGACGGCGGTCTCATCGTCGACGAGCGGCTCCTGGACGTCGGGATGGTCGTCACCACACCGACCCATCACTACCCCTCGAACGTCACGATGAACGGCCGGCGCAGGCAACGGCTGGTCGCACTCGCCCACGAGCGGAACATCGTGGTGGTCGAGGACGACTATGACAGCGAGCTGCGCTTCGTCGGCAGGGCGTCCCCGGCGCTCGCCTCGCTTGGCCCCGAGGCGGTCGTGTACCTCGGCAGCTTCTCGAAGTTCCTGGCTCCGGGCCTGCGGCTGGGATTCGTGCACGGTCCGCCCGCTCTGATCGAGCACCTGCGGGACCTGCGCCGTTACACCGTTCGGCACCCGTCCGGGCACCAGCAGCGCGCCCTGGGCCTGCTCATCGCCTCCGGCGAGTACCGGCGCGGCGTGCGGCACCTGCGCGACGCGCTGCGGCTGCGCTGGGAGGAGGTGGTCGGCGCCGTGCGGCGGCACCTGCCCGACTGGGCGATGCGTCCGCGTGCGGGCGGGGTCAGCGTCTGGATCGGCGGGCCGTACGGGCTGGACACGCGCGAGCTCGCCGCCCGCGTCGCGTCGCGCGGTGTGCTCATCGAGCCCGGCGACACGTTCTTCTTCGCCCCGCCGGTGCCCCGGCACTGGATCAAGCTGGGGTTCGGCGCGATCGACCCCGCGCGGATCGACGCCGGGATCGTGCTGCTCGCCGAGGAGGCGGACCGCATGGCATCTGGTACCTGAGGATCACTCGAAACTGGCTCTTTGCACGGCACCACACAACCAATAGCATCCTTTTCCAACTAGTTTGATCTGAAAAGTGGGGTGTGAGGAAGGTGGCGCGTGCCCTGGTACTCAGAGCCGGCGGGGTCCTGGCCCTGCTGGCCGTCTGGTGGGCCGTCGCGGCCGCGCACATCTGGTCGGAGGTGTTCGTCCCGCCGCCCGGCGCGGTGTGGCATCAGCTGATCCAGACCTCCACCACGCACGACGGCGTGCGCGGTTACAGCGGCCACCTGCTGTACGAGCACCTGGGGGTCAGCCTGCGCCGCATCCTGCTGGGAAGCCTGTACGGCGTGGCGGGCGGGATCGTGCTCGGCCTGGTCGTCGGCCTGGTGCCGACCGTGCGGGCGCTGCTCGGGCCGCTCGTGACGTTCGTGCGCACGCTGCCTCCGCTGGCCTACTTCAGCCTGCTGATCATCTGGTTCGGGATCGACGAGGCGCCCAAGGTGACGCTGCTGTTCGTCGCCGCCCTGCCACCGGTCGCCGTGGCGACCGCCGACGCCGTGCGCGGGGTGCACGAGGACTACGTCTTCGCCGCCCGGTCCCTCGGGGCACGCCGGTGGCAGATCCCACTGAACATCGTGCTGCCCTCCGCCCTGCCCGAGGTCATCACCGGCGTCCGGGTCGCCGTCGGCGTCGCCTACACCACCGTCGTCGCCGCCGAGACGGTCAACGGGGTGCCCGGCATCGGCGGCATGATCCGCGACGCCCAGCGCTACAACCAGACCGACGTCGTGGTGCTCGGGCTGCTGGCCATCGGCGCCTCCGGCCTGCTCATCGACGGCCTGCTGCAACTGGCCGAACGCCGCCTCGTCCCCTGGCGCGGCAAGTCCTGACCCCCTGCGAAACCCGAAGAGAAGCAAGAGGCACGACCTTGAAGAAGACCTACGGACTCGTCCTCGCCGCGCTCTGCCTCGGACTGGCCGCCTGCTCCTCCGGCACCGGCGCGAGCAAGGCCGCCGCCGGCGGCGTCAACGGCGACGGCACTCCGAAGACGCTGCGGATCGGCTACCAGCTCATCCCGAACGGGGACCTGGTGGTCAAGGACCGGAAATGGCTGGAGCAGGCGCTGCCCCACACCAAGATCACCTGGTCCAGGTTCGACTCCGGCGGGGACGTGAACACCGCGATGATCGCCGGCTCGCTCGACATCGGGCTGGCCGGGTCCAGCCCGGTGACCAAGGGCCTTTCCGCCCCGCTGAACATCCCGTACAAGGTGCCGTGGATCTTCGACGTGATCGGCGAGAACGAGGCGCTCGTGGCGCGCGAGGCCACGTCGGTCACCGCGCTCAGGGGCAAGAAGATCGCCACGCCGTTCTCCTCGACCTCCCACTACAGCCTGCTGGCCGCGCTGCGGGACGCCGGGCTCGCCGAGTCCGACGTCAAGATCATTGACCTGGAGCCGCAGGACGTCCAGGCCGCCTGGCAACGAGGCGACATCGACGCCGCGTACGTGTGGACGCCGGTGCTCGGCACGCTGGAGAAGACCGGCAAGGTCCTCATCACCAGCAAGGACCTGGCCGCCAAGGGCAAGGTGACCGCCGACCTCGCCGTGGTGCGCACCGAGTTCGCCGACAGGTACCCCAAGGCGCTGACCACCTGGCTGCAGCAGCAGGACCGGGCGGTCGAACTGATCCGCGGCGACAGGGACGGCGCGGCCGCCGCCGTCGGACGCCAGCTCAACCTGCCCCCCGCCGAGGCCGCGCGCCAGATCGACCAGCTCATCCTGCTGGACGGCGAGCAGCAGGCGGGACCGGAGTACCTGGGCACGGCGGCCAAGCCCGGCGCGTTCGCGCAGACCCTCCACAGCACCGCCCAGTTCCTCAAGGCGCAGAACCAGCTCCCCTCGGTCCCGGCCTTGAGCGTCTTCCAGCAAGGCCTGGCCACGAAGGAACTCGGCGATGCCTTCCCAAGCTGATCCCGCGGTCTCCCTCCGGAACGTCTCGCTGGTGTTCGGCGGCGGGCGCGGACTCCTGCGGGACCCCGCCACCGTGCAGGCACTGCGGGACGTCGACGCCGACATCCCCGCCGGGCAGTTCGTGACCATCGTCGGCCCGTCCGGCTGCGGCAAGAGCACCCTGCTGCGGCTGGTCGCGGGTTTCGCCGAGCCCACCGCCGGAGAGGTCCTCGCGGCCGGCGCGCCGATCACCGGGCCGGGCCCGGATCGCGGCATCGTCTTCCAGCAGCCGCGCCTTTTCCCGTGGCTCAGCGTGCGCCGCAACATCGAATTCGGCCTGCGCACCACCCGCACCCCCAGAGCTCGGCGCGACCGGCGGGCCGACGAACTCCTGCGGCTCGTCGGCCTCGCCGACGCGGCCTCGCGGCGGCCGTACGAGCTGTCCGGCGGGATGCAGCAACGCGCGGCCATCGCACGGGCGCTGGCACCCGACCCCGACATCCTCCTGATGGACGAGCCCTTCGCCGCGCTGGACGCCCTCACCCGGGAGCGGCTGCAGGAAGAGCTGCGCCGCATCTGGCAGCAGACCGGCAAGACCGTCCTGTTCGTCACGCACAGCGTGGACGAGGCCGTCTTCCTCGGCACCCGCGTCATCGTCCTCAGCAAGCGCCCTGGACGGATCGTCCTCGACAGGGCCTCCACGCTGCCCGGCGAGGACGACCCGCACGCGCACCAGGACTTCCTCACGCTGCGCGAGGAGATCGCCGCCACCGTCCGCGAAGCCGCCGCCTGAAACCCCCACCATCAGGAAGGATCGCCATGCGTCTGCACTGGTTCCTGCCCACGACCGGCGACGGCCACGAGGTACGGACCGCCATCATGAGCACCGATGCGCACCGCCCGCCGGGCAGGCCGGGCAGCGTGCGTTACCTGGCGCAGGTGGCGCGGGCGGCCGAGGACGCCGGCTTCGAGGCGGCCCTCACCCCGGTCGGCGCGGGCTGCCCGGACCCGTGGATCGTCTGCGCGGCGGTCGCCCAGCACACCGGACGGCTGAAGCTGCTGGTGGCGTTCCGTCCGGGCTTCACCCTGCCGACTCTCCTGGCCCAGCAGGCACAGGCCTTCCAGGAGATCTCCGGCGGCCGCCTGCTGCTGAACGTCGTCACCGGCGGCGACCCGGTCGAGCAGCGATCGTACGGAGACTTCCTCGACCACGACGCCCGCTACGCCCGTACCGCCGAGTTCCTCGACGTGCTCCGCCGCACCTGGACGGGCCGTCGGTACGACTTCCACGGCGAGCACTACAAGATCGAGGACGGCCTGACCGCACCGCTCGACCCGATCCCGGACGTCTATTTCGGCGGCGCGTCCCCGGCGGCCGAACAGGTCGCGGCCGGGCATGCGGACGTCGCTCTGATGTGGGGCGAACCGCCCGCCGCCATCGCCGCCCGCGCCGCCCGCCTGCGAGCGCTGGCCGCGGCCGAGGGCCGGCATGTGCGTTTCGGCATCCGCCTGCACGTCATCGCCCGCGACACCGCCTCGGAGGCGTGGGCGGAGGCCGAACGCCTGCTGGCCGGCATGGATCCCGCCCGCATCGAGGCCGCGCAGCAGCGCTTCGCCCGTTTCGACTCGACGGGCCAGCAGCGCATGGCCGCACTGCACGGCGGGTCGGTGAAGGGGACGGACGCACGGAGCCTGGAGGTCGCGCCGGGCCTGTGGGCCGGCGTCGGGCTGGTACGCGAGGGCGCCGGGACGGCCCTCGTCGGATCGTACGACGAGGTGGCGGAACGGATCCGGGAGTATGCCGACCTGGGGATCGAGGAGTTCATCCTCTCCGGCTGGCCCCACCTCGAGGAGGCATACCGCGTCGGCGAGTACGTCATTCCCCGGCTGGCGCCCGGCCCGGCCGGGCTCGTGTCGGGGCAGGTCACCGGGTGAGCGACGCGCGGCGGTGCGGTTCGGCCTCGGCCGCCGCCGCGCCGAGCCGCGGGGTCAGCGGGGCTTGACCTCGCGCAGGCGGCCCGTCTCGACCTCGTACACGAATCCGCGCACCGCGCCGGTGTGCGGGATGAACGGGTCGGCCTTGATCCTGCCGATGGACTGCCGGACGTCCTGGTCCAGGTCCGTGAAAGCCTCGGCCGACCAGTCCGGCTTCAGGCCGACCTCGTCCTGGACGGCGGCCTTGAAGCCGTCGTCGGTGAAGGTGAGCATGCCGCAGTCGGTGTGGTGGACCAGGACGATCTCGCGGGTGCCGAGCAGCCGCTGGCTGATGGCCAGGCTGCGGCGCACGTCCGCGGTGACCACTCCGCCGGCGTTCCGGATGACGTGCGCGTCCCCCTCCGACAGGCCGAGCAGCCCGTAGGGGTTGAGGCGGGCGTCCATGCACGCGACCACCGCCGCCCCCTTGGCGGGCGGCAGGGGCAGGTCGCCCTTGCCGAAGCCCGCCGCGTAGCGCTCGGCGTTGGCGAGGAATCCGTCCGTCGTGCTCATGAGTCCTCCTTCATCCTGCGCGAAGTCCGATGTCCGGCCGCTCCGGCGGTCGCCCCCGGATGGACAGGAGGATATACCAAGTAAACAAGTAGGAATAGTTGCTAATAGGCGAGGGGCGTGTTGCCTTCGACTGCACTGGCGCTGAGCCGCTCGGCGCGCGCTCCATTGGACGGCGCTCCGCGACGCGGGTCGCGCTGCCTGCCGGACGCCGTCCCCTCCTGGACGCGGGGACCGCCCGATCCGGCCGGGACCCGGGCGCCAGGTGACAGGTCAGGGAACGTCCTCGCGCCGCCGAGGCGAGGCGGGTCACAACCGCGCGCACGACAGGCGCCCAACAACCGCCTGCTCGGAGTCGTCCGTGGCGATCAACGGGAGGGACGCCCGCCCAGAGGAAGGTCGTGGCGCTCTCCCCGCCATGACGGATCACGGCGACACAACCCGCCGGCATCGCCCGAAGGAGCGCGTACTCAAGACGCGCCGCGGCGGAATCACCAGCGGACCGGCAGGCTCTTGGGTCCTTTGACGAGTGCGTTCTTGCGCCATTCCACCTGGGATGCGGGGATCGCAAGCTCCAGAGCGGGAACTCGGCGAGCAGGACGCTCAGCGCTGTGGTGACTTCGAGGCCCGCGAGTCGGGCGCCCAGGCAGAAGTGCGCAGTGCTGGCGGGGGGGGACGCTTCGGGTCGAAGGCGGCCGGTTCGGGGAAGACCTCGGGGTCCCGGTTGGCCCGCGCCAGGAGCGGAAGGACCGTCTCTCCCTTGCGAACCGTCCCCGAGGGAAGGTCCACGTCCTCGGTCGCCACACGCGGCAGGCCGTAGGCGGCGGGCGTGTCATGCCGCAGGAGTTCCTCCACCAGCCCCTCAGCCATCGGCGCGGCGCCCTTGGCCAGTTCGGAGTAGACGCCGTCCGTCAGGAGCGTGAAGCCCCCGGTGGCTGTCAGGTTGGCGGTCGACTCGTGACTGGCCGCGATGAGGTTGGTGGTCAGGCTGACCAGTTCCGGTTCGCCGAGCGACGGGAAGACGGTGCTGCGTGCCTATTCGTCCGGGATGAGGTCGAGGGCGACCTCCAGTGCGGCGTCCTGCAGTTCGTTCTCGTCGATGTCCGTGTCGCGCATGGCGAAGTGGGTCATGTGCAGTGTGAGGATGGACAGGCGGGCGCGGATCTGGTCCGGGAGGCTCGTCTCCTTGTCGACCAGGAATTCGGCGAACGACTGCATGCGCGCGCGCATGTCGGCGCCGCCCTTCAGGTCCCGGACCGCCGGTTCGTTCTGCTGCATGAAGCGGAGCATCTCCTTGCCGGGACCCTGGATGATCTCGGCATAGCGGCGCACGAACTCCCGTCGCGACGCCGGGGTGGGCTGCTGCCCGCGCGCCCATTCCAGGAGCTCCTCGGCCTCGGCGTGGAAGTCCGCGAAGAGGCTGGCGACGATGTCCTCTTTGGTCTTGAAGTGGTAGTACAGCGCCGCCTTGGTCACGTCGAGCCGTTCGGCGATCTCGCGGAGCGAGGTCTTCTCGTAGCCCTGCTCGGCGAACAGCTCCAGGGCGACCCTGCGGATCTGCTCGCGGGTGTCGCTTCGTCGGCGGGTCATCACGTCCTCCCCAAACAATCTTACTTGACGACCGGCTAGTTTCCAGCTTACCGTACGACAAGTAAGCAAACTAGCCGGGCGGCAGGTAAGTACGATGGAGGGACGACCGGGATGAGTACGACACAGACGGAGAGCGGGGCGGGGGCCGCTCCCCAGAGCAAGCGCCAGATCTACATCGTGATGAGCGGGCTGATGATCGGGATGCTGCTCGCCATGCTGGACAACATGGTGGTCGGCACCGCGATGCCCACGATCGTCGGCGAGTTGGGCGGGTTGGCGCACCTGTCCTGGGTGGTCACCGCCTACACGCTCGCCACCGCCGCGGCGACGCCGATCTGGGGCAAGCTCGGTGACATCTACGGCCGCAAGGGCATGTTCATGGCCGCCATCGTGCTGTTCCTGGCCGGGTCGGCACTGGCCGGCATGGCGCACAGCATGATGCAGCTGATCGCCTTCCGCGGCCTCCAGGGACTGGGCGCCGGTGGCCTGATGGTCGGGGCGATGGCCATCATCGGCGACCTGGTGCCGCCCCGCGAGCGCGGGCGCTACCAGGGGCTGATGGCCGCGGTCATGCCGCTGGCGTTCATCGGGGGCCCGCTGCTGGGCGGCCTGGTCACCGACCACCTCAGCTGGCGGTGGGCCTTCTACGTCAACCTTCCGCTGGGCGCCCTCGCCCTGGTGGTCACCGCGCTGACCATGCACCTTCCCAAGCGTCCCCGCGGCACCTCCCGCATCGACTATGCCGGCGCGGCCCTGCTGACCGGCGGCATCGTCTGCCTGTCGCTGATGACCAGCTGGGGCGGTCTGGAGTACGCCTGGACCTCCGCCACGATCATCGGCCTGGGCGCCGGCGCGGCCGTCCTGCTGACGCTGTTCGTGCTGTGGGAGCTGCGTGTCGAGTCCCCGATCCTGCCGATGAGCCTGTTCCGCAGCCGTAACTTCACTCTGGCCTCGGTGCTGGGCTTCCTGGTCGGCTTCGCGATGTTCGGTGCGGTGACCTTCCTGCCGCAGTTCCAGCAGCTGGTACAGGGAGCCTCGGCCACCAACAGCGGCCTGCTCCTGCTGCCGTTGATGATGGGCATGCTCGTCACCACCATGGCGGTCGGACAGCTGGTGACCCGCACCGGGCGCTACCGCGTCTACCCCATCGTGGGCGGCGTGTTCATGACCGCGGGCATGCTGCTGCTGGCCCAGCTCACCGTGGGCTCCACCCGGCTGACCACCGGGCTGTTCATGCTCGTGCTGGGCGCCGGTATGGGGTTCCTGATGCAGAACACGATGCTCATCGCGCAGAACAGCGTGGAGATGAAGGACATGGGCGCGGCCAGCGGCGCGGCCACCCTGTTCCGGACGATCGGCGGCTCGCTCGGCGTGTCGATCCTCGGCGCGATCTACAGCAGCCACCTGACCGGTGCGCTGACCGACCGGCTCGGCGAGCAGGCAGGCGAGTCGATCTCCGGCAGCGGCGGCCAGCTCACTCCGGCGCTGCTCAAGCGGATGCCGGTCAACGTGCGCGACGCCGTGGAGCACGCGGTCACCTCAGGTGTCCACAACGTCTTCCTCTGGGCGTCCGCGTTCACGCTGCTGGCCATCGTCGCCGCCTGGTTCATCCGCGAAACCCCGCTGCGCGGCGGCGCCGCCGACCAGTCCGCCCCCGAGGACCGCGCACTCACCGAACCCGTCACGGTCTGACCCGTCGCAGCACCACCAGGGGCCGTCCTCCCCAAGAGGACGGCCCCCGTCTCGTTCAGGCCGGGCGCCAACTTCGCAACACCAAAGCCCAGCCCAGCGAGGGTTCGCCGTCCCGCTACTCGCCCTAGTCAGGATGGCCGCGATCGTCTCCGCCTTCTCGTCCACAAGAAGGTGAGCATGCCTTCTCTGCCAGCACCGAAGAAGGCGTGCCGGACGGCTGTCTCATCACCTGCGCGGCGAATCCAAAGGGCGATCCGTGCGAGTCATCGCCTCGACGCCTCCGGCAACCGGACGGCGCGGCCCGGTGCGCCGTCTCGTCGGTAGTCTGGCTCGGTGCGGGCGTTGAGGATGACGGCGGCGTCTTCGGCGGATCAGGGACCAGGTCGAAAAGCAGATCATGCCCGGCCCGCAACAATAGAGTCGTGGCCCATGGCGCAGGTCGTCCAGCCGGATGGGTGGGACCTCTAGCCCCCATAGTCAGCAGCAGGAACTAATCAGAAACGACCACTGGCGCCAGCGGATCCGATGCAAGGTCTCGCGACGGCGCACCAGGCGGTCAGCACTGACCGCTCCGCGGGCACAGCACTAACCCCGGCTTGGGCTCGGCATTCCCAGCCCGCCAACCGACAAAGGGTTATTTAACCAAATCACCTCGCCCTATTTCTCAATCTCAAGACGAAATCCGCGAGAATCCTCGGTCAAGGCTCCACAGTATGTATCGAAATTGAGATGCCTTCCATCTGGGACGCCGTTTTGCGCGAGAGTGAGAAGATGCCGAGCCAGAGAAATCAGACCTGCCGAATTTCCGGATATCACTACAGTCGGTTCAGGCGAGGACTCGACCTCAGCCCGCAGATAGGCACCCTCTTCCCACCAGGTTGAGACACCTGCCTCAGACCTATACTCGGCAATTCGAATCGATTCCACCCTGACGTGGGGGTCACCACTGTCAACGCCTACGGAAGATGCCACCCGGGCTCCTCTGGAAGGTAGATATGGAGATTACTCACCGGCCTGCGCAAGATCCGCATCCGTCATACGAACCTGGCGAAGGCCATCTCGACTGAGAAATCTACCACCGCCCATATCCTGATAACCCTTTCCTAAAAAACTCCAGGATCCCGCGATGCGGTCGGTTCCCCAGGCTGAACGGCGATGGTGTCGAATCCACTTGTGTGCCGCACACGGCAGCTCTCCGCCGACCCAAGAGCAAGGCCTGAAGTTATGCGCGGAAGGATCTTGTGTGCCGGGGTGTGCACACAGGCGAGCCGAGGCGCAGAGCCGTCGGAGATCTTCGGATTCCAAATCCTACAGTCGCGGATCGGAATCCTTCCGGGCGCGGCCCCGCCCTGTGGTTTGTGCCAGCAGACTACCTGAGCAGCATCCCATGGGCATGCCGCAGTACCGCATGCAATCACTAGCCCCTGACAACGACAAGGCTTACACGCGCCTTTTCGCCGCAGCAGATTTACGAATCACATACGACTCCGCTATCCGCGAGTAGCTCCAGCCGCAATCAGCCTAACGGCTTCGCGAACTCTCTCCTCGTCGGGCATCTCGCTGTAGCACCTCGCCAGGCCATCCCTCACGATCGCATTGAGTTGATCCATGGGGAGCTTACCCAAAGCACCATTAACGTGTGCCGCCAACACAAGGACCTCCCTTATCACGTCATCATACTCTCCAGGATTTCCTGGATATACGATCTCCAACGGGTCAGCACGCTCCAAGGCTTTCGTAAGCAGGGAGTATGCATCGGGAAAGCGGCGGCGAAGCACTTCACGGACGAGTGAAAATTCTGACGATGTTTGAAGCATCCAGAACGGTTCTTTAAAACTCAAGCCTTCACTTCCTATTCAGCACCGCCTTGAGAACGGCATTGCCGTTTTTCTTGATCCGATACACAACGTAACCATCGTCGCCAAACAGAACGAGCACACGATCAGGTTTGGTATCTGCGGTAGTCCCCTCAGGGACGCCATCTCTTTGAATTGATTTACCAAGGCCCTGCAGGGCACTTCTCGCCGATGCGGTATCGTCAAATTCGTCCAGACGCCGCACAGCTCGTTCTGCTGCGTGGGTCATATTGCTGTTAGCAACCTTCGATGGCACATCGCCGACACCAGGCACACACGGCAGGTCGTCGTTGTGCACCAGGACCGGCGTGTCACCGGCTTCTACATAGTACGTGTGGAAGTTGGCGATAGTGAGGTTGTGGACGCGTTGATTGTGGGTGGTCCAGTGTTTGGTGGCGGTGACCCTGGACGTAGGTGCCGGCGCTGGTGCGGAGCCACATGCCCGGTTTGAGGTCGGCGGCTTTCACCCACTTGTTGAGGCTGCCGGCCACCCAGAAGCGGTGCGCGTCGGTGGAGATGACGACGCCGCTCTTGGGGCGCAGGGGGCTGGCGGGCTTCTTGACTCCGCGTCTGCCGGCCAGAAGGGACGGAGTCCGGTGGTGTCGATGGTGATCTGGACGAGGTTCTTGGTGCCCTTGCTCGTGATCGTGGCTAGGACTGGCTCGGCCTCGGTCTTTCCTGTTTGTGGGTCGGTTGCCAGGACCTCGTTCCCGACCTTGACGTCTTCGATGTTCCGGTAGCTACCGTCAGCGAGCAGAACCTGAGTTCCAGGCACGAAGCTGCTGGGCATTTTTTGGCCGCTTGTTCTAGGCCTGTCGGTGCGTAGTCTCCGCAGGAGCCGCCTCCGCAGGGTTGTTGTTGGCGTAGCTGTAGCCGTTCAACTGCTGGGGGTCGGCCGGATCAAGGAGGGGGTCGACGGAGATGAACCGGCCTGTTGCCGGTTCGTATACGCGGGCGCCCAGGTGGGTGAGGCCGGTGGTGTCGTTAGTGCCGCCGAAAAGCCCTTGTCCATGACGGTGGGCCAGATGCCGGTGGATCCGCCGCGGTCTTCTCCGAAGGGCGTGTAGCGGCGCTGGCTGAGGTTGGTCGGGTTGGCAGCGGGGACGGAGAGTTGGGCGGTGTTCTGATGGTCGGCCGCCAGGAGGGTGATGCCGGTGGCGGTGCGCATGGCGACGATCTGGCCGCATGGGAGTAGTAGCGCGTGGCGGTGACGCTTCCGTTGCTGAGGCGGAATTCCATGCCCGGCAGGTACAGGACGGTGCCGGACTTGTCGCGGCGGACGAGCCTCTTGCCGTCGGCGGCGTAGACGAAGGTGGTGTCGCCCTGGGCGGTGTCGGTGACCTTGGTGTCCTTTGTAGGTGGGGTCTACGCCGGTGTCTCCTGCGTAGCGGTAGTCATGGTCTCCTTGCCAGACACCGCCGGCGGTTCCGGTCCCCCAGCTCTCTTCCTTGGTCCGATTCCCGTCCGGGTTGTAGCTGTACTTCTTGCGGTACGGAGCCGGTCCTGCGACTTCGGCGGTGGAGGGGGTCGTGGCACAGGCAGTGGTGTTCTGCGTCCAGGCATCGGTGAGGCAGGCGTAGCCGTCGATCGTCGACGGCCTTGCCTCCGGCTGACAGCACGTAGCCGCGGAGCTGGCCGATGTTGGTGTAGCTGGTGCCGGTGACGTATTGGGAGTTCCCGGTCAGCGTGAGCGGGCGCTTCAGGTTCTCGTCGTTGCCGGCGGGGATCCTGCGCACCGACGCCCACGCTCACCGGCCGTTGCCCGGCCCGCGTCATCGCTGTGCTTGGGGCCTTCTCCCACACGTGGTCCCAAGGCCAAGTAGGTCTCTGTGATCGCGGTTCGGGTGGTGAGAAGTTCGGCTGGTCGGACGTGCGGTCGTGGGTCAAGGGGTGCGGGGTTGGACTCTCCCTCGGTGGGAGGGTTCACGATGATGGCGTGCGAGACGAACCACTCCTCGGACCGGCGGAGGCACAGCAGGAAGTGCTGATGACCCGGCTGGTCATCCCTTCGAAGAGAGCATTGGCATGACCACGGTAAGAGATATCGATGCCCGCGGTGCGCAGCACTGCGAGACGACGGCGCTGGGGGTGCTTCTGCGGCACCAAGGACTCGATCTGTCCGAGCCCATGCTCTTCGGCCTCGGCTCCGGCCTCTCCTTCATCTACTGGGACGGCAAGAACATGGGCTTTCCCTTCCTCGGAGGACGGGTCAAGCCGTTCGACCTCACCAGGAACCTGGCCGCCGGACTCGGGCTGGAACTCCTGGTCCAGGAGACCACCTCGCCCCGCAGGGGTTGGGAGAACGTGGTGGCCTCCATCGACGACGGCCACCCTGTCGGGCTGCAGCTCGACAGCTTCTACCTGGACTACTTCGGGTCGAAGGTGCACTTCGGCGGTCATGTCGTCGCCATGTACGGCTACGACGACCACGACGCCTACCTGGTGGACACCGACCAGCAGGGCGGCGCGGTGTCCACCAGTCTGACGAGCCTCGCCCAGGCCAGGGCCGCGCGCGGCCCGATGACCGCCAAGCACCGGTCCTTCACCCTCACCGCTGCGAGGGGCCTGCCCTCCCCGCAGAGCCAGATCATTCCCGCCATCACCGCCTGCGCCGACGCCTTCCTCAACCCGCCCATCGCCAACCTCGGTCACCGCGGCATCGAGAAGGCCGGCACGTTGGTGCGCACCTGGTTCCAGCGGACCGACGACCCGCAGCGGGACCTGCCGCAGGCGGCCCTGTTGATGGAGAGGGCGGGCACCGGCGGCGCCCTGTTCCGTAACATCTACCGCGACTTCCTCGCCGAATGCGCCCAACTGGTCGACAGCGGCCACCTGCGCACCGGCCACGAGCTGTACGGCGAGGCGGCCTGCCTGTGGACGGAAGTCGCAGCGCTGGTCACGAAAGCCGGTGAGTCGGGCGATGCGCAGTGCCTCGTCCAGGCAGGCACCGTCCTCCACGATCTTTCACGCATAGAGCGCGAGGCCATGCAGGTGCTGAGCCGCCTGGGGAACTGACGCGACCCCGTCCTGGCAGGTTGCAGAACCCTGGCCACGGCCGGACGCGGAACTCGGTCGGTCGGCCCGGGATGACCCGCGTATGCCGGGACGGCACCGGCTCAGGCCGGGGCGGGCAGACGGATCGAGGCGAGTTTGGCCGGGTCGACGACGATGTGGATACCGGTGATCCGGCCTCCGGTGACGGTGAAGGCGATGACGGAGAGAGGGGCTCCGTCGGGGCGCCAGGACATGTGGCCGGGGATGCCGTTGACCAGCACGGGCCGGTGGCGGGCCGCCTCGCCGGAGAACATCCGGGCGCGGGCGGCGACCGTGGTGGCGCCGAGGGTGACGACCACGCCGTCGGGGGTGTCGACGGTCAGCTTCACGTCCGGGTCCAGGACGCGCAGGAGCGCTTCGAAGTCGCCGCTGAGGGCGGCGGCGCGGAAGGCCTGGACGACCTCTCGGTGCTCGCGGCCGGGATCCGCCGGCCGGCCCGTGGCTTGGACCTTCCGGCGGGCGCGGCTGGCGATCATCTTGCCGGCGTCGGCGGACTTGCCCAGGATCTGACCGATTTCGTGGAAAGGGACCGCGAACATGTCGTGCAGGACGAACGCCAGGCGCTCGTTCGGGGTGAGCGAGTCGAGCACGACCAGCAGGGCGAGGCCGACCGAGTCGGCCAGGGCCGCCTGCTCGTCCGGCGCGGGGGCGTCGGCGGGCGTCACCACCAGGTCCGCGGACTCTTGCCCGTAGGCGGTCTCGGGGTGGGCGCGGCGAGATCTCAGGAGGTCCAGGCTGATCCGGCCGACCACGGTGGTCAGCCAGCCCGCCAGGTTGGCGATGGTCGCCTCGTCCTGGCGGACGAGGCGCATCCAGGCTTCCTGGACCACGTCCTCGGCGTCGGCGTGCGAGCCCAGCACGCGGTACGCGACGGCGACCAGCCGGTCCCGCTGGGCTTCGAACGCCTCGGTCACCAGGCCGGAGGGGCGGGCGGTCACGGCTTCCGCTGCTGCCGGAGCGAGATCCGGTTGCCGTCCGGGTCCACCGCCTCGATGCGGACCCCGAACGGGTAGTCCTCGGGTTCGGGCTCATCGAAGGTGACGCCGCGCCGGCGCATGGTCTCGAAGTCCTTTCGCAGATCGTCGGTTTCGAGGATCAGCGGACCGGGCGCGGTATGCCGGCCCCCGCCCCCCCGCCGTCCCGCGCCGGCGGCGTGCGACCACAGGATGATCTGTACCGGGCCGTCGGGCACGCCGACGGTGAGGAACCGTCCGTCGGGCCCCGGGAAGTCGATCCGCTTCTCCAGGCCGAGTCCCTCGGTGTAGAACCCCAGCGCTCGGTCCTGATCGGTGACGTAGACCGTCACGTACATGATGTTGGTCAGCATCCCGTTCTCGATTCACTCGTCGGTGCGGCGACCGTTTTCCGTCGTCACACCCATGACGAGTGCCGGCGGGAGAAGGTAACAGGACGCCGGCACTTCAACCGCAGCGGCTTCCGCAGGCAGCGCTTCGGCGCGCCCCCCCGGGTGAGCCGGGCCTGCGGCGCAGTCGAATGAACACGGTTGTCTGTTCGTCAGCGGGACGGCTAGGGTCGGCCCGTGAGTGATCTGGGCCAGGTCCTCGCCCACCGGTACCGGTTGACGGATCTCCTGGGGCAGGGCGGCATGGGAGCCGTCTGGCACGCGCGCGACGTTCAGCTGGACCGGGACGTGGCCGTCAAGGAGCTCCGGCTTCCCGAGCAGCTGGGCGCCGCCCAGCGCGCGAGGTTGGTCGCGCGGCTGGACCGGGAGGCACGCGCCGGCGCGAGGCTGAAGCATCCCGGCATCGTCACCGTCCATGACCTGGTCACCGGAGATGACGGGCGCCCCTGGATCGTCATGGAGCTGGTCCACGGCGGGTCGCTGGACGACCTGCTCAAGTCCCAAGGGCCCCTCGCACCGCGGCAGGCGGCGGGAATCGGCCTGCAGATGCTGGACGCCCTCCGTACGGCGCACCGAGCGGGCATCACCCACCGGGACGTCAAGCCCGCCAACGTGCTCCTGGAAGGCGACCGGGTCGTCCTGACGGACTTCGGCATCGCCGCCCTTGAGGACGAGACGACCCTCACCCGTTCTGGCGAGATCATGGGGACCCCCGCCTTCATGTCCCCCGAGCAGGTGCGGGGCCTCCCGACGAGCGCCGCCACCGACCTGTGGTCGCTGGGCGCGACCCTCTACACAGCCACGGAGGGCCGTCCCCCGTTCGGCGGCACGAGCACCGGAGCGGTCTTCGTCGCCGTGGCGACCGAAGACCCCGCGCCCGCCGTCCGCGCCGGTCCCCTGGAACCAGTGATCAGCGGCCTTCTCCGCAAGGACCCGGCCCAGCGGCTTACCGCCGATCAGGTGCGCGCGACACTGGCCCGTCTCAGTTCCGGTCCACCGGCAGATGCCGCAGCGCCCGGCCGCGCACCCGCGCAGGGGTCCGCCCACGAGCCGCCGCCGATCTCGCCCGCGGCGCAGCGCGGGAAACTCCTGTGGGTGGCGCTGGTCGCCGCGGCGGTGACCGTCGTGGCCGCTGTGGCGGTGTCCGCATTCGTGATCCTCACCGGCGGCGACTCCACCTACGAGAACAATGTGAGCATCGCCGAGAAGCTGGGAGCGCCCAGCGGCTACACCCGTACATCGGCGAGGAAGGTGGGCGGCAGCCGGGCGGAGGTGACGTTCACCGGCGCCCGCAGGTGCACGTCAGGGTGCTCCGGTCCTGCCACCACCGCGGATCGCGCGGAGTTCGCCGCCATCACGGAATGGCTCACGACCAGGCCCGGCATCGCGGCAGTGCACCCCCCGGCGCTGTCCCCGGACGGCAAGAGCTGCATCATCGGCGTTCAACCCGTCCGCGTACCAGGCGTCGTCAAGGCTCAGGTGGTACTCCGCGACGACAGGACCCTCCTGCAGATCGAGGTCACCTGAGCCCGGCGGGCCATCGATCTGGCTCGGGCAGCCTACGGCCCGCGACGTTTGGCGGCAGTTCCCCCTCAGCGACGTCGAAGTCTTTCGTACGTCCGATTGCTGCTATCCCGTGGTGACGCGTGCGCCGGTGTAGCCCTGGATGTAGGTGATTTCGACGTACCAGCTGCGATTCTCCTGGCCGATGTCCTGGAGGCATCGATCGTCGGTTGGGGACACCGGCGCGCTTGTGCTGGTTATTCCCTGAGCCTCGCCATCGGCCGTGTAGCGGGGACCGCCGGAGTCGCCGGGTCGAGTGCAGGTGGTGTCACGGGTCAGGTTGTAGACGGTCCGGTGCTGGTCGGTCTGGTAGACGGATTCGCCGCGGTTGCGGATGACGCCACAGGTGATGCCGGTCCGAAAGCCCGATTTGCAGATCGAGCTGCCGATGGGCCGCTGCTGGGTTCCATGGACGATCAGGACGCCGTCGAAAGGGGTGTGGAGGGAGATCCATGGACCCTGGCTCCAGTAGTCGGTCCTGATCGAACCGATGACGCCCCAGTCGTGATCGCGATTGACCAGCCACCAGCGGCCGAGAATCGTCGATGTCTTGGTCGGTTCCTCGTAGCGGGCGTTGCCGAAGCCGTAGGCCTCTGCGGCGCTCGCGCAGTGTCCCGCGCTGATGATGACCGGGTCGGAGACTCCGGGCAGGTCGGAGTAGGTCAGCCGAGCGTTGAATCCGAGGGAGCACGGGGTGTTTCCGGACTGGATGCCCTCGCCACCGTCCGCCCACTCGGTGGCGACGGCCGGTGCGGTGGTGGTCTCGAACCGTACAGCGCCGCCGTGGGCGAGCGCTCTTTTCGCGAGCTTGCCGCGCTCGCGCCCGGCGAGGGCGGTGACCACGACGCGGCCGGTGACCGGGTCGACGCCCCACGATCTCACTCCGGCGACCGCCGACGGCTCGGACTCGGCCAGTTCGTCGAGTTCGGTCTTGATGGCGTTGAGTTCGGTAAGGCCATGGCCGTTCGGCAGGATCCTGGGAAGGGCTCCGCCTCTGCGCACCGACGCTGCCATTGTCGCGTCGGTGAGGTTGACGACGAGCTTGCCACTGCCGGGGTCGAACCACGAACCGGCGTAGGTCCTGCCCAGGGTGGGCACGACCGCGGCCTCGGTCCTGGCCGCCTCGTTCTCGGCCGCCAGGCGGCGGCGGGCGGCGGCTTCGTCGATGTGCAGGTCACGTGCCATGGCCTTGAGGACGGCGTCCGATGCCTCCGGGCGTGGCGGGCGGGGCGAAGCGGCCATCGCGGCATCGGACAGGCAGGCCGACGTGACGATCGTGAGGGTCATGAGGGCGCAGGCGCGTCTGGATCTTCTTCGTGCCATCGGTGGTTTCCGTTTCCGATCGGGTGACCGCGCTCAACAAGGCCCGTGCTCTCGGCCTCCTTTCCCCCGTGCCCCCGCCGATCGACGACCCGATCAATTCCGGGTGACCTGTTCAAAGCGGGATGTGCGTCGAGCCGGTCTGGCTGATCTTCTGGACGGTGTAGGACTCCGCTCGCTCGGGGCGGGTCGAGTCGGTGAACTGGAACACCGCGCGTCGGCGCACTACCTCCGTGCGCAGGTCGGCTGGATTCACGAGCTCGACGCGCTGCGCCTCCGGGCCCCAGGCGAAACGCACACACTCGACGTACGTGTGGTCGCCGGCCGTCTGCCTGCGCAGCAGCGCGTACGCCGCCTCGGTCGTGGGGATCACCGGAGCCTCGACGACGGTGATGTCGAGCTGCGCCACGACCGGCTTCACCGGGCCCGAGTCGACGTGCAGGACGAGTCGCAGCCGCTCGCCTGGGTTGAGCGGCCCGTTCAGCTTCTGGATCGCGGCCAACGAGAGCTCGTACAGCTTTCCCGGGTCGAGCCTTTGCGGACCGCCGGGTGCGTTCGGGTCCACCAGGTCGCGTGGGGTCTGGTCCAGGTCGATCTTCTGGAGCGTCAGCGTGGCCTTCGGGCTGCCCGGGGGCGGTTCGTCCCAGTCGAAGCGCAGGGCCAGCGTGCCGTCCGGGTTGCACTCCCGCCGCTCCGCGGAAAGCGTGACGGCGCGCTGCGGGCTCGTGCTGCCGCCCGGTTGCTGCGGGAACTGCACCGGCACGGTGGCGTGGGCGGAAGGCGAGGCCAGCCGCCGGTTGTATTCCGGGTCCTCGAAATGGACGTAGCGCGGGACGAGGGGCAGGTGGGGCGCGCTCGGGTCGGCCACACGGAGCGGGAAACGCAGCACATGGCTGTAGCCGTCGTGATACGGCTCCGCGCCGGGCCGGTGAGGGGCGAACTGCGCTCTGACGCGCGCGTGGATCGTCGCGCCGGGCGGCATGCCGGCGATCAGCTCGCGGGCCCGGTCGGCGCGGGTCTTCGCGTCGCCGGGGAGCCCGAACCGGCAGATCGCGAGCTTCGCCGTGTCGACGGTGTCGACCTCCGGCCCCGGCAGGGGCACGCCGACCGCACCGAGCTGGGCCCGCAGGGTCGGTGTCAGCACCAGCGTCGGGGTGGTGATGTCCGCAAGCGTCGTGACCCGCCCGGCGCCCACGAGTTCCAGGGCCAGGACCCAGTCGCGGATGCCGGTCTCCGGCGTCTCCGGTTTCTGACCGCCGAGCAGGGTGATGCTGCCGTCGATCCGGTAGACGAAGGTCAGGACACCGTCCCAGCCCACGTCCAGCCTGGAGCGCTCGACCGCGGCCAACTGCAGCCGCAGGCGCTGGGCGGTCTGTCGGTAGGTCGGGTTCTCCCGGGGGTCGTCGAAGCCGGCGCGGAAGGCCTCGTCGGTCGGGGACGGCGTGACCAGGGCCGGCTTCTCGGGGTCGAAGTGGCTCGCCCAGGTGCGCAGCGCGACTCCTTGCCGGCCGTCGACGTTGGCCGGCAGCGGTACTGGACGCGGGGCACGGTGCTGTACCGGCAGCCCGCCGGAGAGCATGGCCAGACCGCGCGGGCGCGGGTGCTCGCCCGCCAGGGTGACGCCGCTCTGGCGCAGGAGATGGTTGCGCAGCGTCACGAACACGCCGGCACGTGTGCCGCTCACCAGGTAGCGCAACTCGCCGGGCAGGACCGGCTGCCAGCGTTCCAGGGCCGGCCCCTCGGGGGCGGCCCTGTCCGGCTCGGGGAGGGCGGGCTGATCGAACATCGACTCGGTCAGCGCGGGGAGTGGCGGGTCGGGCGGTGCCGGGAGCAGGCTGCGTACGGCCGGCGCGCGGAAGCGTCGTGGCAGGCCGCCGGTCGGCCGGTCGGTGTGCAGCGCCGAGCGGAACTGCACCGTGCTTTGGACCGTCTGCCACCAGAGCGTCTGGCCCGCCGTGCCGGGCGTGGCCACGCCGATGACGCCCTGCTGCCCCTTGGTGTAGTGCACACTGACGCGCAGCGCGCTGAGGCCCCAGGGCCACGCCGGCAGGTCCCCCCGCACCGGGCGCTGGGTGAGGTAGACCGGCTGCACCCCGACCGTCTGCGGCGGCGCGAGTTCGAAGTCGCGGGGGCTCGCGGGGATCGCCGCGATGGCGCACTGGCCCTCGCGGTAGCGCAGATCGGCGAGCTCCGGGCGGATGCTGAACAGCCGCTTCGCCAGTGGTTCCGCGCTCGTCACCCGGACCAGGGCGAAGGCGTAGCCGGTGGTCAGGGCGGCCTCCCCCAGGCCGTCCGGACGGGTGTTGTCGCTGATGATCCGGTAGCGCAGCACCGCGATCGGCGACTCCGGCGCCAGAAGACGCTGGGACTGGACGGCCCAGCCCTGGGCCTGGGCGCGCAGGTGGCTCTCATCGGCCAGCTCGGGGTGGTCGGGCTGCACACTCCACATGCGGCTCGCCACGGGCCGCAGCCGTGCGGTGCCGGGCGCGAGGCAGAGCAGCTCGGCGAGCAGCAACCGGGGTTGCAGGGGCGACGGACCGCTCGTCGGCACCGTCGGCGCCGGCCGCCACTGGAGCCCCAGGTACGGGCTGATCACGATGTTCAGCGGGCGCGGGTTGTCGGCCCCGTCGAACGCGAGCGGTGCGGGGACGAGGGTGGCCGCGGGATGGCGGCGGGGGCCCTGGCCGTCGGCGGGAGGCTGGCCGAGCAGCCCGCTGCTCGCGATGAGCGCGGCGGCCAGGGTCCAGCCGTAGGGCGGTTTGCTGGTCGGCGCCAGAGTGCTCACGGCCTGGGTCAGCAGGAGCCCGTCCTCGCGCCAGACGGGGTCGGCGTACGGCGAGGGTTCGGCCGGCGCCGTCCGGTCGTCCGGCTGGGGCGGGTAGAAGGGGCGGCGCGGGTCGAAGGCCTGGCGCAGGGCGACCGGACGGCTGAGCCGGGCCGGCGTCTCGGGGAGGGCGGCAAGGACGCTCTGCAGCAGTGCGTCCTGCGGCTCGGGGGACGGATTCTGAGCGCGGAACCAGCTCTCCTCCAGCGCCAACGGGTCGAGCCGAGCGAAGCTGCGGCCGACCACGGTGTCCAGGCTGGCGAAGGTGACGGCCAGGGGGGCGCTGTCGGCCCAGCCGCTGAGGGCGAGAGCCAGGCCGGGCAGTGCGGTGGTGGGGGCCGCGGCGCGCAGGCGGGCGATGAGCAGCAGCGGGTCGGTCTGCAGCGGGCTGGGCTGCTGCCCGGCGGGCGGCTGGGCCAGGTCGCGGGTCGTGTCCTGCAGCCGGCCCAGGAAGGGCATGGTCAGCAGCAGCCAGCGCGGGTCGGTCGGGTCGCTGGGCGCGTAGTCCGCCGGGCTGCTGAGCAGGGCGCCCTGGCTGCCGGTCGGGAGGAACTGCAGCGTGGTGGCCACGCTTTCCCCGGCGGGTGTGAGCCTGACCAGGTGGTGGGCGCTCGCCTCGACGAGCAGCGTGTCCGGAGGCAGCGCGTCGAGCGCCGCCCCCGAGTCGGCCAGCAGCGCCGACAGGCCGGCGCCCAGGTAGCCGCCGCTCACGCCGCCGAGCGGGCTGACGCCCTCGACGGGGTCGGTGGTCTTGAGCGCGGCCATGGCGCGCAGGAACTGCGCGGCGCGCTGCGGCGCGAGCAGGCGCACCTCCTGCACGGCCGTCCAGCGGGCCTCGCGGCCGAGGGTCCCGCCGCTCCCGCCGGCCGCAGGCGTCACCTCGACGAGCTGGTGCTCGACCAGGGCCAGGGTCTGCCAGCTCTGGCCCTGGGGGAAGGTGAACAGCAGCGGGCCCGCGGCTCCGGTCAGGATGGATCCGGGCAGCTCGTGCTGGTTCAGCAGCACCCTGATCGTGTGCCGCAGATGGGTCAGGGGCGTGGCCCCGGCGGTGCGGGCCGCAGGCAGGGTGATGCGCGCGGTGGCCGCGTCGTAGTTGAGCTGCTGCGGCCAGGAGACCAGGTTGGTCGCGGTCAGCATCCCGTTGAGCAGGAAGCTCTCCTGCCAGTCCGAACCCTGCAGGCGCGAGGTGTAGCCCACCACGAGATCGCCGGCCGAGGAGCCGTACAGCTCCGCGGCCTCGGCGCTTCGGCTGGGACCGCGGTCGTGCAGCGAGCGGCCCCAGTGGGCTACGAGCAGAGCCTCCACGAAGGCGCCGGTCAGGGTCAGCTTCGGCACGTCGTCCGGACGGGCGGTGGCGCGGAACGTCACCGTGGCGAAGCCGGGGGCGGCGCGTTCGCCCAGGCCGGGCGTCTGGGCATCGGCCAGGCGCATGCCCGGCAGGAACTGGAGGCCCCCGGGCTGCGGGGCACCGTAGCCGTTCCAGCCGAACTGCAGCGTCGTGTCGCCGGCCAGCGCCGCGGGCGAGCCGTCGGGCAGTGTGACGGCGAGGGTGAGGTCGCCGAAGAGGTTCGCGGTGTCGAGCGTGAAACGATCCGTCCCCTTCGCCATCAGGTCGAAGGTCAGCCCGGCCGCGACCGCCTCCCCTCTGGACGCGGTGGGCGCCGTCGCCGGCCCCGCGCCGAAGCGCGCGGACACCTCCTCGGCGGTGAGGGCGCGGCCGTAGACGGCGACCATGCGATAGGTGCCCAGCCAGGCCCGGCCGCCCGTGATCTCATCGCCGAGAGCCAGCTCGAACTGGTCGTTCCAGGCGGCCAGGCTCCCGCCCACGTTGTGCTCGGCCTTGAGCTGCCCGTTGACGTAGATCCGGGTTCGGCCGTCGGCGGAGCGGGTGTAGGCCAGGTGGGTCAGGGCGGCGCCGAGCGAACCGGCCGGGGTGGCCAGGTCGGGGGCGCCCTCATCGTTGGTGGCGTCGGTGTGCAGCCACACGTCCACGAAGGACGAATCGAGCAGGCCCTTGCGCTGCTGGAGGGTCACGTTCCGGTGCCCCGCGTCGGAGGAGACGGTGAGGATGTCGAACTGCCCGCCCGTCAGCAGGCCGGTGACGGGCTTCACCCATGCCTCGATACTGATCTCGTTGCTCGCCTTCACCGCGCCGTTCAGTTTCGCGGCGGGAGCGCCCGAGCGGATGAGCGTCGCCTTGGTGAGGGTCAGGCCGTTGGGGCTCCAGCTCATGCCCTGGGTCGCGGCCGCGCTCAGGTGCAGCGGCTCACCGATGCCCGAGGAGTCGTGGACCGTGGCGCCGCCGCCCTCGTCGAATCGGTAGAGAGCCTGCAGACCTGTCGGCGGCCTGCCGATCCGTACGGCGACGGCGAGGTTCAGGGTGTGCTCACCACCGGTCATGTCGAGGCCGAGGGCGACCCGCTGCGGCACGATCGGGGCGGTCCCGGTCGCGCCGGGCAGGGTGAAGGGCGGCGTCGCGGGGTCGGGGAAGCTGATCGGCGGCAGGCCGACCGCCCACTCCACCTGGAACAGGTGGAAGTACAGCCGCACCTGCTCGATGGTCAGGCCGGCGCCCCCGGACGCCAGCGCGACGCGGCCGACCCGCAGGCGCGGCGCGTCGCCGGCCTCACCGGCGGCGACGGCCAGGGGCCACTCCAGGGCGTCGCCGTCGAGGCCGATGGCGCTGAGGTTCAGCGCGGTGCCGCCGCCGGAGAAGGTCAGCCGCACGCAGTTGCTCAGATCGGTCTGCTCGTCGTCGGAACCGGCCACCGGGAGCTGCAACCGCCCGATCACGTCGACCGCGGCCACGCCGTCGCCGGCGAAGACCACGCGGTCGAGCACCATCGGGAAGAAGCGCAGGCCGAACAGGTCGAGGCCGGGCGGGGGCGCGTCAGGATCATCGTCGAGCGGGCGCAGGCGCCACTCGTACCCGGTCCGGTGCTCGTAGTCGCTGCTGCGCGCCTCGGGGTCGTTGCCGTCGAGATCGAGCTCGACGGCCTTGGGTGAGCGGGCGGAGGCCTTGCTGAAGGTGGAGCCCTGGGCCGGCAGGTCGCGGAACCAGAGCCGCCAGGTCGCCGCGGCGTGGCCGAGGGTGAGCGGCAGGCGGGTGGTGGTCAGCTGCACCTCGCCCGCCGTGGGATGGCTCAGCGGGGTCCTGATCAGGTTGGACGTGGGCAGGCTCGCACCGCGCACCAGGCCGCGCTGGTCGGCGAAGCCGGCGTCACCGACGGCGCGGGCGGCCATGCTCCCGGCCGTCAACCGGTAGTGGGCCGAGTCCGTGGGCGCGTCCGCGGGCAGGCGGCGCAAGCCCCCGGACCCGTCGGTGAAATCGCCGTCTATCCCCGACAGGGCCGCCTCGCGCGTCAGCGTCAAGGGAGCGCTCGGGGCGGGGTCGGCGTTGTCCAGGCGGAGCTCGCCGGGATAGCCGTCAAGGGCGAGCGTGGCGCGGACCCGCCAGGCGTGGATCGAGGCCAGGTGGCGGAGCACGGTCTGGCCGTCCTGCCGCGCGAAGGCGGCCACGCTGTCGGCGGCGGCGAGGCCGGCGCGCTCGGCGAGGCGCCGCCAGTGGGCGGCGTAGTCCGCGCGGGTGAGCGGACGCGGCGGCTCGGGCCGCGCCGTGTCGGGCAGCGGCGCGCTCTCGCGAGGGTCTTTGGGGATCTTGGGAAGCTGGGCCAGAGCCTGGATCTCGTCCGTATAGGGCAGGTCGTAGCGGTACTGGATGGGCAGGCCGAGCCCGGGGTCGCTCCGCGGCGGCTCGCCGTCGGGCCGCGGGTCGAGCACCAGGCCGGGCAGTGAGAGCGCCACCAGGGGCAGGTCGTACAGCTTCTCCTCATCCGCGCCGAGCCATTCGCGGGCGGGCGAGAGGCCGCCGCCGTGGCGCGGCCAGCCCGAGGCGCCCTCCGCCGTGAAGCGCCAGCCGTCCGGCAGGTCCATGCCGTCCTGGCGGGTCACCGGCAGCTCGAACGGGACGAGCTGCCGGCCCGCGATCGGCACGTTGGGCGGGCTGACGCTCTGCGTGAGCGCGAGGGCCTGAACCATCGGCAGAGTCGGGTGGCGGCGCCAGACGAGGGGCAGTGCGGCGCCGACGGCGTCGGGCGGCAGGACGCCACCGTCCACCAGGGCCCGCAGGAGCTCCGGGTCGATGCCGTACTGGAAGGCCCAGGCGCCGAGGCCGGCCGAGGGGGCGGGCTTGCTCCGCCACGCGAAGCTGATCGCCTCGAAGGCGAGCCGCACGAGGGGCGGGAACAGCTCGCGTCCGGTGACGGTGTGCAGGGGGACGGTCGCCAGGCCGCCGATCCAGTCGTCGAAGCCGGGCAGGGCGTCGGCCGCGGTGGGCGCCTCGGTGCTCAGCCAGAACAGCCCGTTGAGCGCCACCTCGGGCGCGTCCAGCGCCAGCTCGGCCGACTGGAGCTGGTATCCCCCGCCGGCCGGGCCGAGCACCCAGGTGGCGGTCATGCGCTGGGCCGCCGCGAGGGTGAGGCTCCAGGGCTGCTCGCCGGGGACCTGGCCGAGCCCTGCCGGATCGTCGTTGCCGTAGCTGACGGCGCCGCGCAGCAGGTTG
Organism: Actinomadura sp. NPDC023710; assembly: GCF_040639875.1. Lineage (NCBI taxonomy): Bacteria > Bacillati > Actinomycetota > Actinomycetes > Streptosporangiales > Thermomonosporaceae > Actinomadura > Actinomadura sp. NPDC023710. The sequence goes on from NZ_JBFAGB010000003.1 coordinate 242,950, forward strand.
CCGGGCGCCGGGGCGGGCTCCTCCCGGGCCACGCCCGCGTCGAGGTAGATCTGCTCGGACAGGTTGGGCAGCGGGAGCTGGGCCCAGCCGTCGTCCAGCGGCGTGAACCCCCACAGCACGGCCGGGGTGACGGGCCGGGCCTCACCTGGTTCCGGCCGGCTCCAGGACGGCTCGGGCGCCCGCAACGTGGCGCGGAGCCGGCGCGCGGCCTCGTTCGGGTCGAAGGCGAGCGTGGTGGCGGCGAGGGTGACCCGCTCGCTCCAGCCGGCGCCGTCGCGGCCGGCCTGGTAGCCGAGCGTGCCGGCGGAGCTCGCGGGCGGGCCGCCGGCCGCCAGCTCCACCCGCAGTTTCGTGCCGTCGGCGGCCACGCGCGCTCTGGCCGGCGTGATCTGGGCGAGCGTGTCCGGCCGGGCGGTGGGGTCGTAGGGCCCCCGGTCGCTCAGAAGCACGCTGAACTCGTCGCCCGCGAAGCTGATCGGGCGCGTGCCGGGCTGCTCCTGCCAGGGCGCGATCTCCCAGAAGAGGCGCGGGACGGCGAGCGGGTTGGAGAGCTCCAGGGTGGCCCACTCCGGCGCGGGCAGCGGCTCGGCCAGCCCGTTCAGCGGGTTGTTCGGGTTGAGGTAGCGGTTGAGGCGCCGCCAGGAGTCGGTGATCGCCGTCCGCTCGCTCACCGTCAGCCGCTCGGCCTCGACCGTCATCCGGAAGCCGCGCACCTTGGCCCCCGCCGTCGGCTCGGGGTCAGGGACGACCCGGGCGAGCTGGAACACGGCGGTGACCGGCGCGGTGTCCCAGAGCAGGCGGATCTGGCCGAAGACCGAGAGGCCGCCGGCGTGGACGGCGAGGGCTCCGAGCAGGCGGGCCGCCCCGGTGCGCTGGGTGATCGCCGCCGGCCCGATTCCCAGCGCGGCGTACAGCTTCTGAGCGGCGCCGGCCTGGGCCGTCATCGGGTCGAGGACGATCTCGCCGCCAAGGCAGGTGAAGGTCGGCAGCTTGCCGGCGACGTTCTTGGGCCAGCCGTCGGCCGGGGCCTGCAGGAGCAGCAGGCCGACGGTGCCGGCGCTGATCGCGGCCCGGATCGCCTGCGGCGAGAGCTTGCCGTCGGGCTTGTTGCCGCTGCGCTTCCACACGTACTGCGGCGTGCTGCCGTTGGTCGGGCTGATCGTGACGCTGGTGACGTAGACCAGTGCCAGCAGGGAGCCCGGGAGCAGCACGTTGTTCTCGCCGACGGCCTGGCGCGGCGTCGTGTCCGCGAACAGGGTGCGGAACGCGAAGTTGGTGGCCGGATCGGCCAGCCGGATCACCTCGGCCTCGGCCGTCCAGAAGGGGCCCGCGATTTTCAGCTTCGGCAGCTCGGGGAGTTTCGCCATCTGCTGCTCCTGGTCCGCTCGTGGCCTTGGAGGCCGCCGTCAAAGGCCGTTCCGCCTACACGTCCGCGGGCTCGATCTGCCGCGGCTCGCTCGGCGTGGCGCTGCCACGACGGGCGCGGATCACCAGGGACCGCCCGCGCATTCCGCTGCCCTGGCTCGCGTGGTGCAGTCGTCTGAGGGCGAGCTGGTCGGGCCGCCCGGGGTAGGACGGCAGGAGCGCGGCGGGATCGTCCGCGCGCATCATGCCGTGATAGCGCATCAGCACGGCGCCGAGGAGCAGCTTCTCGGCGAGAGCGCCGCCGAGCCCGGCCTGGGTGGGGCGTACCGCGACGACGAAGGGGACCGTGACCAAAGATGCCGGCTCACTGCCGGTGCCGGTGCCGGTGTCGCGCACCGCGACGATCAGCTTCTCCACGGCCTCGGCGAACACGGGGAAGCGGGCCCAGCGCCGCAGGGCGGCGATGTCCGCACTGCTCATCGCGCCGTTCCACCCGATGGCGCTGTACTGCGTGCCCGGTGCGTTGCGCGCGAGCTCCACCTTGCCCTGGAGCTCGTCGGGGATCTGTTCCGGCCCGACGGGGATCTCCACGCGGGTGACGGCGGCCGGACCGGCGCCCGCGGCCTGGGTGATGATCTGCGCGATGGCCCCGGTGAAGGCGCTGTCGCCGGGGAGCCGCTGCAGATCTCCGGCGGCGGCGTCCGAGGGGCCCTCCCAGACCAGGGTCAAGGTCTGCGCGGGCAGGAAGTCGATCAGCGCTTCGAGCCGGCTGGGCAGGTTCCCGGCGGGGGCGCTCACCGGCTCGGTGACGTACCAGCTCTCGAACAGCTGCCGGATCTTCGCCGCGTCCGACGCGTTCACCAGCCCGACCAGGGCGTCGCGGTCTCCCCTCGTCATCACCCCGGCGAGCAGCAGGCGCCCGCGCTCGTCGATGGCCACCCGGTTGCGGGTGTCGGGCGGCAGATTCGCCGTGGAGTAGCCGCCGCTCAGCTGCTCCTCGCTCACCTGGACCAGATCGACCGCCAGGGGGAAGTCGCCGAGAGCGCCCTCCGGGGGCGTCAGCGTGGTCCGCGCCACCAAGAAGCGCTTGCCGAGCTGGCGGTGGGCGAACTTCTCGGCGACCGGGTCGTAGAAGCACTCGGCCTGCACCTCGATGTTGCCGCTGAACAGCTCGACGATCTGGTAGACCACCTCGGGGTCGGGCAGGGCGCTGAGCTTGCGCGCCGTCGCCTCGCCGGTCGCCGGGTCCGGCGCCTCGCCGGGCCAGCGCACCTGGGCCTCGTCGGGCAGGCTGTCCCAGAACCTGCGCAGCGGGATGGTGAGGGTGCGCACGCGGGTGTCGGACTGGAGCCGGGCGTCGCCGGGGACCCCGGCGGGGAAGGGCGGCAGCCGGTGCCACACGATGTCCGCGCCGCTCACGGTGGCGTCCGGCACGGGCGAGCGGTAGGTCAGGTCGCGCTGGGTCACGCTGTTGACCGGCGAGACGGTGCCGTCCGTCTGGGCGATCACCAGCAGGCGATGTTCGTAGTAGAACGGCAGGGCCCGCCACTGCAGGGCGAGGACGCCCTGCGAGAAGTCGCCGACGCGCTCGGGCAGATCGAGGCCGCGCAGCTCGTCCTGATCGGCCGCGCCGTCGAGGACGAGATGGTCCGGCCGGCTCGGCAGGTGGTCCGGGATGGCCGGGTACTCGCCCTCGACGAGGCGCACGGGCAGCTCGTGCTGGTGGTCCTCGGCGAAGCCGCGCACCCACTGGTACCAGCTCGGGTAGCCGAAGCGGCGCAGCAGGCTGAAGGCGAGCCTGCGGAAGGCGAGCCGGCGGGCGAGGGTCTGGTTGCGCTCGGCCAGGGCCTGCTCGTGGTGCCGGGCGACGATCACCTCCCAGATCGCGCCGGGCGCCGGCGGCCGGGCCGGGGTGGCCGCCTCGTCGAGCCGGCGCGAGCTGAGGATGAGCGGAGCGTCGACGGCCTGCGTGCGCTCGATCACCACGTCGAGCCCGCCCGCGGCCGGGTCCACCTTCACGGCCGGGGTGTCGACCTCGGCGGCGGCACGGCCGGGGAAGAGCGTGGGCGAGCGGCGCAGGCTCTGCCAGAGCAGGTCGTAACGGCCGTAGGGCTGGAAGTAGTAGCGCAGCGTGTGCGCCCAGCGGTCCTCGAGCAGCTGGGTGTGGGTCAGGCGGCCGCCCGCGTCGGGCGTGGCCGGCGCGGGTGATCCCGCGCGCGGGTAGGCCGTGGCCGCCCAGGGACCGGCGCCCGTCTTGGCCAGCCCGTCCGCCGTCTCCTCTATCGCGCCGCCGGCGTCGAAGAAGCGCGCCGTCCAGGCCAGGACGTCGGGCAGCGCCTTGACGATCTCGGCCTCGCCGGTGGGGACGTTGACCTTGCCGGTGTCCGGCACCTTGGGGTCGTTGCTGTTCAGCGTCTCCAGGTAGTACTTGAGCCGCAGCCACTGGACGTGCTCGGGCAGGCCGTCGTCCGCGGTGGCGAACACCTTGGCCAGCGCACCGGTGGCCACGGTGAAGTGGTTCGTGCGCTCGTCGGTGGGGCCGAACTCCTCGCTCCGCACCGTCCCGGCCAGGCTCTCCGCTGCCGGGAGGTCGGCCGGGGCGAGGGAGGGGCGCAGAAGCCTCATCTGGTCGGCGCCGAGCATGGTGCGGGCGCTGAGCAGCTTGCGGCCCGGATCGTAGTTCAGCAGAGGCGCGATCGCCGGGTCGAAAGGCTGGGGATCCACGCTCAGCCGGGCCGACGGGCGCACCTCGATCGTCGCGGGCAGTGCCGCGCCGCGCAGGAGCAGGGCCGCCTCGCCGTTGAGCGGCAGCCTGACCGTGCGGGTGATCGGAGCCGGCTGCGGCTCCAGCTCCAGCTGGCCGGTCCCGCCGTCCGGCCGGTCGACCAGGCTGCAGGGCGCGGTGAGCGTGAAACGCACGTCGACATCGGTGTTCGAGCGCCCGCTGATGGTGACGGCGCGGTAGCGCAGCCGCTGCCGCACGGTGGGCCGCAGGCTGAGCTGGACCAGGGCCAGCAGATCGTCGCCGTCGGCCGGCCGCTCGCTGAGCTGGACGCTGCGCCCCGGCTGGAACAGCAGCTCGACATGGAGGTGACGGCGGAGGGCGGCGAAGGCCGCGGCGTCGGGGTCGGGGTCGGGGTCGGTCTCGCCGCTCCCCATCTGCGCAAAGAGCGCCTGGAGCAACTCCAGCAGCTTCGGGCCGCGCAGGGCGCCCGTGACGGGGTCGTGGAGGCTGAAGGTCACCGCCAGGCCGAGGCGTTGGAGCGCACCCCAGCCATAGCGGTCGGCACCCGGCGGGCAGCTGGCCAGGAAGTCGGCCAGGTCGTGGGGCAGCGTCGGCGGGCTGACCTGCAGGGCGGCGGCGTAGCCGTCCGACAGGCGGCCCTGGGGGCCGGTGCCGCTGCCGGGGCGCATCCCGCGCAGCCGCTCCACGAGGCGTTCGAGCAGCGGGTGCAGCGCCGTCTCGCGCTTCCCGCCGGGCCGGGTGACGCCCTCCCACTCCGGCCACTCCAGATAGGAGTCCTGCCAGGAGTACCAGGGTCCGCGCTCGTCCTGGACGCCCTGGGCGGAGGGATCGGGCCGGCGGCGACGCTGGACGGCGCCGGGATACCAGGCCTCCCACTGGCTGGTGTTCAGCGTGTCGCCGGGCATGAGCGGCAGGTCGTCGGCCGGGAGCATCTGGACCTCTTGCAGGAGCCGCAGTTCCTCGGCGAGCCGGGCGGCGCCGGCGAAGGCATCGGTGGTGGCCTCGTCGATGTTCAGCTCGTACAACCGGTAGCCGGCGTTCAGTTCGAGGGGGTAGGCGGCGTCGCCGCTCGGACCCTGGTTCCAGCGGAACCGGATCGCCCGGATCCCCAGGGGGTGCGGCCGGAACCCCACGATCGCGCCGATATCGCCGGTGAAGACGAACGGTGCCGGGCCGGCCGTCGCCGCGTCGGATCGATCAACGCTCGGGAGCGGCATCGGTGTGTGGGCCAGGCCGGGCTCTGCGCGCTCGTCCTCGGGCCGCACCACGTCGAAGGCGGTCGGGCGCGGCAGCCACTCCAGCTCGGCCGGGCGGCGTTCCTCACGCGGGTTGCCCGAGTGCTCGATGCGGTCGGTCGGCGCGGGGGACGTGGGCGGCGCGGCCACCGCTTCGGCGGCGAGCAGGAGCTGCACCGGCGCCAGGGCCGAGGGCACGTCGCGGTCAGAGATCGTCTGGAAGAAGACCCGCCACGCCTCGGGGCGCCACGCGCCGTCGGGCAGCACGCCCCGCTCGCGCAGGACGGCGACCGGGACCACCGCCGCGCGCGCGCCGGGCGGCCCGAAGACGTGATCGAGGTCGATCTTGATGTCGGTGGGCAGGGGGCGGGCGTTCGACGTCGGCAGGCCGGCGGTGCGCCCGCGCTGGGTCGTGCTGTCCAGCCCGTAGGAGCCGATCGGCACGGTGCTCTCGCGACGGAAGATCAGCCGGTGGGTGCGGATCGGAACCGCGGGACCGTTCTGACGGGCCGGCTCGCTCCACTCGACGTAGACCTGGCGCGGCGACATCACCTGCGGGGTCGCCACGCTTCCCGCCGGGTCGAGGTCGGACGGCGCGATGCTGTAGCTCACCGTGAGGTCGCCGTCCACCGGCACCGCGGGAGGGGTGTTCGGGTAGCGGGTCGCGATCAGGGTCAGCGGGCGCCCGGAGCCGCCGGCGAAGTCGACAGGTGTGATCGTGTAGACGTAGCCGCGCCCCTCGCGCGGCAGAGCGGCGCGGTCGCTCGCCGTGTCGGAGAAGTGGTCGACCACCTGGAAGCGCGGCTGCAGCAGCGAGAGGGTGTCGGTCGGCGTGGCCTGGTCCGCCCCTTCGGCACCGGCCACGTCGGTCGTGTGGCGGTGCAGCACCTTGACCGGCTTCACCGTGGTGATGCGCTCGGCCTCGTCACCGTCGAGGGCGCGCCGGCGCACGAGATAGTGGGCCAGGTGATGGTCGGGGTCGTTCTGGGCCCGGCTCGTCCCCGGCGCGGCCTGGCGTCGCCAGCTCAGCTCCCAGGCGAGAGCGATCGTGCTCGCGTCGCTGTACTGGCGCACCTGCTCGAACTCGGGCGGGAACAGGTCGAACTGGGCCTGCGCGACGTTGAAGGTGCGCACGCCCTCGCTCGCCGGGCCGGGCGCGGTCGCCGCGGGCCGCTCGCGCTGGCTGATCGACGGCTGGGCGGCCATGCCGGTCCCCACCTGGTCGAGCCAGGAGGGCCGGCGGCCGTCGGCGGTTCGCACCGCGAACACCAGCCCCATCTGGAAGGCCAGCGAGCCGGCGACCAGCTTGGCGCGCTCGCTCTGGCTGCTCTCGGCGTGGAACGCGCGCAGATCGGAGATGATGTCGTGGATGATCACGCCGCGCAGCTGGTGGGCCTGCTGGTCGGCCTGGACCGGGCTGACGGCGCCGGGATCACCGTCGTCCTGGGCGACGCCGTCGGCGGCGTAGATCGTCGAATGCGGATCGAAGGCCGACTCCAGCAGTTGGCCGTACAGCTCCTGGGGGTCGCGCTTGAGGAAGGGCGAGCCGCTGAACTGCTCGTACGCTCCGCGCACGGCCGCCTCGAAGGAGCTGTCGGAGGGGTTCTGCACCCGCGGGTCGCTGACCGGGGGGCGGTAGCCGGGCAGCGCGCCGGGATCGCCGGCCGGGCGGGCGACCGCGCCGTCTCCCGCGCCGGCGTAGGTCTGCTTGAAGGCGTTGGCGAGGTGCTGCGCGAGGCTGAGCCCGTCCTCCAGGGGCGTGGGGGCGCCTGGCTCCCCCGTGGCCTGGTTGACGACGCGGCGCTCGGCGGAGCCGCCGGTGTAGAGCCGCGCGGCCCAGTTCACCCCCCAGGTGATCGGCTCGCCGGCGGCGACCGCGCCGCTCACGTCGACGAACCGCGGATCGGGCAGGGGCTCGAAGTGCCGCAGCGTCAAGCTCTCGCCGGCCGCCGGCTTCGGCACGCGCAGGGCGAAGTCCTTCCCGACCACGGTGCCCTCGGCGGGAGGCGGCGGCAGGAAGCCCGGCTCGGGCTCCGCCACCGGGAAGCCGTCCTCGTCGAGTTCGAGCCCGCCCTGCGCGTCCCGGTGCAGCCGTTCGCCCTGCGGCAGCAGCACGAAGTAGATCTGGTGCTCGTCGTCCCAGCTCGGCGAGTCGCGCAGCACGAAGATGACGTAGCCGGGCACATGGAACACGTCGCCTTCGGCCGGGGCCGACGCCGCTGCGCCGAGCACGGCCGCGAGGGCGCGCGGCGGCAGGGCGGGACGACGCGCGGACGGCGTGCGGGTGAGGGCCGCCGCGGCGTCCAGCGCACCCTCGGTGCCCGGCACCGGCTCGACCTCGGTGGCCTCCAGCCCCAGCGACAGGAACTCCTTGGTCCGGTCGAGGGCGGCCTGGACGTTCTCCTCCTCGAAGGCCACCTTGACGGTGGCCTGGAGGCTGTGGCCGCAGCAGGAGACGCCGACGGTGCCGACGCCGCGCACACCGGGCACGCTCAGCCCCTTGACGCCGATCTCCAGGCCGGCGCTGAACGTGATCTCCAGGCTGAAGCTGAACGAGAGCCGGATGGTGGTGAAGACCAGCGGGATCTTGATCCAGAACTCGATGGCGAAGGCGATCTGCACCTCCAGCCCGATCGCGCCGTAGACCGCCGAGTTGGTCGTGGGGTCGCGGAAGTCGATCACGCCGATGTAGCGCGCTCCGAAGGCCACCCGTGCGGTGGCGCTGATCCGCATGCCGACCAGCCCGAGGTCCACACCGGCGCTCAGTTCGAGACTGCCGCGGGCCAGGAAGCTCGTCCCGAGCACCATCTCCGTGGTCGAGACGCGGAAGATGAATCCGCCTTCGACCTCCACCGCCAGCGGGCCGAGCTTGGTGTGCCAACGCAGCATGTTGGGCCAACCCAGCTCGTAGTGGAACAGGCCCGGCTCGATCAGCAGGGTGGCCGAGAAGCGGCTGTTGGCGATCGCGTCGCGTACGAAGTCGGGCAGCGGCGGGTGGTTGCCCGGCTTGCCGCCCTCGGGCTTGGAGATGTGGGCCAGGAAGCGCTTCTGGCGCGGCGAGAGCAGCACGAAGCCGCTCAGGATGGGGTTCTCGCGGACGCCGTCCTTGTTGTCGACGTAGTCGGCGTAGTTGGTGTTGAACCAGCCGCGCACCGCCATGAAGAAGGTCAGGTCGCTGCGGAAGGCGATGATCGCGTCGACGAGGAAGACGCAGGCGAGGTCGGCCTCGGCGAAGGCCTCGTAGCGCAGGGGCGAGGCCGAGGCCGAGGTCTGCGAGATCATCGCTCGCAGCACGATCGTCCAGCGTGGATCCTGACCGGCCTCCTCCAGGTCCACCGCCCAGCGGTCGCGCTTGGACAGATCTCCCTGCGTGCGCGAGAGGCCCTCCAGGGTCTTGAGCAGCTTCTTGACGTCGTTCTCGGCGTCGGCGGCCTTGATGGAGGCGATGGTGAAGCGGTAGCCGAAGCCCATGCCGATCTCGCGCAGATAGATCTGGATGACCGGGATCATGAAGCTGACCTGGCGGATCTCCAGGTAGAGGAACCAGGCCCGCAGCCATGGCGAGCCGGCGCCGCGGCGCACGCGCAGGAAGCCGAAGCTGGCCGCGATGGCCGGCAGGCCCTGGATCTGGACCAGGCCCTCGCCGATCAGCCCGGTCTGGTCGGGCTCGTCGACGAAGTCGACCGCGCCGTTGAGCCGGAAGGCGGCGCCGAGTGCCAGGTTCACCGCCAGGCGCGTGAAGTGGATGCGCGGCAGGAACTCGCCCGGCAGCGGCAGGCCGATGAACAGCTCGTGGTAGTCGGGCCGCGAGTCCGGCGTGTCGCCAGGGCCCTGGGCGAACTTCAGCTGGCCGGTCACCTGCATGGCTCCGTCGCCGCCGAAGAACTCGCACTGCGGCACGAAGCCGATCGCGCGCAGCTCCATCTCGAAGCAGCCGAGGAAGCTGAACGACTTGGGCTTGGGCAGCTCGATCAGGAACTTCACGTGCTTGCCGATCACCCGGGCGTCACCGGTGAGCGGGCACTGGACCAGGTCGATGCGGGTCTTGCCGAGCAGGGCCAGCGGCCCGTCGGGGTCATCGCCCGGGGCCGCCACGAACTGGGCGGATCCGGTGATGGTGAAGTAGAGGTGGAAGGCGCCGTCGTCGACGAACCGCAGGCCCAGGGCGTCCACCGAGAACTGGAAGCGCGTGCCCTTGCAGTCGAGCAGCTTGACGCCGCGCAGGTTCGCGGCGCCCTGCACCAGGGTCAGGTTGCCGCCCTCGCGCTGGGCGAACTGCAGGGCGATGTCGGCCGTGGCGTCGCCCACGAGGTCGGGCGGCAGCGGGCCCGAGCCGGCGATGGTGAAGTCGGCGATGCGGTTCTCGCGGATCACGAAGCCGCTGTCGGTGAAGCGGAAGCGCGTGCGCAGGCCGTTGAGCCGGGCCGGCCGGTCGGTGACGGTGGCGGCGAGGTTGACGCCCTTCGGCGTGAGGGCGAAGTCCCGCACGCTGAAGGTGATGGGCTCCTCGCTGGCCCGTGTGAAGTCGAGCTCCAGCACGGACCCTTCGGGCTGCTGGATCTGGTAGTGGTAGTCCTTCGTGGCGATGGTGAAGTAGTGGAAGGTCTTGTCGCCCAGATCCCTGCCCTTGAACCGCCAGCGCATCCCGAACAGATCGGGGAACTCGCGCTCGGGCTCCGGGGAGCGCAGCTCGATCCCCTGGTCGTGGTCGACCTTGAGGGCGAAGGTGCTGAGGTTGAAGGTCAGGCGGCACAGCAGGTCGAAGCTGAGGCTGAGGACGCGCAGCCGCACCCCGATGTCGAAGCCGACCTCGCCCTGGGGCAGGGTGATCGGCAGCCCGTCGAGCGGTGTGCGGAGATAGAGCTGCAGGAACTGGGCGTCCTCGCCCTGGCCCTGCTTGAGGAAGGGCAGGGTGAACGCTCCGCCTGCCGCGTCGATGTTGACGCTCAGCCGTGCGGTCCAGTCCCCCTGGAGGTCAGCCGGGTCGAACGCCACGGGCGTGCAGAGGGCGGCCGGGTCGTTGAGGTCGAGCGGGGCGATCGGCGTGGTGAGCTGGCGGAAGAAGCCGGGCAGCTTCGCAGCGCCGAGCGCGACGTCCAGCAGCACCAGGCTGCGCGGCCCGTCCGCCGGTTTGAGCGTGACGCTGAAGAGAGGCTTGTCGGGCGGCGGGGGCGGCTCGTCGTTGTGCAGCTCGCGGTCGCCGTCGCGGCCCCAGGCGAAGGTGCTGCCCGCCGTCACCGGCTCGCCCCCGGCCAGAGTGACGACGAGGGCGGCGCGGCCGAGCCCCGCGCCCTGGCGCAGCAGTAGCAGCGAGAAGCGGCTGGACGCCGGCAGGCCCACGTCGAGGCCGGGGAGCGCGAAAGCGGCGCCGGGGGCGGCCGCCTGCCAGTCGAGGCGCAGCTCTTCGAGGCCGTCGCCGATGATCAGGCGCAGGGTGACCTGCTGCTCGCCCGCCGGGCTTCGGTCGCCGAGGTTGGGGATGAGCTGCCCGAGCAGCCTGTTGAGGCCGCCCTCCTTCCACTGCAGGACCAGGCACGCCTTGCCGCCCGCGCGGTGGAAGCCGACCGTGGCGCCGTCGATCACCAGCCCGGTATCGCCGATCATCACGGGATGGGGCAGCTCAGCGGTGAACGGCGCGTCGAACTTGATGCCGTCCTTGCCGGCGCTCCCGCTGAGCTTCGGCATCGCGAGCTGGACGAACGGACGTCCGGGATCGGGCTCATAGCGGGCGTCGCCGCCGTTCGTCACCTTGCGCATCGGGCGCAGCAGCTCCGTGCCGAAGCGCAGCGCGACGGGCACGTCGACCACGCGCAGGACGGTCTGCGGCAGCACGTCGATCTCCAGGCCCAGCTCGGCGGGCGCACCATCGCCGCGGGCGGGGAACAGCACGAGGCTCACCGCGTCGAGACCGGGCAGACCCAGAACGAGTTCCTGCTCGAAGAGCAGGCGGGTGGTCAGATTGACCTCGCCGGCCTTGGCGGTGGTCTGCGGCGGCTCGATCCAGACATGGTCGAGCGTGGCCGGGTCGGGGGGCTTGGGCAGGAAGGCCGGCCACTTGCTGCCCAGGAAGTCATTGAGGGTCACGAACATGCTGCTGCTGCTCATGGCAGGCAACCCCCCCACGCCTCGCGCGAGTCGACGTCGGCGTAACGGTCGTATTTGTCCTGATCCTTGCTACTGAGCACCGTCTGTGTCGTGGGGAGCGGGATGGGGGTGAGGGCGGTCGGCAGGGCGACCCCGCTGCCCGGCGTGCCCCAGGTGCTGTCCCAGACGTTGAGCGCCTTGTCGATGTCGGCGATCTTCTGCTGGTCGGCCGGGCCGAGCAGGCCGAAGTGGTCGCTCCAGAGCCGCGTCCGGTACTGCTGCACCAGCACGTCATCCTCGTCGAGCAGGCCCACCGCGTGCTCGACGTCGCTGTAGAGGCTGCGCCGGAAGGCGTTGGCCGAACCGATGATCGCCCAGTGGTCGTCGACAATCGTGCTCTTGGTGTGCACGATCAGGTCGCGGCTGAAGGCGCGCACCCTGCCCCGCTGCTGGCCGTTCAGGTCGTGGAGCAGGCCCTTGAACAGCGCGACGTTGGCGTACGGAGGGAAGTGCGGGTCGTTCGGGTCGGTGATCCCGGTCACCAGGATCACCTTGAGATCGTTGCGGGCCTTGAGCGCCTGGTTCAGCCAGATCATCACTTCGACGGACCAGAATCCCTGGTCCTCGATGTAGACGTAGTTCTCGGCGGTGAGGATGGCGTTGAACCAGGCGGAGCGCACCTCGAAAAGGCCGTCGGGAGCGAAGGAGATCTTCTCGTTCTCGGGCAGGATGTTGAAGGTCGTGTAGTTGAAACGCGGCACGGTGCGCAGCGACTGGACGTGGTGTTTGCCAACCGGCGTGGTCGGCAGGGTGCGCGCCGGGGCGGTGGGCGTGCTCGGTAAGTGGCTGGCGATCTTCTCTTCGGCATAGCGAAAGGATCTGACCTTTCGCGCCTTGACCTCGTTCCACATGCTCCGGTACAGGTCGTACATCGCCTGCACCGCCGGGCCCTCGACCTTCGCCTGCACGTCGTGCCACTGTGCGGGGGGATGCGGTTGGGCGCCGTGGCGATCGCCTACCAAATCGAGCCCACCGGTGTAACCGATGGCGCCACTGCCGTTGCCGACGAGCACCATCTTGGTGTGCACCGCGCCGGCGGAGTGGGAGATGATGTTCAGGCAGGCCTTGCCGGCGAGGGCGGGCGCCTTGCGTAATTCACGGATCGCGGCCATCGTGCCCACGTTGACATCGCGAATACTCCCCGCCCCATTCTGGATCGACGCGGTCAGTACGAAGTAGTCGGCCATTACGGAGGACGACACCCAGCCCAGGACGCGGACGTCGACTCCGGCCGCCGCCTTGGCCTTGAGCAGGTCGACCAGGTGGTTCGGGTCTCCGGGGCCGTCGAGGGAGAACGGGTTCTCCAGCCCGATCGAAGGCCCTGTCGAGGCGCCCGACGAGCCGGGCGAGGGGTTGACCTTGCCACCCATGAGATGGAGCCACCAGCCCGCGATGTAGAGGAACTGGTTGCCGTTCTCGCTCGGCGTCCCCTGGCCCAGGGCGGCGATCTGCGCGGCGAGGTCGGCGAAGTAGGCGCCGCCGTCGATCAGCGGGGTGACCCGGCAGCCGGCGAAGGTGGCCGGCAGCGGTTCCGAAGGGGGATTCGTATCGTCGGGCTGAACGAAATACTTCTTTTTCAGAGCATCGATATCAGCCACCAGACGGGCCCCCGAAGCTATATGCGACCACAACAACAGAATTCAGCATTCTGGTTGCAGAAGATGGCAGACTAATATCGATCAGGAACGACGATCAGCCCCGGTCGATGAGGTGGAACCAGCGATGACCTGATTTTCCCACCGGGAGGCCCATCTCCACAACTGTTCGGCCCGATCCGGTCAACCGGGCTTCCCTCCGCCAGATTGTCATACTGTGTGCTATTTGTCCCCGGACCGGGACGTGGATGTCGACGTTTTATTCGACACGGCACCGATGATCTCGTCGCGAGATTAGGGAACCGTGAATACCCTCGCCCCGGGCAACGCGGTGGGAGCGGTCATCGGATCAGAGCCTCACCAGCATCTTGCCGACGTTGCCGCCGCGCATCATGTCCAGGAATGCGGCGGGCGCCTGCTCGATCCCCTCGGCAACGGTCAGCTCGGTTCGCAGGGATCCGTCGGAAAGCCAGCCCGCGGCCTTGCCGATCCACTCGGGAAACAGGTGGAAGTAGGAGTTGACCAGCATGCCGCGCAAGGTCGCGTTCTTGGCGGCCAGCTCGAACAGGTTGCCGGGGCCGGAGACGGGTCCGGTGGCGTTGGAGGCGCTGATGGCGCCCACCATCGCGATCCGGCCGCCGTCGCGCAGCGCGCCGATGGCGGCCACCAGGTGGTCGCCGCCGACGAGGTCGACGTAGAGGTCGATGCCGTCGGGAGCCGCCTCGGCGAGGCGGTCGGCGACGGAACCGGCGCGGTGGTCGATGGCGGCGTCGAATCCGAAGTCCGTCAGCAGCCTGCCGGCCTTGGCCGGCCCTCCCGCCGACCCGATCACCCGGGAGGCTCCGAGCATGCGGGCGAGCTGGCCGGCGATGCTGCCCACCGCCCCGGCCGCGGCCGAGACGAAGACCACGTCGCCCTGGCGCACCGGCGCCACCTCGGTCAGGGCCGCGTAGGCCGTCAGCCCCGTGGTGCCCAGCACGCCCAGATAGGCTTCCGCCGGGGCGAGCCCGGTGTCCACCACGGTGGCCTCGGCGGCATCCAGGGCCGCGTACTCGCGCCAGCCCAGGAAATGCACGACGGTGGACCCCACGGGGACGTCCGGGGAGCGCGAGTCGATGACCTCGCCCACCGCCGAACCGTCCATGGGAGCGCCGAGACGGAACGGCGGCAGGTAGGACTCACCGTCGTTCATCCGCTCCCGCATGTACGGGTCCACCGACATCCAGGTGTTGCGGACCAGAATCTGCCCATCGGCGAGTTCGGGGACCTCGGTCGTGGCCAGCTCGAAGTCCTGCGGCCGCGGCTCACCGACGGGGTGGGCGGCCAGACGGATCTCACGGTTTGCGTACACGGTGCTCTCCCAGTTCGTGATGGCGTCGTTCGTGATGGCGCCGAGCAGCCGCTCCACCGCCGGGTCTGAGGGGGCCGGTGGTGGAGGCCTCGTTGCCGGACCCGACTCTGCCGAGGGCCGCGCACGGTCGGCTGGGGGTTCGCTGGGGGTAGCGTGACCTGGTGCGATTCGGTGTACTTGGCCCGCTTTCGGTATGGGACGCCGACGGGCGCCCCGTGCGGGTCCCCGAGCTGAAGGTCCGCGCGCTCCTGGCCGACCTGCTGGTCCATGAGGGTCGGCCGGTCTCCGCGGACCGGCTGGTCGACGATCTGTGGGGCGAGGAGCCCCCTGGCAACCCGGCCAACACCCTGCAGACCAAGGTCTCCCAGCTGCGCCGCGCCCTGGGGCGGGACGGTCGCGACCTGGTGGTCTTCCAGCAGGGCGGTTATGCGCTGCACACAGACGAGATCGACGCGCTCCGGTTCGCCGGGCTGCTGGACCGGGCGCGCGCGTCCGCGGAGCCCCGGACGAAGGCGGGCCTGCTGTCGGATGCGCTCGCGCTGTGGCGCGGCCCCGCCTACGGCGGCTTCCGCGACGAGGGGTTCGCCTACGCGGCCGCCACTCGCCTGGACGAGCAGCGGCTGACCGCCCTGGAAGAGCGGGCGGAGGCGCGGCTCGCGCTCGGCGACCACAGCCAACTGGCCGACGAGCTGGGCGAACTGGTGGCCGGGCATCCGCTGCGCGAACGCCTGCGCGCCGCGCACATGCACGCCCTCTACCGGTCGGGACGGCAGAGCGAGGCCCTGGCCGGGTACACGGAACTACGCGAGCGGCTGGCGGACGAGCTGGGGCTGGATCCGGGGCCCGAGCTTGCCGGCCTCTACCAGGCGATCCTGCGGCAGGAGCCGGCGCTGGCGTCCGTACCGGCCCCGGCCACCTCGGCCGCGCGCCCCCGCACCAACCTTCCCGTGCCGCTCACGGACCTGGTCGGACGGCAGGACGCGGTGGACGAGGTACGCGCCCTGCTCGGCGCCTCCCGGTTGGTCACCCTGACCGGCCCCGGCGGGGTCGGCAAGACCCTCCTGGCCTTGGCCGCCGCCACCGGGCTCGATTTTCCCGACGGCGCCTGGCTGGTCGAACTCGGGGGCACCACCGGCTCGGTGGCCGAGGTCGTGGCCGCCGAGCTGGGCATCCGCGACGAGCCGGATGCGCGTCCGGGTGCACCGCCCGCCGAGGCGCCGCGGCGGCTCGCCGACGCGTTGCGCGGGCGGGAAATGCTGCTGGTTCTGGACAACTGCGAGCATCTGGTCGAACCGGTCGCCGTACTGGTGGATCTGCTGCTGCGGACCGCGGCGGGGCTCCGCGTACTGGTCACCAGCCAGGAGTCGCTGGCCATCCCCGGCGAGGTCCTGTACCCGGTCGCCCCGTTGGACCCGTCCGCCGCCGTCCGGCTGTTCACCGCCCGCTCCGGGCCGGGCCTGACCCCGGATTCCGGGAGCATGCCCTGGATCGAGGCGATCTGCAGGCGGCTGGACGGCCTGCCGCTGGCACTGGAGCTCGCCGCCGCCCGGGTGCGGGTGCTGGGAGTGCGCGGCGTGGCCGAGCGGCTCGACGACCGCTTCCGCCTGCTCGCCACCGCACGCCGGGGCCTGCCCGATCGCCAGCAGACCTTGCGAGCGATGATCGACTGGAGTTGGGAGCAGCTCACCGAGCCCCAGCGCACCGCCCTGTGCGCGCTGGCGGTCCACCCGGGCGGCTGCACGCTGGAGGCGGCCGAGGCGGTCGGCGTCGATCTCGACGTGGTGGACCAGTTGGTGAACAGGTCCGTGCTGGTCGCCGATCCGCCGAGATACCGCCTGCTGGAGAGCATCGCGGCCTACTGCCTTGAGCGGCTTGAGGCGGACGATCGGGCGTTCCGGCTACGGGACGAGTTCTACATCGGGCTGGCGGAGCGGGCTCGGCCGCACCTGTACGGCCATGCCCAGCGCGAGTGGCTGCGGCGCCTCGACGACGAGGCGGTCAACCTGCGCTCCGTCACCGGATCCAGACGCCTGGCCGAGGCTCTGGCCTGGTACTGGTACCTGCGCGGCAGACACGGGGAGGGACACCGCTACCTGGCCGCCGTGAGCGAGGGGTCCGCCCTGGAGGCCGGATTCGCCATGCTGGTCGGTGCCCGCCGCGCGGAGGTGAAGGAGTTCCCCGACGCCAGGTCACGCTGGTTCGTCGCGCACGCCTACCTGCATCTCGGGGACGTCGCCGCGGCCGAGCCGCTGCTCGCCAGGGCGCTGGCCGACTTCCGCGCGCTCGACGACCGCTGGGGCGAAGCGGCCGCGCTGGCCGGCCGCGCCAAGCAGGCGATGTTCCAGGGTGACCTGGCCACCGCCGAGCGCAGCGGCACGGAGAGCCTGGCGATCTTCACCGACCTCGGTGACCGGTGGGGGCGGTTGCAGGCGTCCGACATGCTCGGCTACCTGGCCGAGGTCACCGGCGACCACGAACGCGCCGGGCGGCTGCACGGAGAGGGCCTGCGCATCGCGGAGGATCTGCGGCTGTGGACCGACGTCTCCTACCGGCTGTCCAGCCTCGGCAGGATCGCGCTCCTCACCGGTGATCTCGCCCGCTCACGCGAGTTCCACGAGCGGGGCATGCGGCTGGCGGCCGAGCAGTCGAACCCCTTCGCCGAGGATTTCGCCCGCGTCGGGCTCGGACTCGTGGCGCGCCGCGCCGGCGGCCTCGACACCGCCGAGCGGCTCTTCCAGGAGTCGCTGGACTGGAACCGGCGGCTGGAGGCCGACTACGGCGTGCCGTTCTACGGGATGACGCTCATCCTGGCCGAACTCGGGTTCATCGCCGAGCAGCGCGGCGACGCCGCCCCGGCCAGGGCCCTGCACGCCGAGGGGCTGGCGGCCGCGCGGGAGGTCGGTGATCCGCGATCGGTCGCCCTGGCCTATGAGGGGCTGGCCGGCGTCGCGGTGCTCGAGGGCGCGGCCGAGGAGGCGCTGCGTCTGCTGCGGGAGGCGGCCGCGCTGCGGGAGTCGGTCGGCGCGCCGCTGCCGCCCGCCGAGAGCGGCGACGTCGACCGGATCCGGGCGGCGCTGGGCGCGGGCGGCATCGTGCGCTGACCATCGGCCGATCGGCGGTGTCGATTGTCGGACGGGTGCGCGACGCTGTCCCCCGGCCCAAGAAGAACGAGGTACGGGAGAACGGAATGGACCAGGACACATGGTGGGAGCTGATCGAGAAGGCGCGGGCCGTGGCCGGCGACCGCGCCGACGACCGCGATCGTCCCGATGATCCGCTGGTCCGGATCCTGACCGACCGGCTGGGCGAGCTGGACGGCCCCCAGATCCTCGACTTCGACGTCCGGCTGACGCGCGTGACCGACTCGGCCTACCGGCGTCCGCTCTGGAACGCCGCCTACCTCATCGAGGGCGGCTGCGGCGACGACGGCTTCATGGACTTCCGCGCCGGGCTCGTCCTGCTGGGACGCGAGGTGTTCACCCGCGCCGTCGCCGACCCCGATGCCCTCGCCGCCGTGCCGACGGTGACCCGGATGAGCCGAGGGGAAGGCGGCTGGATCGGTTGCGAGGCCCTGCACTACGCACCCAGGACCGCCTACCACCGCGTCATGGGCGAAACGACGTCGTTCGACACGGCGATGGAGGACGCAGTGCGCTCGATGCGGCGGCCTGAAGCACCCCTGGGGGCGGGCTGGGACGTCGAGGACGACGACGAGTCCCGGCGGCGGCTCCCCCGCCTGGCCGCGCTCTTCCTCTGAGCCGCCCGAAGCACGGCCTGTGACGGGCCGGCCGTTCGATGGTGTCGGTCAGTGGTGCCAGGGGAGGCGGACCGGCTCGGAGGGCGCGCGGCCCGCGAGGAGGTCGGTCAGGAGTTCGGCGAGCATGAGCGGATAGACCGGCTCTTCCACTCTCGCCAGTTCCTCCAGCGGCCACCAGCGGTGGGCGCTGACATGCTCGCGTTCGACCGGGGTGAACCCCGCGGTGTCGATATCGCGGGCGGGCGTGCGGAGCAGGAAGAAGTCGTCCCGGAACAGTCCCCGGGCCCAGCCGAAATCCGCGTGGCCGGAGGTCAGGGCGACCCGCGGGCCGAGGTCGCCCGGGGAGACGATCATGCCTGTCTCCTCACGCAGCTCGCGGGCCGCGGCCGCGCGCAGGCTCTCGCCCTGCTCGACGCCTCCGCCCGGAGTGATCCAGCAGTGGCCCGCCTCGGGCTTGCCGGAGACCTTCGGCCAGCGGAACAGCAGGACGCTGTCGGTGTCGTCCACCAGCAGCACACGGGCGGTGCGCCGCCGGTAGACCTCGTCGGCCGGCGCGCTGGTCACGAGCCCAGTACGGAGTCCAGCTTGGCCAGCTGGGCGTCGTAGATGCGCTGCAGGCCCTTGGGGGCGAAGGTCCGCTCGAAGAAGCCCCCGATGCCGCCCGCTCCGTCCCAGGTGGTGGTGACGTGCACGCGCGCGCCTTCGGTGGCCGGGGTGACCGTCCACGTGGTGACCATCGAGGAGTTGGCGTCCCGTTCCACCAGGCGGTCGCCGGCAGGGGTGCTCACGGTGAAGAGGCAGTCGCGCACCCGCTTGCTGGTGGCCGCCAACTTCCAGTGCACCACGGTGCCCTCGCCCTGACCGCCTTCCCGCACGTCGTACTCGCTGAAGTGCTCCGTCAGCATGCGGGAGCGCACTCCCGTGTAGTCGCCGAGCGCTCCGAGCACCTGGTCCGGGCCGGCCTTCAGCGTTCTCTCCGCGGTCACCACGACTTGTCCCATGCCGATCATCCTTTCACCGCACCGGGCCGATGTCGCCCAACCCCACGCCGCGCACCGCGGCCCCGCATCCCTGGGGCCGGGAGGCTTGACGACCGCCCTTCCTACGACCGAAGCACGGCTTGAACCGGCCACCAGCGGGTGGGGACAAGACCCGTTCGACGTGGTTCTCTACGACTATCCCGGCAATCGGGCGAGGGTCGTTGCGCGTTGTGGAGAGCCAAGTGAACACGATCAGATCTCGGACGCCCGGACCCCCGGTGGAAGCCGCCCAGCGGAGGGCGAGGATCGCCGGTGTCTGGTTCGTCCTCACCTTCGTCTTCTCGATCCCGGCGGTGCTGCTCTACGACCCGGTCCTCAATGACGCGGACTACATCGTGGGAGCGGGCGCGGACGCGCAGGTGCGGATCGGAGCCCTCCTCGAGATTCTGACCGCCATCGCGAACACCGCCACCGCGGTCGTGCTGTTCCCGATCCTGAAGCGGCAGAGCGAGAGCATCGCCCTCGGCTACGTCGGCACGCGGATCCTCGAATCGACCGTCATCGTGGTGGGAGTCGTCAGCGTGCTCGCCGTCGTGGCGTTGCGGCAGGACCTGGCGGACGGGGGCAGCGCCGATGCCGTTCCGATCGGCCGGGCGCTGGTGGCACTGAAGGATCAGACGTTCCTGCTCGGCCCCGCCTTCTGCGCGGGCTTCGGCAACGGGCTGCTGCTGGGCTACCTGATGTACCGGTCGGGTCTGGTGCCACGCCCCATGGCGCTCATCGGGCTCATCGGAGGCCCCCTCGCGTGCGCCACCGCGACCGCCGTCCTGTTCGGCGCCTACGAGCAGCAATCCCCGGTGAATTTTCTGTTCACGGCACCAGAAATCGTCTGGGAAGTGTCATTGGGCATCTGGCTCATCACCAAGGGCTTCCGCCCCGCCCCCCACATCACAGAAACGGCCCGCAAAGCCACCCAGGAGCCCGACGCAGCGTGACGATTAGCTTCATTTGCGGGGAAATCCGTCGCCCGATGAGCGGCGAGCTCGTTCCCGACGCCCCCGGGGGTTCAGTCCTGTTCGAGGATGGCGCCGAGGCGGTCCACGGTGGCGCGGGACTGCAGGTGCAGGTCGGCGATGTCCAGTCCCTCGTCGCCCAGCACGACGAGCAGCCCCGTGCGCCGGACGGCGTAGACCACGATGTGACCGCTCTGGCATCGGGTCACCACCTCGCGCAGCTCGCCCATGCCGACCTCGTTTCCCGCGCTTCGGCCGAGGCCCAGTGAGGCCGCGGCCAGCGCCGCCAGGACGTCGGGCCGGACCTCGTCGGTGTCGGAGGCCACCAGTATCCCGTCCACCGACGCCACGGCCGCGTCCGTGACGCCCACGACCTGGCCGCGGAGTTTCTGCAGTTCCGCCAGCACCGCTTCGCGCATACCCGTTCCCCCTTGATCGCCCCGTGACGGAGACGCGGTCAGACGCTGAGTTCGGCTTCGATGCGCCGCAGGTGGTGCCGGGCGAGCGCCAGGTTGGCGCGTTCCCGGTTGAGCGCGAGGTAGAGGAAGAGGCGGCCGTGGCCGCGTCCGAGGATGCGGATCAGGTGGTATTGCCGGTTCAGCGTGATGAGGACGTCCTCGATGGTGTCGTCGATGGCCAACGACTCCAGAGTGCGAACCTTGGCGCGCACGACCTCGGTGTTGCCGGCGGCCGCGACGTCCAGGTCGAGCTCGGGGCCGCCTCCCAGCGCTCCAAGGGACATGCCGCTGTCATAGTCGACGAGGGCCACGCCGATCGCGCCCTCGACGGCCATGGCCTCCTTGAGCGCCGTTTCGATGTTCATACCACTCCCGACGAATTGCTTATTTTGGCCGCTAATATATCTCGCGAACGGGCTTCCACAACCGGGAAACCTCGGATTCCGCCGATCCGGCACCGTGGCCACACTCAATGGGGCATGCGGTACCACCAAAGAAGGCGAGAAGGGACAGATGGCATCAGAAGCGCAGCCCTCGGGAGAACGCGGGCGTGACCACGCGGGCGTGCTGACCTCGGCGCTGACCCGGCGCGGCCGGCAGCGGTTCACCGGAACGCTGCGGATGGACGGGTCCCCGGGAGGCTCGGTGAGCATGCGCGACGGCCTGGTGGTGGCCGCCTCCACCCCTGCCGCGCCGGGACCCGAGCCGTTGCTGCTGCGGTCGGGGCGGATCAGCGAAGCCGACTGGAGCGCCGCCTTCACCGCCGGCGCCCCCGACGGCCGGCTGGAGCGTGAACTGGTCGTGCGCGGGCTCCTCGGTGACGCCGGTGTGCAGGTCATCACCCGCGCCGCGGTCGCCGACGCACTGTTCGCCATGGCACTGTGCGGGGTCCGCACCTGCACGGCCGACCCCGATGATCCCGCCCCGCTGCTCGCGTCCGACCCGGGCCTGGACACCGAACGGGCCATCCGCGAGATCCGCCGCCGGCTCGATCTCGCCCACTCCTGGACCGCGCTGGGCCTGTCCATACGGTCGAGGCCGCAGAGCAGGCGCCCCACGGGTTCCGTGCCCGTCAACGCCCAGCGGCAGGAACTGCTCGCCAAGGTCAACGGCCGCCGGACACCCCGCGACATCGCCTTCGCACTCGGACGCGGTCTGTTCCCGGTCATGAGCGACATGGCCACTCTCATCGTCGACGGGCTCGCCACCGTCGAGCCGCCCCTCGTCGGGGGGTCCGAGGCCGTCCTCGACCCGGCGCCGGGAGGCGGGCCCGCCGCCCGTCCGCAAGAACTCCCGAGCGAGAGCGTCCGGTCGCAGGCGGCGCCGCCTCCCCCGCACCAGAACGCCCCCTCCCAGGAGTCGGCCGGATTGCCACGGCGCAGATACCGGAACACCGACTTTGGACGATGGTTCCAAGAGGAGCCGCCGACCTGACGTCGAGCCTTTTCGCTCACGCGGCCTCGCGAAACCGAAAGGGCGGGGTCGACCCGTCCGGCGCGGCCGGACTTGGCCAGCCTGTCGGACGGCGGCTAGTCTTGCTCCGGCAATAACTTGATCTTGGGTGGAGGTCGTACGTGGCCGAGGATGGCCTGTCCCCGGAAATCGATCTCTCTCGTCCGAGCGTCGCCCGCATGTACGACTACTACCTGCACGGGAAAGACAACTACCAGGTCGACCGGGACGCGGCGGACCGGGTCGCGCGGGCCATGCCGGAGATCGGCGAGCTCGCCCTGGAGAACCGCTCGTTCCTGCGCCGTTCCGTGCGGTACATGGCGCGCCAGGGAATCCGGCAGTTCCTCGACATCGGCTCCGGGCTGCCGACCGTCGGGAACACGCACGAGATCGCCCATGAGATCGTCCCGGACGCCCGCGTCGTGTACGTCGACAGCGATCCGGTGGTCCTGGTGCACGGGCGCGCGCTGCTCGCGACCAACGAGTTCACCACCGTCGCCCAGGCCGACATGCGCCGGCCCGCCGAGGTCCTCGATCACGCGCGGAGGACCGGGCTGATCGACTTCGCCGCTCCGGTCGGCGTGCTGATGATCGCCATGACCCACTTCCTCACCCTGGAGGAGCGGGAGGGCGTCATGGCGCCCTTGCGCGAGGCCCTGGCGCCGGGCAGCCACCTCGCCGCGACGCATGTGACGACGGAAGGGCATGCCGCGGCGGCCGTCGAGCAGATCGAGGGAGCCTACGCGGCCACCCCCACGCCCATCTATTTCCGCGATAGAACAGAAATCGAGCTCTTTTTCGACGGCTTCGAACTCGTCGATCCGGGCCTGGTCACCATCGATGCGTGGAACCCGGAAGGCGACGAGGCGGACCGGCCGGCCGCCGATGTCGGCAAATGGCTTTACGGCGGCATCGGCCGCATCGGCTGACCCCGGGCGGGCGAGCCGGCCAGACCAACTCGCTGCCGGCATACCGGCGGTCCCACCTTGCACTGTCCACGGCTTCTCCTTCTCCGTGACGCCTTGCGAGGCTTACCCGGTGGGTGGAGAACTGTGCCGCGGGGGCGTGGGGCCAAAGACCGCCATACCCCTTCCTCAGGCACAAGTGCGGCGCAGAGGGTGGTGCCCGTCCCCCACTGTCTGGAGGCTGGTTTCATGACCAGTGCCGCCTGCTCCGATGATCACCTGACGTCGTCGGCCCCTGGGGTGGGCCGGTGAGGCTGCCGCTGCGACGCGGGCGCGCCGCGGCGCCGGTCCAGGTACCTCTGGGACCGGCTTTGAGCGAGCACAAGTGGTATCGCAAGGCCGCCGAGCTGTCCGACACCGGGACGCTCACCATGGCGCGGCGGCTGCCGACGCTGATCGGGCAGGTGATGCGGCTCGCGTGGCGGGCGAGCCGGCGGGACCTGGCCGCGACGATCGCGTTCAACGTGGCCGCCGGGGTGTTCACCGCGTTCGGGCTGCTGGCGACCACCGGAGTGCTGACCGCCCTGTTCTCGGCGGGCCCGACCCCGGATCGGGTGCGGTCCGCGGCGCCGGAGCTGGTGCTGGTGGGGGCGGCGGTCACGGTCCGGGCGGTGTTCTCGGCGGCGGCGCAGTGGGCGCAGGCCCGGTTGCGTCCGCAGGTCCAGCAGATCGTCGAGCAGCAGTTGTACGAGCTGACGACCGCCATCGAGCTGGCGGCGTTCGACGACGCCGAGTTCCAGGACGACCTGCACAGGGCCCGGCTGCGGGGCATGGACTCGGCCCCGTCCATGGTCGACAACGCGGTGGACCTGTTCACCGCGGCCGTCGGCGTCACGGCGGCGGCCGGCGCGCTCGGCGTGCTGCACCCGGTGCTGCTGCCGCTGCTGCTGCTGACCGCGCTGCCCGAGGGATGGGCGGCGGTCCGCGCGGCCCGGCTGGGGTACCTGACCCAGCTGGATCTGGTGGAGGTGCGGCGGCGGAGCTGGATCATGTCCGATCTGATGACCGAGCGGCGCCACGCCGCCGAGGTCCGCTCCTTCACCGTCCGGGCCTTCCTGCTGCGCCAGTACGCCGCACTGGCCGCCCACATCCGTCGCGTGCTCCTCGACCTGGCACGCAGGCAGACGATGTCCCAGGTCTGGGGCGATGCCCTCAAGGGGGTCGCGACGGCGTTGATGTACACGGCGCTCGGACTGCTCCTGTGGCGGGGCGTGATGCCGCTCGCGGTGGCCGGAACGGCGGTCCTGGCGATCCGCGCCGGACAGACCTCCCTGGTCAACCTCGTCTACGCCCTGAACCGCTGTTACGAGGACGGCCTGTACTTCAGCGACTACATGGCCTACTGCCGGACCGCCGAGAAGCGCGTGCAACGAGCCCGCGTCGGCGTCCGCGAACTGGACGACGTGGAGAGGCAGCTCGGGGAGTTGCGCGGGTTCGGGGAGATCTGCGCCGAGGAGGTCACCTTCACCTACCCCGACAGCGACGCGGCTTCGCTGTGCGCGGTGTCGGTGCGGCTCGGCCGCGGGGAGATCGTGGCGCTGGTCGGGGAGAACGGATCGGGGAAGACGACCCTCGCCAAGATCCTCGCCGGCCTCTACGCCCCGCAGAGCGGCGTCGTCCGCTGGGACGACACCCGCGTGAACGACCTGGACCCCGAGGCCCTGCGGCGGGCCATCGCCGTCGTCGCCCAAGACCACACCCACTGGCCGATGACCGCCGCCGACAACATCACCATGGGCGACGACCTGGCCGCCACGGGCGTGCGGGCGAGCGTCGACGAGGCCGCGACCTCGGCCGGCGCCGACCAGGTGATCGCCAACCTGCCCCTCGGCCTCGACACTCTGCTGGACAAGCGCTTCGCCAACGGATGCGAACTGTCGGGCGGGCAGTGGCAGCGGCTGGCGGCCGCGCGCGGCTTCTACCGGGACGCGCCCCTGCTGATCTGCGACGAGCCCACCGCCGCACTCGACGCCCGCGCCGAACACCACCTGTTCGACCAGATCCGCCGGCACGCCGCGCAGCACGGGCGCACCGTCCTGCTGATCACCCACCGGCTGGCGAGCGTCCGGCACGCCGACCGCATCTACGTCCTCGACGGCGGCCGCGTCACCGAACACGGCGACCACCACGAACTCATGGCTGTGAACGGCCTGTACGCCGAACTGTACGAACTGCAGGCATCGGCCTACCGCCAAGGCGAGACGGCGACGACGCCCTCACCATCAGCCCGGGAAGCGGCCACCTGAAACCGAGCGCCCCATCCTGAGGACGCCGTCCAGGGCCCCCTGCCTCCGCCGCCGGGGCGGCCCGGCGCCGTTTCCCGGCCTCATCCGGGGAAGGCGATCGTGCTCATGAGGGCGTTGGCCTCCTGGCGGGAGTCCAGGCGGGTGTGTTGCACGACGATGGGGACGTCGCTGGTGACCACGAGGCAGTAGTCGGTGCCGAGGGGGATCCGCTCCGGAGTGCTCAGGTCGTTGATCCGCTGATGGAAGGCCCGCCGGGCGGGAACGGGGAGGACGAACGGGCCCGCAGGTTCCCGGTCGGTGAAGTACACCTGCACCTCGACTCGCGCCTCGGTCTCTCCCGCGTTGAGCATGCAGATGCTGTCGTGGCTCGTCATCTCAGGCGCGGGACCGGAACTGCGAGGCGGGATATAGCCGTCGGCGACGACCCATGTGCGAGAGCCGATCCCGGCCGGGTGTCGTTGCATGAGCGCTCCTTCGGTTGGCGGTGGCGGCCCCTGCCGCGTGGCCGCGGATGTCCGCAGCGCGGCAGGTCAGAAGTCGTTGGCGCCGCGGGCGGTGAGGCCGCCGTCGACGTGGAGGTGGCTGCCGGTGACGTAGCCGGCCTTCGGGCCGAGCAGCCAATCGATGGCCTCGGCGATCTCCTCGGGACGGGCGAGCCGGCCCATCGGGATCTGGGTCCGGGCGCGCGCGGCGATGTCGTCGTCCGCGCCGGTGGTGACGTCGAGCAGAGGGGTCGCCGTGGCACCGGGGACGACGCCGTTGACGCGGATGCCGTACGCCGCGTACTCGACGGCGAGTGCTCTGACCAGGGCGGAGATTCCGCCCTTCGAGCTCGCGTAGGCACTGTTGGCCCCTCCGGCGAACGCGACGAACGCCGAGGGGGAGGAGACGCAGACGATCGCGCCGGGCAGGCTCTCGGCCAGGAGCAGCCGGATGCCGTCGCGGCAGGTGAGGAACGTCCCGCTGAGGTTCACGCCGAGCACTCCCGACCAGTCCGCGAACGTCGTCTCGTGCGCCTCCCGCGCGATCTCCACGCCGGCGTTCGCGACGATATTGACCGGAACTCCCAGGCTCGCCCGGCACTGGGCGTAAGCGTCGGCCACCTCCCTTTCGGAAGAGATGTCGGCCGCGATGGCCAGCGCTCGCGGGGCTCCCCGCTCCTCCGCCTCCGCGGCGACCGCCCGGACACCGGCCTCGTCCCTGTCCAGAAGGGCGAGGGGATGTCCGGCCGATGCCCTCAACAGCGCGGCGGCCCGGCCGATGCCGGAGGCGGCTCCTGTGATCAAAGTGACTTCGCCGGACATGTGCCTTCCCTGGTCTCGGTCGATCTCCGGAAGCCGGAGGGCATGGTGGTGCGACGATCACGGGCGCAGCAGACCGGCCGCGTCCGTGTAGCGGGCCAGGGCCTCCGGGTCGAGGTGGATTCCAAGGCCGGGCGTGTCGGGAATGGCGAGCACCCCGTCCTCGTCCAGCCGCCAGGGCTCGGCGGTGACGTCGTCGACATAGGGCGACCCGGTGACGTACTCGACGAGGTCCGTGCCCGGCAGCGCCGAGGCGAGCTGGAGGTCGGCGGCGAGGCCGACGGCGGTGTTCCAGCCGTGCGGGATCAGCCGCACCCCGTGGTCCTGCGCCGCCCAGCCGATGCGGCGCTGCTCGCTCAGGCCGCCGACCTTGGTCACGTCCGGCTGGACGATGTCGAGGGCGCCGGCCTCCAACCAGGGGTGAAAGCTCTGCCGTCTGGTCAGTACCTCCCCGCCCGAGATCGCCACGGTCGCCTCACGGCGCAGATGCGCGTAGTCCTCCAGGGCGTCGGGGCTGAGGGGCTCCTCGAACCAGGCGACATCGTGGCAGTCGAGCATCCGGGCCGTGCGCAACGCCCACTTGTAGCCGTTCCCCCAGGCGCTGTCACTGCCGCCCGCGTCGACCATGAGCAGGGCGTCGGCTCCCACGGCCTCGCGGGCCGCGGCCACGATCCGCTCGTCGAGCTCCGCGCTGACCCGGCCGAACGGACCCCAGCCGATCTTGAAGGCCCGCCAGCCGCGATCGACGAGCCGCGCCAGCCGGTCGGTCAGGATCTCCGGCGCGTCCATGAGCAGAGAGGCGTAGGGCCGGACGCGCTCCCGGTAGCGTCCGCCCAGCAGGCGGCCGACGGGCTGGCCGGTCACCTGGCCGAGCACGTCCCACAGCGCCATGTCGATCCCGCTGATCGCGTGCGTCACGGTGCCGCCGCGGCCCATCCAGAACGTGGCCCGGTGCAGACGTTCGGAGACCCGCTCCGGCTCGGTCGCCTCCTCCCCGATCAGCATCGGCCGCAGGATCTCCAGGGCACCGCGGACCAGGGCCTCGCTGGTGAACACGCTTCCGACGCCGACCGGCCCTTCGTCGGTGTGCACCGCCACCAGAGTGTGGACGACGTCGTCGGGGCTGAGTTCCTCTTGCCAGCCGCCCTGGGGGGTGGCGCCCCGCAGACCGGCCGCACGGATGTCACGGATCTTCATGGGTGTCCCGATTCGTTAGGGAACCGCTCCTGGGCGGTCGTGGTGGAGCGGACGGGCCGCACGGCCGGCTGCGACCGCTCAGCCGTGGTCAACGATCTTCTGCAGCTCGGATGCCAGCGCCGCGGCGGCCTGCTCCGGCGGTTCGGCCCCGCGCAGCGAGGCGTTGAAATGCTTGGCCATCGCCAGCGACATGTCCGCGTAGTACGGCGAGATCGGCGGAGTCGTGGTGTGCGGCACGACCGTGCGGGCCCTGCCCAGGACGGGCATGGTCCCGAGGACCTCGGCGTCGCCGTACAGGCCGGTCAGCGTCGGCATCAGCGATCCCTCGGTCGCCCAGATCCGCTGCTGCGGCTCCGCGGCCAGGTACGTGATCAGGCTCCAGGCCAGGTCCTTGCGGCGGGACTCCCGGTTGAGGAAGAGGTTCCAGCCGCCGCCCACGTTGACGTGCGGCAGGCCCTGCTGCGCGACCGGCAGTTCGGTCACGCCCACCTGGGAGCGGCTCAGTTTCGACTGGGTCTTGTCGGAGACCACGCTGTACAGGTAGCCCCAGCTCCGGAGGAACACGGCCTTGCCCCCCACGAACGAGCCCGCGGACTCGTCCTCCTTGAACTCCGCGACGCTCGCGGGCGAGGCGCCGCTCGCGACGAGACCCCGTGCGATCTGCAGCCCGCGCACCGCCGCCGGCTCGCCGATCACGACCTTGCCGTTCCGCAGGACGTCGCCGCCCGAGGAGCGGATGAACTCGGTCCCGTTGACGGTGCCGCCCTCGTACCGCGCGCCCTGGAAGACGTACCCGTTGAGGATCTTCGTGTCCGCCTTGACCTTGAGGGCCATCTCCTGGAGTTCCTGCCAGGTCTCGGGCGGGCCGCCGTACCCGGCCTTCTCCAGGAGGTCCTCGCGGTAGTAGAGGAAGCCGGCGTCGTTGAACCACGGCACGCCGTAGAGCTTGCCGCGGTAGGTGTTGGCGGCGATGGTCGCGGGCAGGAAGGCCGCACGCGCCGCCGGAGCGAGCCGCGGGGTCAGGTCCGCGAGCCAGCCGTGCGCGGCCAGTTGCGCGGGCCAGGAGACGTCGCCCGCGATGACGTCGATGTCGTCGGAGCCCGCCTGGAACTGCGTGCGGATCTGGTCGAAGTAGGCGCCGGTGTCCGCCGGCATCGTCCGGTACTCGACGGTCACGCCGTGCGCCGCCTGGAACTGGGCCAGCGGTTTCCTGAGCAGCTCGCGCTGGTCGGTGGACGCGGCGAGCACGACCTTGCGCCCGTCGCCGGCGGCGTCGTCCCCTCCGCCGCAGGCGCTCAGCCCCAGGAGGGCGGCGCCGGCGGTGCCCGCCTGCAGGAATCGACGGCGGGACAGTGTGGTGCCGGACACGGACGTGCGTGACGTCGACATGGTGGTTCCTTTCGCGAGGGACATCGCGATGTGGGGTGGGTCGCGGGCGGGGCCGCACGGGCGTCAGCCCTTGAGCGCGCCGGCCATGAGGCCGGCGACCAGGCGGCGCTGGAAGACGAAGACGATGACCAGGATCGGAAGGGTCACCGTGATGGACGCCGCGGCCTGGGCGCCGAAGTCGATGGTGTGGGTGGTGGCGAAGCCCGGGATGGCGACGGTGACCGGCCAGTGGTCCTGCGAGAACAGGAAGGTGTTGGCGAACAGGAACTCGTTCCAGGCGAAGACGAACACCAGCAGTCCCGCGGTGACGACGCCCGGAGCGGAGAGCGGGAGGATGACGCCGGTCAGGACCCGGAATGTGGAGGCTCCGTCGACCCGGGCCGCCTCCTCCAGGTTCCGGGGCAGGGTGCGGAAGAACGCCGTCAGGATCCACACCGTCAGCGGCAGCGCGAACGCGCTGTCCACCGCGATGATCGCCGCGTAGGTGTCCAGCAGTCCGAGCTCGCGGAACTCCTTGAACAGCGGCGCGATGATGGCGACGGTGGGGAAGAAGGCGAGGGCGAGGAACCCGGTGAGCAGGGCGGCCTTGCCCCGGAAGCGCACCCGGGCCAGCGGGTAGGCGGCCAGCACGCCGAAGGTGAGCGAGACCAGCGTGGTCGCGCCGGCGATGAGCACGCTGTTGAGGAGCGCCCGGCGGAACTCGGGGGCGCCGAACACGGTGGAGTAGTTGGAGAGCGTCGGGTGGGGCGGGACGATGGGCGGCGGCGTCGCGAGCAGGTCGGCGCGCGTGCTGAGGCTCATCTTGAGCACCCACGCGACCGGCGCGACGACGGCCAGGACGAACACGGTCAGGAAGAGGTAGAAGAAGGCGTCGCGCGCCCGGGTGCCTTTCCGGTCGGGGCCGGACGAGGTCGTCGCTGCCATGGCGTCAGTCCTGTTCTCCCGGGTCGGACCGCAGGGTCCGCATGTAGATCAGCGCGATGACGATCGAGGACAGGAACACCAGGACCGCCGCCGCGGTCCCCTTCGCGAAGGCGAGTTCGCTGATCCGGACGGTCCTGTAGACGTACGTGGACAGTGATTCCAGTTGCCGGTCGCTCATCACCCAGAACAGGTCGTAGACGCTCCAGGCCTCCAGCGTCCGGAACAGCAGCGCGACCAGGATCGCCGGCTTGAGCATCGGCAGCGTGATGCGCCACAACCGCACCAGCGGCCCGGCGCCGTCGACGAGCGCGGCCTCGTTCAGCTCCTCCGGAATGGTCTGCAGTCCGGCCAGGAGGAGCAGCGTCACGAAGGGCGTGGTCTTCCAGACGTCCACCCCGATCGAGGCGATCATCAGGGAGTGCTGGTCGGACAGCAGGGACGAGTCGCCGAACCCGATCTGCCGGGCCAGGTACGGAACGATGCCGACCTGGTCCTGGAGCATGAGACGCCACATCAGGGCGGACACCACGACCGGGAACGCCCAGGGCACGAGCACCGCCGACCGGACGAGGCCGCGAGCGCGGAAGCGGCGGTGCAGCGCCAGCGCGGCGGCCAGCCCGATCCCGAACTCCAGCACGACGCTGACCGCCGTGAAGACGGCGGTGTTGGCGCTCGCCGTGATGAAGTCCGGGTCGTCAAGGAGCGCGCGGTAGTTGGCGAGCCCGTTGTACGGTCCGGTTTCCGCGACGCTCGCGTCGTGGAAGCTCAGGTAGAGCGTGTAGAGGACGGGGACGAGCGCGACGGCGCCGACCAGGAGAACGGCGGGCGACAGCATGGCCACCGCCAACCGGCCTTCGGCGTCGGCGGATCCGCGCGGCCGCGAGCGCCCGCCGGTCACCGGGACCGTCCGGCCCGCGAGCCGGGATGCCCTCGGGGTCATGCGCCGTCCCCCTCCCCGCCGTCGGCGTCGAGGACGACGCCCTCGGCGGCCGCGAGTTCGAGGGCATCGGCGGGACGGGCCCCGACCCGGCCGCGGTCGGCGGTGGAGAGCACGACGGTCGCCGGCCCCGGCAGCGGGACGCGCAGCGGGCGGTCCGTCAGGTTGAGCATGACGATCTTGTGGTCGGAGCCGGCCCGCCGCTCGTACGCCAGGCATCCCTCCGGCGCGCCGGGCAGACCGCGGTAGCCGCCCTCGCGCAGCGCGGCGCTGTCGCGGCGCAGCGCGATCAGCGACCGGTAGAGGCAGAGCAGGGAGCCGGGATCGGCGAGCTGGGCGGCGACGTTGAGGGTCGCGGCCTCGGCCGAGACCGGCAGCCACAGGTCCTGCGCGGGCGCGGTGGAGAACCCGGCGTTGGGCTCGTCGTTCCACGGCATCGGCGTGCGAATCGGGTCGCGGGACCGGCCGCCGGCAGTGAGACCGAAGGTGTCGCGCTGACGCTCGCGGGGGACGTCCTGGTCGCGCATGCCGAGTTCGTCGCCGTAGAAGATGATCGGTGTGCCGCGGAGGGTGAGCAGCAGCATGGCGGCGACGCGAACCTGGTCCCGGCCGAGGCGCGTGGCCAGGCGGGGACGGTCGTGGTTGCCGAGCGCCAGGATCGGCCACGCGTCGTCGGGCGTCGCGGCGTCCAGATCGTCCAGTTCGCGGGCGAGGTCGGCCGCCCGCCACGACGTCTCGATCAGACGGAACGCGAACGGCATGTGGATCTCGTCCTGGTCGGCGCCGAAGAAGCCCGCCCAGTCGGACCACCCCATGGCCTCGATCTCGCCGACGAGCACCCGGTCGGGGTACTCGTCCACCACGGCGCGGATGGCGCGCAGGACGCCGTGCACGTCCGGATGCAGGCGGTCGTGGACGTGCTTCTGTGAGCCGAAGTCGTCGTGCTGGACGTCGTAGACATTGCGCTCGGCGACGGGCTGGACCGGGTTGTCGCGGAGTTCGGGGTCCTTCATCAGCATGTGCGCCACGTCGATGCGGAACCCGTCCACGCCGCGGTCGAGCCAGAAGCGCAGGACATCGAGCATCGCCTCGACGACCTCGGCGTTGCGCCAGTTGAGGTCCGGCTGCTGCCTGAGGTGGGAGTGCAGGTAGTACTGGCCGGTCCGGGAGTCGAACTCCCAGGTGGATCCCCCGGCCTCGCTGATCCAGTTGTTGGGCGGCGACCCGTCCGGTCCGGGGTCTCGCCAGACGTACCAGTCCCGCTTGGGGTTGTCGCGCGAGGATCGCGACTCCACGAACCAGGGGTGCTGGTCGGAGGTGTGGTTCGGGACGTAGTCGGCCAGGATGCGCACGCCGCGGCGGTGCGCCTCGGCCACCAGCCGGTCGAAGTCGGCCATCGTGCCGAACACGGGCTCGATGTCGCAGAAGTCGCTGATATCGAAGCCCTGGTCGAGCAGCGGCGAGCGGAAGCACGGGCTCAGCCAGACGGCCGACACTCCGAGCGTGCCGGCGAGGTAGTCCAGCGCTTCGGTCAGACCCTTGAGGTCGCCGATCCCGTCACCGTCGCCGTCGCGGAAGCTCGCCATGTGGTTCTCGTAGAACACCGCCGTCCGCCACCACGGCGCCACCTCCGCGACGGCGGGTTCAGGCCGCCCCTGGGTCCGTACAGATGGTTCGTTCATGGGGGGTGAGGACCTCCGTAGGTGAGGCGGAAACCGCTGCCCGCGAGGGGCACTGCGCGAGTTTCCGCAGGTAGCGCCGTCGGGGAGGCGTGCGGTCCGAACAGTACACCAAGGTTGGTGATTGTCAACAATTACCAATCAACAGTCGATTGTGAGACACTGAGGCCCCGATGACGACCAGAGAGGACCCCCGTCCATGCCCGGACCCACGCTCCCCCGCGTCTCCCAGGACTCCCGCAGGCAGCGGGTCGCCGATGCGCTCCGGGAGGCGATCATCAACGGTGAGCTGCGTCCGGGCGACCGGCTGGTCGAGCTCGACCTGTCGGCCCAGCTGGGCACCAGCCGCGGCCCCATCCGCGAGGCGCTCCGCCAGCTCGAACAGGAGGGACTGGTCGTGAGCTACGCCTACCGGGGCACGCTGGTGGCGGACATCTCCCAGGAGGAGATAGAGCAGGTCCTGGTCCCCATCCGCATCGTCATCGAGCGGTTCGCGTTCAAGATCGCCATGCCGTTGCTGGACGAGTCGGACTTCTCGGCCCTCCGGAAACTCGTCGCCGAGATGCGGGAAGCCGCGGACGCAGGCGACGCCGACCGGATGGCCGACGCCGACCTCCGATTCCACGAGCTGGTCATCGAGCGCTCTGGACAGACCCACTGCATGCAGCTCTGGCGCACCATCCAGCCGCGCGTCCGCGCGTACTTCCGCCGTGACGCGTCCGGCCACGCCGACCGCCATGCCGTCGCGGAGCAGCACTCGGCCCTCATCGACGCGCTCACCACCGGGGACCCCGCACGCCTGGCGACGGCCGTGGACGAGCACATCCACATCCATCTGGACGAGGCGTCGACCAAGGCGGACACCGACACGTGACGGCGGTTCCGGTACGCACGAAGGGCTCGGCACAGGACAGGCCCCACCGCAGGGCCCCCTGACGGGATAGATGTACAGAGGAACTATCAACCGTCAGGTCATAGGCGAATTTAACGCCGTTCCAGTCAGCGGCCGGGCGCGGACGTCCCACGCCGTGCCCCGAAAGCCTCCCACACCCCCTTCTGAGCACTTTCCGGCTTCGACCGGCCGCCGGATTCGGTCAGGCGGTAAGGGGCGGATATCGAATGAGGCTTTCGGTGACCGATGATCATTTCCTATGATGTTCTTGGGTGAGGGGGTCCGTCGATCCGGACGCCGGTGCTCCGTTGGAAGGCGCAGCCGGCCCGTGGAACGGAGAACGCCTTTTGAGTGCGCGCGAATCGTGGAGACGGCTGTCGCGGATCGTTCCTCTCATCGTCGTCGGGGCGCTGCTGGCCACGATGGCCGGGCTCGGCGCGGGCGCCCTCGTCCATCCGGGTGATCTCGCGGGCTCGGCCCGGTACTCCTTACTCGCCGGGTTCCTGCTGGCGATCGGCCTGTACGGGAGCACGCACGAGATCGACCTCGGGGCGCTCAGGCGGGACGCCCGGGGCGTGCTGGTGGCCGTCACGCTGGGCGTGGTCATCAAGGCGGCCCTGATCGCCGGGGTGATGCTGCTGGTGTTCCGCGACGCTCGGTACCTGGTTCTCGGTATCGCCGTCGCGCAGATCGATCCCCTGTCGGTGGCCGCGATGCGGGCGAACAGCCGGATGTCGGCGCGGGCGAAGGCGCTCATGTTCGCCTGGGCCTCGTTCGACGACCCCGTGACGGTGCTCCTCTCCCTCTACTTCTCGATTCTCGCTTTCCGGTTCTCGGGGCGTGAGGGTGCGCCGCAGGCCGGCCCCTCGGGAGACGGGCTCGGCGCCTACCTGTCCGATCTGGGGTTGAACCTCACGCTGGTGGCCGCGGCCTATCTGCTCTTCGTCGCGTTGCGGAGACTGCGGGCCCCGGGCCCGAAGTTCGCTGGGACGCGGGTGGTGGGGACCGCCGCGGAGCGGGGCGCGGGCACGGGCGGCCGGTCGACCGATCTGCTGTCACTGGCGGTGCTGGTGGGCGTCTTCCTGGTCGCGGCCCAGTGGATGCTGATGCTCGCCGTGGCGCTGATCGGCCTCTTCTTCAGGGTCGGGACGTACGCGAAGGCGATCGACCGCGCCGTGGCGACCGCGTTCCTGGTCGCCTCCTTCGCGCTCGGCCTGCTGCTGGTGGACGGCGTCGACCTGCTCCCCGCACTGGTGCTGGGCGTCGCGGCGTTCGGCGCCCAGGCGCTCATCTCGCTGCTCGTGGTGCCCGTGCTGAAACACGGGCTGAGCCGCCGCGACCGCGTCCACCTGGCCCTCGGCCAGCAGAACGGGATCACCGCGATCATCCTGGCGCTGGCGCTGGAGCCCGACTTCCGCGGCACCGTCGGGATCGTCGCGCCGGCGATCCTGGTCGTGAACGTCCTGCACTACGCCTCCAACGGGGTGCTGAACCGGTTCGCCGACGATCCGCCCCACCCTCCGGCCGAAGAGCCGGGCCGGCCGGGAACGGGCGCGGTTCCGCTCGGGGCGCTGTCGGCTGCCGGGCCTGGGGACGGCCGCCCGGATCCCGCGCCGGCCTCCCAGGCCGACGCGTGCGCCTCCGTTCCCGGCGCCGACCCGGAAACGTGACCCCGCCTGATGGGGCGGGTGGGCACGTTCCCTGATGCGTTCCCGGCGGAACACGGAAAACGCGCCATGGGACATAGTCGTCATTGCGGGATGAGGCTAGCCTCGACCGTGCCCATGCGGGATGGCGGAAGCGGCCTCGACACATGCGGCCGAATTCGGTCAACCCCAAAGAACTGCCGTACCAGCCGAATAGAGTGATCGATGGACGATGCGAGTGAGGAACTCCCGACCACCATCATCGATGTGACCGACTTCGATCTCGATCAAATGGACGCACTGCCGAGCGAGGCGCTCCGCAGAGCCGTCAACCGCATCTATTGCGAGAACCTGAAGGAATCGGCCTTGTATCTCACCTTCAATGCGCGAATATGAAAGGATTGTGCGAACGGTCGCGAATGTTCCAGTTGTGAGCGGCGTCCGCGGCGCGGGCGACGGCCCGCCGCCGGACGCGAGGTCCCGAAGGAGCCGCGTTGGTCCCCCCCGTTCCGCCGCGCAGCGGCCCGCCGAACGTCATCGCCTTCACCTCGCCGGAGCGCGGCGCGGGCTGCACCACGACCCTCGCGAACCTCGCGTGGATGCTCGCGCTCGCCGGCCGCGCCGTGCTCCTGGTCGACGGCGACCTGGCGTCGCCCGCCCTGGAGGACCACGCGACGAGGTTCGCCGGCGACGGCTCCGGTGAGGCCGGTCTCCTCGACCTCGCCCGCGGGTTCGGCTCCGGCGGCCAGGGCGCTCCCCGCGGGCTCGACCTGCTGCCCGTCCTGCGGCACCGGGAGCCGCCCGGCCCGCCGATCGCCGGGCGGGTGGACTTCCTCCCGGCGCGGGGCTCCGGCGGCGCCCGCGGCCACTGGACCGAGCTGGGGACCTCCGACCTCCACGGTTTCGTCGCCGCGCTCCGCGACGGACTGCGTATCACCTCCTACGACCACGTGCTCGTCGACGCCGCCGGCCTCCCGGCGGAGGCCCTGGCGAGGCTCGCCGACACCGTGGTCATCGGGGTCAGGGCCGACTCCGGCGGCATCGCGGCCGGAGAGGCGCTCGCCCGGGAGCTGAAGGCCGTGGTGGTCCCCCGGCTCCTCCCGATGCTCATGCAGGTGGAGGACGCGTCGTCCCTCAGCGTGCGCAGCGGGGCGGGTGTGGCGTTCGCGTGGCTCTTCCCCGGCACGACGCCGCCCTCGGTGCGCGACGCCTACTGGCGGCGGATGGCGATTCCCAGGGTCGCCGACGCCGAGAGGCTCGCCGTGTTCGGCGGCGACCAGGCGGGCTCCGGGCTCCTCACCGCCTACCGGGACGTGCTCCGCACGATCCTCGACGAGCAGCGGTTCGACCCGCCGCGGGCCACGGCCGAGGCGGTGGAGGAGTACCGGGTCCGCATCGGCGCGGAGGACGAGCTGCGGACGCGCCACTACCGCGTGATCTACGAGCCCGCCCAGCGCGCCTGGGCCGACTGGCTCGGCGTCCAGTTCCGCTCGACGCACCTGCGTCCCGCCGGGCAGGGCCAGGTCCGCGACGACGACGTCGTGATCGTCGTCGGCCCCGAGGCGGCCGGGGCGGCCCCGTCCGTGACGCCGGTGTCCGGCGGTCACTGGTACCTCCGGCTGTCCCCCGAGGATCCGGCCCGGGGCGTCCCGCCGTCCGCGCGAATCGACCTGTTCGCCCTGGGCGAGCCGGCCGCCCGCGACGAGCTGTTCCAGCGGTTGATGCCCGCGCGGACGCCGCCCGCGCCCAGGGAGGCCCCGGGCGATCCCCGGTTCCCGGGCCGGGCGCCCGGGCACCGCCGCCTGCCCCCGGCCGCGGGCGTCTTCGTCGAGCGGGGCGGGGAGATCGAGCGGATGCGCGACGCGCTGCTCGGCTCGGACCGCGACGGCATCTACTTGATCAACGGTGCGGCGGGCACCGGGAAGAGCAGGCTCGCCCTGGAGTACGCCCTCCGGTTCTCGGGCGACTACGACGCGATCTGGTGGATCACCGCGGCGTCGTCCGGGAGCGTGCGGGCCGGCCTCACCGCCATGCACGAGGCGGTCGAGGCCCGCGGCGGCCGCCGGTCCGCGTCCGCCGCGGGCGACCCCGTCGCGCAGTTCGTCCGGGAGGAGGTCGACCGCGCCGGGACCTGGCTGCTGATCTACGACAACGTCGAGCGGGCCGAGGACCTGGCCGACCTCGTGCCCGAGACCACCCGCGGGAACCACGTCATCATCACCGGCGGAGACGTCGAGACCCTCAGGACCGGAACGCTGGTCCGCCGGGTCGAGAAGATCACCCGGGCGGGGCCGTTCACCAGGGCCGAGAGCCGGGATCTGTTCCGCAGGAGGGTCCCCGCGCTCTCCGACGAGCACATCGACCGGCTCGCGCGCCACATGCGCGACCTCCCCCTGAACGTGGCGCTGGCCGCGGCGTGGGTGGAACGCCACGCCGACTGGAGGCAGCGCGGCGCCACCCGTCCCGTCGAGCCCGGCCCCGGGACGGCGGCGTCCGCGGGGGCCTTCCGCGAGATGGAGGCGGTCGAGGACGCGGTCGAGACGTTCACCAGCCTGTTCGCCGACGGCGCCGCGGCCGTGCGGCTCGCTCCCGCGGCGCCGCGGGGCGACGCGGCCCGCCGGGAAGAGGCGGACCTGCTGACCGCCCGGATCGTCCTCGGGCTGACCCTCGACGCCCTGCGCCAGATCGACTCGGGCGAGGCCGCCGTGCACCTGATGCGGATGGCGGCCTTCCTCTCCCCGGACGGCGTGGGGCGCAGGCTGCTGTTCTCCCCCGCCATGCTCGCCGCGCTGGAGGCGCACTGGTCCGACCTCGCCGAGGACTCCGTGCGGCTGGAGGCGCTGCTCGTCCGGCTGGCGCGGTACGGCCTGGCCGAGGTGGACTACGAGCTCGGCGGGGAGCTGCGCGTCCACCGGATGGTCCAGAAGATCATCCGGGATTCGCTGCGGGACGGCGAGCGGGACCGGGTGACCGCCGAGGTGCACCGCGTCCTCGCCGCGTTCGCGCCCGCCGACGCCGAGGTCGACAAGCCCTACCATGCCGCCACGTTCGCCGAGCTCCGGCGGCACCTGTTCGTCAGCGAGGCGCTCGCGAGCGGGGAGCGGCCCGTCCGCCGCTGGCTGGCCTGCCACGTGCGCCACCTGTACCTGGCCGGGGACGTGAACGACCGCAGGCTCGGTCTCGACGTCGCCGAGCGGCTGTCGGCCGGCTGGCGGGAACGCCTGGACGCCGACGATCCGCTGCTGCTGCGCGTCGAGGTGCAGCGGGCCAACCTCCTGCGGGCGCTCGGCCGTTTCGAGGAGGCGGCGGTCATCTCCGAAGACGCGCTCAACCGGCAGATGCGCCTCGGGTACTCCGACACCCGGACGCTGATGAGCGCGCGGGGGTACGCCGCCGACCTGCGCCAGGCCGGCGACTTCACCGCCGCGCTGGTGCGCGACCGCGCGACGCTGATCGGGCTGCGCCGCGAGCTGGGCGACGACCACGAGCTGACCCGGACCGCGGCCATGAACCTCACCCTGTCCCTGACCCTGGACGGGCAGGACGCCTCCGTCCGGGAGGCGCTGGCGATCGAACGGCGCACCCGGCAGCGGCAGCGGCGGACGGAACCCGGTGACCATCTGGCGCTCGCGATCTCCGCCTACAAGATCGGCGCGCTCCTGCGCCGTCTCGGGCGGTACGACGACTCGGCGCGCGAACTGACCCACTCGGTCGTCGTCCTCCGCGAGCTCTACCGCGACGACGCCGCCAACCTCCATCTGCTGAGCGCCCAGCGCCACCAGCGCATCACGCGCCGGCACCGGCCCGGCGACCCGGAGGCGCGCGGCGACGACCGGGACGAACTGCGCAGGCTGCTGAAGATCCACCTGGACTTCCATCCCGGTGAGAACTACGAGACGCTCGCCTGCCGGCTCGCCGTCGCCGCGGCCGAGCACGCCTGCGGCGCGTACGAGGCCGCGCGCGACGAGGCGAGCCGGGCGGTCATGGGCTACCTCGGCCTGTACGACGAGGGGCATCCGTTCGTCCAGCTCGCTCGCTGCAACCTGTCGGTCTACGCTCTCGCCCTCGGCGACGCCGACTTCGCCGGCGAGCAGAGCGCCACCGCCCTTGACCTGCTGCGCGAGAGGCTGGACGACGACCACCCGTACGTGGTGGGGGCGCTGGTCGACCAGGCCAACGCCCTGATGGCCCTCGGCCGCTTCGACGAGGCCCTGGACCTCGACGAGCAGGCCGAGGATCGTCTCGTCTCCTGCTATCCCGACGACGAGCATCCGTGGGCCCTCGCCGTGCGCGGGAACCTCGCCCACACCCGGGCGCGGCTGCGGAACGAGGCGCCGGCCACCGAGCGCCGGGCGTTCCAGTGGGACGCGCCGCAGATCTGAGCCCGGCCGGACGGAGAGGAGACCGAGTGAGCGAGACCCCGAGGACCGCCACGCGACGTGCGGGCCATATCGACGCCGGCGCCGGAACGCTGCTGGAGAACACGGTGAAGGAGGTCTTCGAGGGCGCCGCCGGGCTGCTGCACACCGCGAACTTCATCGACGGCATGTTCCGGTTCGCTGTGGAAGATACGGATCTGTCACCGGAGGACAGGAAGCTCCACGCCCAGATCGGCGGCAGGCTGGGCCCGACCTTCGCCAAGATCGACTCGTGGACGGCGTCGCTGGACTGCGGGCGGCTCATCCGCCTGGTCCTGTCCTGCGCCGCCGGCGGCGTCTACTACATCTCGCTCCGCCCGGGGGAGACCCAGTTCGGTGTCGCGCGGGAGGGCGCGGCGGTCGAACGCGGCGACCGGCAGATGGCGCAGATCTCCGACCAGGTGCGCGAGCTCTACTCGCTGGGGCCCGAGAACCTCGGCGGCTACAGCACTTATGCCCCGGTGCTCCCGGACGTCCCCGAACCGGCGCCCGTCCTGTTCGAGGCCCCGGACGCCGACGCCCGCCTGGTGGAGCTCAGCCGGCGGCGGGTCTCTCCGCTCGACCTTCACTACGTCTCGGGTCACCGCGGCGGCGACCACCTCTTCAGCACCGACGTGCTCACCGACGACAGCCTCGGGACGTACTTCCGCAAGGTGTCGGTCGCCGAGCACAGGAAGCGCTACGAGGAGATCTTCCTCGCCTCGCGGCAGCTCGTGCGGTCCCTGTCGTACCGGCTCAGACCCGCCCTGCGAGGGCGGCTGTCCCGGCTCGTCATGGACGTCGAGCAGGGGGCGCTCTACTACCGGTGCCTGCCGGACGATCTGGCGCTCTTCGGTGTCACCCTGCGCCAGAAGAACGTGTGGGACGCCGACCGGCGCCTGGAAACGATCATTGACGAGTACACCGGCGGTGGCGCCGCGGCGTGAGCACCGGGAACCGGCGGGACGGGCGAGGACTGGCGGGGAGCGGTCTCCTGCGGGAGCGGACGGGCGTCGGCGGCGGGACGTCTCTCAGGCGGGCGAGGGGCCCGGCACGGCGTCCGGCGGCGGGTCGGAGGTGCTGTCCGATCCCTCCGCGGCACTGAGGACGCTGCGCCTGACGCGTCCGCTCAGCCCGTCCAGGCTGTCCACGATCGCGACCTGGGCGACCGAGCCGCTCAGGCCGGGGACCACGTCGTCGGACAGGCTGCCGAGCTGGCTCAGCGCCGACAGCGGGACGGCGTCGTAGCTGGCGTCGAACGCCTCGCAGAGCCGGTCCAGCCGGACCCGGTCCTCGGTGGTGGGGCCCGGCCGGGACCGCACGCCGGCCAGCCAGCCGGCGACCGACTCCTCGAACGAGGTCACGAGCCGCCGCAGCACCATGCTCACCCCGATCGCCTCGAAG
Organism: Actinomadura sp. NPDC023710; assembly: GCF_040639875.1. Lineage (NCBI taxonomy): Bacteria > Bacillati > Actinomycetota > Actinomycetes > Streptosporangiales > Thermomonosporaceae > Actinomadura > Actinomadura sp. NPDC023710. The sequence continues at coordinate 284,023 of NZ_JBFAGB010000003.1, forward strand.
ATCTCGTAGCGGCGCAGCCGGTAGCTGAGCATGGCGCCGGCGGTGGCCGCGTCGTCCCGGGACAGGTCGAAGGAGCGCCCGATGTAGCCGTCGACGTCGTCGATCGCGGCGAGGCATTCGAGCGCGTGGGTGAAGAGCCGGATCACGGCGTCCGGCAGGTCCGGTCCGGGCCGCTCCGGCTCGGCGGCGGCTCGGGCGGGCGCCGCGGGCGGGTGGGTCAGGTCCCTTCTGATCGCCTGGAGCTGCCGGTCGGCCTGCTGGCGGATCTGCTCGACCTGGCTCTGCAGGTTGAGCAGGTGGTCGTGCGAGGCGGTCACCTGCCGCCTGATCCGCTCCATCGAGTCGCGCATCATCTCGATGTCCTTGCCGGAGGCCGCGGGACCGGCGCGGTCGCCGATGATCTCCCGGTTGAGAGCGTCCACGCTTCCGGTGAGGACATCGTGGAACTGGTCGGCGAGGTACACGATCGGCGGCGCTCCGCACGCCCGGGTCAGGGAGGGGCGGATCTCCTCGCTCAGGAACCCCGTCACCACGACCACGCGGCGCCTGGGGCTGTTGCTGCGGATGGCCCGGACGCGGGCGATCAGCGATTCGGCCTCGTCCGCCTGCACCAGCGGCGCGCTCACCACGATCGCGCAGCCCGCGCGGTCCTGCCCGGGGGGCATCGGGATCCAGAAGTCGGGCCGCTCGCGCTCGGGCAGCAGGGGATAGCTCGTCTCGGCCGCCCAGCCCCGCCCGTTGAGGATCTCCGAGATGTTCGAGAGGAGGTCGTCCAGCGGCACCACGTAGCCGAGGTTCTCCTGCCGCGCCGCCGTGTGGACGGCGGGCGCGTCCACACGCGCGGGCGGCACGGTGAGCTGGAAGCTGCGGTAGCAGAGCCTGACGACCTGGCGCGGACGGCCGCCGGTGAGCCGGTGGATCGCGTCGCAGGCCGACTGTTCGAACGGTTCGAGCACGCCGCCCTGGCGCAGCCGGACGTACTCGGCGATCTGCCCGCCGTCCAGGGGGGAGGGCGAGATGCGGGTGCGTATGCGGGACTTGACGTCGTCGGGGAGCTGGTCGAGGTACTCGGGCAGACCGCCGAGGACGAGCAGTCCACCGCTCTCGACGAACGTGCGCAGCAGCTTGTGGAACGACTTCAGGGTGTCGGCCGTGTTCGTCATGTCCGGCTGGAGGGGGCCGGGACGGCCGAGAAACTTCTCGATGTCGTCGATGACGAGTGCGAAGTGCTGCCCCTGCCGTCCGTAGAGGCTGGTGAGCGCGCCCATGCAGTCCAGCATCTGGGCGTTGGACGACAGGGCCCCGGTGATCCCCTGCTCCTGGAGGCGGGCGTCGGGCGGCGCGCCGCTCGCCAGCCAGTCCATCACCGCGAGCACGAGCTGGACGTCGGCCAGCAGGGCGAAGGCGGTGCCGAACTGCTTGTTCCCGGTCACCTGCCAGAGCCGCTCCTGGAGCTGCCTCGGCACCTTGGCCGCCAGACCGGCCTGCCGCGCGATCGTCCGGGGGTCGAGTCCGGGGTCGCGCCTCTCCAGCGCCGCCGCCTGTTCGGCCAGGTGGGGGAAGTCGATCCGGAGCCGCTCGGCGACCACGTCGGCGTAGTAGCCGAGGGCGATGTCCTTGAGCTCGTCGGGGTGGAACCTGGTGATGAAGGAGGCCCGGTACAGCGTGCCGAAGTCGGCGGCCTGCGCCGACAGATAGATGATCTTGCGCGGGATCGCGGCGCCCGGCGGCGGATGGCGTAACCGGTGGATCAGGGTGTTGAGCAGGTGCGTCTTGCCGGTGCCCGCCTCACCGGCGACGGCGATGACCTCGCCGTTCGCGCCGGTGGAGGACGCCCGCACCGCCTCGTCGTCGGTCAGTTCCCGCGGGTCGGCCGCTCCGGCCTCGCCACCGCGCCGACCGGTGCCCTGCTGAGAGCGCACGTCCCGCCAGAGGATCAGGCTCCGCGCGAGGTAGTCGTCGACCACGCGCCGCACGGTGAGGATCGCCGGGGTGTCGAGGCTGACCACTTCGCCCGGCAGTTCGCCCAGCATGGCGGACGCCCCGGGAGGGAAGGGATTGCGCCGTGCCGCCGGTGACGGCTCATGATCAGCAGTCATGAGGAGCCCGTTTCTGCGATCGGCGGGGCCAGGATGAACTGGGACGCCAGATCACTGTAACTCACATCGCGCGGACTGTCAGCCCTAATGATCTGCTCGAAGACCTCCGCCAAGCCGTCCACCAGCAGCCTTATCGTCATGCGCCCGTCATATGCCGTCATAATCGCTTTGATATGGTCTTCCTGAATATTCAGCGATTCCCGGCGGTCCGTTTCCCGGTAGAGGCGCCGCCGGACGAATTCCCAGCCGTCCTCGACGGCCAGCGGGCCGGGACGCAGCGGGATGACGGAGATGTTGCCGTGGAACGGCGGGTGCTCCTGATCGGTGTCCTCGTCCTCGAACTCCGCGAAGAACAGCATGCAGGGCTGGACGACCTCGGCGTAGAAGCGCACGTCGAGCAGGCTCGCGGAGCGCGGGAGGATGACCACGACCAGCGGGCCCTCGTCGGCGGCTCCCAGGCCGATCTCCCAGAGCATGGTGGCGACCTCGTCCCTCACCCGGTCCGCGGTGAGGCCCTCCCGCGCCTTGAGGCGGTCGACGTCCTTGATCACGCTCTGCAGGCGCTCCAGCCGGGACTGCGAGCCCGCGAAGTGCGCGCTCTCCATCAGTTGTGAGCAGATCTTGAAGACCAGTCCCAGCATCCGCCGCTCCGGTGTCCCGACCGGGCCGCTCAGCGTCCTGGCGTCGACGACCTGCAGGTCGATCTGTCCGGCGAGCTCCTTGAGGAAATGGACGCACCTGCAGATCAGGGACGTCTTTCCGGTCCCCTCCATTCCGTGGACCAAGACGAGATGGCCCCTGTCGCGGATCGCCTCGATATCGTCTATCTCGCTCTGGAAGGCCGAGAAGCATGTGGTGAACGAGCGGGTCTTCACGTAGTGGTCCGCGTGCTTGCCGACGCGGTGGGGCTCCAGGGCCAGGGGCGGCCTGTCGGCGTAACGCACCAGACGAAGCGGATTCCCCACCGAGAGGCGCCCGTTTCCCGGCCTGAGGTCGTTCGTCACGAGGGAACCTTCTGCCACAGCGCGAACCAGCGGAGGACCGGCGGCCGCCACGGGTGCTCCAGGGCGCGCGCGGTGCCGCCGACCTGGGCGTCGATCCGGTGGACGACGTCCATGACCGCCGCGTGCCGGGTCTCTCTGTCCTCGTCGCCCAGGTCGCTCCACCCCGTGACGACGGCGGTGTCAAGCTCGTCCGGGGCGAGTGCGGCGAGCACCGGGGACAGGGTGCGCCACCAGGGGTGCCGGGCCTTGATCTCCTCCAGGTGGAGTGCCAGTTTCCGCGCGGTGTCGCGCATGGCCTGGGCGGACGGCTGCCCGGCCGTCCTGCGCCGCTCGGCGTAGTCGCCGGCCTCGGCGAGGAATTCCCTGCCCAGTCTCCGGAGTTCGAGCCCCTCTTTCCGGCCGCGGTCCACGGCCGCTCTCCATTCGGTGGTGAAGAGGGTGAGCAGGGCGCCCACCAGGAGCGGACCGATGACCTTTGCGGCGGACGCCCACGCCGATGATCCATTCTTGGACTTCTCCCGCGAAACGGTCTGGGCGCCTATCAGGGCGTCACAGGCGCGGTCGAAGTCCTTTCTGTGAAGTACGGCCCAGGCCTGCAGTTCGGCGGGGCCGGGGGTGCGGGCGGCCGAAGTCGGCCACGGCGATGCTCCGGACGGGCCCGAAGGGGCGGGCGACGCGGTGGGGGCCGGCGTCCCCGGCGGTGTCCCGGCGGGCGCCGGTGCGGGTGCGGCCCCCGGGACGGGGAGCCCGAGCGCCAGGAGTGCGGTGGTCATCTGGCCGGGGCGGGACAGGCAGTACACGGTGGCGGCCTCCCGCTGGTCCCCCGCACCGGGGGACGGGGCGGACAAGGGCGGCGGATCGTCCGATAACGAGGGCGAGATTTCCGCGGCCGCGCCGGAGGGACGGCTCACGCACCCGATGAGCAGCAGACCGACCATACAGAAGAACAGCCTGCGAACGCCCATTGATCGTCCTCCGCGGTCAGAATAGCGCGCCGGCGTCGCCCGCCGCGGACGAGTCACGGACTCGCTACCGGACGGCAAGCCGCCGCCGGCGAGTGACGGGCGCATGCGGGACCGGCGGCGACGTTTCACGATCACGAGATGCGGACTAAAATGCGGGTGTTCGGGTGTTCGGCGGAGGGCCGGGCTTTATGACGTTGATGAATCATTCCTTTTCCGGTTCCGATTTCGACTCGCTCGCCTCGGGAATGGCGACGTCCGGTGCGATCGAATCGCTGGGAGCGATCCAGCACAGCCGGAACCTGCTGTTGCTGTGCTCCGTGGTGGACGCCGCCCGCCGGGCCGGCCACCCGGAGGCCGCGGCGGCCCGGCACGGTTTCGAGCAGCTGATGGAGCTGAAGCGGCGCGTCCCCGACGCCGCCGCGGCCGTCATCGGCCACCCCTCGACCGGCGGGTGGGGCCTGCACGCGCTGCGCGTCCTCCAGGGCGGCGCCTCGCCCGGCGCCTCGCCCGGCGTGCGCCCCGCGCAGCTCGCGGGGATGGCCGCGGCCGCGGCGGTGCGCGGACGCCGCCCGGGGACCTTCACCGTTCCCGTCTCCCGCGGCGTGGTGACCCTGCCCTCGGTGGGCGTTCTCACAGCGCCCGGAGACGCCGAGACGGTGCGGATCGTCCACGACGGCCGGGAGGTCGTCGCCACGGCCGGACGGACGAGTTCACCGATCCCCGCTGACGGGACCCCGGACGCGCCGGGCTGGCGGGGCCTGCGCACCCTCCGGGCGCCGTCCGCCGGGAGAGCCGAGATCGAGCTCCTTCTCGACGATGTGGACCCGTTCCGCTTCCCCGACGCGTCGTCCGCCGGAGCCGAGCGCCTCTCCGAGACCGCCGTCGCGGAACTGGAGCGGACACTCGGCGCGAGCTGGGCCCTGCTGTCGCGCCACCACGGCTCCAGCGCGCGCGAGCTCTCCGGCATGGTGTCCACGCTCACGCCCCTGCGGTCGTCCGTCGGTTCGTTCCGCAGCGCCACCTCGCGGGAGCACTACGGCTGCGTCGCGTTCTCCCTGCCGGTCGACCCGACGCAGCTCGCGGTCACGCTCGTCCACGAGGCCCAGCACGGCAAGCTGGCGGCGATCATGGACGCGGTGAAGTTGCTGCCCGGGGATGACGGCCGCCGGTACTACGCGCCCTGGCGCCCCGACCCGAGGCCGTTCTCCGGCCTGTTGCACGGCACCTACGCGTTCCTGGGCGTCGTGCGGTTCTGGCGGCGGCAGCGCTGGCTGGAGGCGGGCGAGCACGCCCTGGCGGCGCATCTGGAGTACGCGCACTGGCGCGAGGCGGTGCGGCTCGGGCTCGTCCAGCTCTGTTCGCACGACCGCCTGCCCGCGCTCACCGTGCGGTTCGTCCAGGGGATGCGGCGCGTGCTGGACCAGTGGGGGGCCGAGCCGGTCCCCGGGCCGGCCGCCGCGCTGGCGGCGGAGCGGTTCCACGCGCACCGCGAGCGCTGGATCGCCGCCAACGGGCCGCTGCCCGGCTGCCTGCGGACGGTCCGCGACCTTCCGGACCCGGTCGCATGAGCGCGCCCGCGGCCCCCGAGGCGCTGCCCTTCCGGGAGTTCATCCTCAAGATCCACAGCCGCTGCAACCTGGCCTGCGACTACTGCTACGTCTACGAGATGGGCGACCAGAGCTGGCGCGACCGTCCGGTCACGATGCCGCCCGAGGTGGTCGACGCCGCCGCCCGGCGCATCGGGGACCACGTCCGCGAGCACGCGATTCCCTCGGTCGACGTCGTGTTGCACGGGGGCGAGCCGCTGCTGGCGGCGCCGTCCCTCGTCGAGCGGGTCGTCCGGTCCGTGCGCGCCGAAGGCGTGTCCGGGTCGTTCTTCGTGCAGACGAACGGCACCCGCCTGACCGAGGCCCGCCTCGCCCAGCTCGACCGGCTCGGCGTCCGGATCGGTGTGAGCCTGGACGGCGACGCCGCCGCGCAGGACAGGCACCGCCGCCTGCCGGACGGCCGGGGAAGCCACGCCCCGGTGGCGGCCGCGCTGCACGCCCTGTCCACCGGCCCGTACCGGCACCTGTTCTCGGGCATCCTCTGCACGATCGACCTCCGCAACGACCCGGTCGCGACCTACGAGGCGCTGCTGCGCCACCGCCCGCCCCGCCTGGACTTCCTCCTCCCCCACGGGAACTGGTCGGCGCCTCCCCCGGGACGCGCCGAGGGGTCGCCCGCCACGCCGTACGCCGACTGGCTCATGGAGATCTTCGACCGCTGGTACGGCGCGGCGGAGCCGCCGGCGGACGTCCGGACCTTCAGCGACCTGCTCACCCTGCTGCTCGGCGGAAAGGTCGGCAACGAGGGGCTCGGGCTCGCCCCCGTGCGGTACGCCGTCATCGAGACCGACGGCGCGATCGAGCATTCCGACCTGCTCAAGCCCATGACCGCCGCGTCCGCCGGCACCGGCCTGAACGTCCTGCGCGACTCCCTGGACGCGGCGCGCGCCCTGCCGGCCGCCGTCGAGCGGCAGCTCGGCGCGGCGGCGCTGTGCGAGCGCTGCCGGGCCTGCCGGTTCGTCGCCGTGTGCGGAGCGGGCCTCCAGGCCCACCGCTACCGGCACGGGTCGGGCTTCGACAACCCCACGGTCTACTGCCCGGACATGATCCGTCTCATCGAGCACGTGCGCGTCCGCGTGGCCGAGGACCTGGCGGCCGCGGCCCGCCCCTCCGGGCGCGGCGGCGCGGCCTGACGGAACGTCTCCGGTTCATCGGTCTTAGTCCGATATTGACCCGCCTTTTGACTGTATGGCTGTTTCAGGTGACGCCCTGTGAGCATCATCCGCAGGTCAGGCGACGCATGGCATGGGGGGCATCGTGAGTCAGGACGACAGGCGAGGAGCCGAGCAGGCCGCGGTCGGGACCAGGCGCAAGCGGGGCGCCGACGGAGGGTCGAGCGAACTCGTCACGTCCGGCGGCAGCACCAGGATCGCCGACGACGTCGTGGCGAAGATCGCCACGATGGCCGCCCGGCAGGTCGGCGGCGTGCACGAGATGGGCGCGGGCATGTCCCGGACGCTCGGGACGGTCCGGGACCGCCTGCCGGGCGTGACGGCCGACAGCACGCAGGGTGTGGCCGTGCAGGTCGGTGAGCGCCAGGCGGCCGTCGACATCGATCTCGTCGTGGAGTACGGGCTGTCCATCCCGGACCTGGCCGGCGTCGTGCGCACCAACGTCGTCAACGAGATCGAGCACATGTGCGGCCTGGAGGTCGTCGAGGTGAACATCACCGTGGACGACGTCCACGTGCCCGACGAGCAGCCTCCGCAGCCGCGGCCCGAGGAGTCCCGAGTTCGATGATCTCCTGGACCGACGTGGTGGGCGCGTCCCACCAGCCCCGGCCCGTCCCGGCCGGGCGGCCGGAACCGGCCCGCGGCGCGGTGCCGGCCGGGCCGGAGTTCCTCGCCGGGGCGCAGCCGGAGGCCCCGCCGGGCGAGGGACCGTCCGGTGGTGCCGGCACGGCGGCCGCCCGGCCGAGCGCGGCGCCCGACCGCCGGGAGCCGCTCGCCGAACTGGCGGAGCGGGTCGGCGCGAAGGCCCTGTCATGTCCGGACGTGCTGGGACTGACGGCCGGTCCGCGTGGCTGGATAGCGACCTACCGCGCCGGGCCCCCTTACGCGGGGGTCGCGGTGCACGACGCGGTGATCGAGGTGGGGGTGGTCGTCCGCTACGGACGGCCCTTCGCCGAGATCGCCGAGGACGTACGGCGTCTGGTGCGCCCGCTGGCCGGTCGGCGGACGGTGGACGTGCTGATCGGGGACGTGGCCGATGGCGGCTGAGGGCCCCGCGGAGCCGAGAGGATGATCGGGATGGATGTGAAAGTACCGTGGCCCGTGATCGGCCTGGTCTTCGGGCTGGCACTGGGGTTCGCCGGAGGGTTCGGCGGCGCCGGCCCGTTCTTCCTCGTCCTGTTCCTCGGCGCGCTCGGCTTCGTGGTCGGCCGCGTCATCGAGGGCAGTATCGACCTCGGGGAGGTCTTCTCGCAGGGCGGCACGAGACGGCGACCGCGATGACGACCGCCGAGCGGGGCAGGACGACGATCCGTGAGCGGAGCGTCGCGCGCATCGTCGCCGAGGCCGCGCAGGACGTCGAGGCGTCCGGCGGACTCGGCCGGACCCTGGTCGGCGTGCCGATCCCCGGGCGGGGTCCCGCCCGCACGGAGGTGCGGGTGCACGGCGACATCGTCACGGCCAGGGTGACGATGTCGGTGGCCTACCCGACGCCGGTCCGCACGGTCGCCCGCCAGGTGCGCCAGAGGGTACGCGAGCGGGTGGCGGAGTTGACCGGTCTCACCGTCCGGCAGGTGGACGTCGACGTGGCCGAGATGGGCCGCCCCACCGCGGGCGAGAGGACCGTGCTGTGACCGCGCAGGCGGGCGCCCGGGCCGCCACGGAGCCGAGCACGGAGGCGCCCGGGTCGCGCAGGGCGGACCGGGCGGCCAGGCACGTGTTCCGCTCGCGCCGAGCGCTGCCGGCACTCGCCGGTGCGCTGCTGATGACGGCGGCCGGCGTGCTGACGGCGATCGAGGTCATCTCGGCGGCGCTGGACCGCCCGGCGCACTTCTTCCCCTACGGGTGGGTGAAGGACGCCCACTGGGACCACCGGCACGTGCTCGCGATCTTCGCTGCCCTGGCACTGATCGGTGTCTGCTTCGTGCTGGCCGCCGTGCTGCCGGGCAAGTCCCGGATCGTCCCGCTGCGCGGACGGGACCCGAGCCTGATGATGGGCGTGAGCAGGCGGGGGCTCAAGCGCACCGTCGCCGCCGCGGCCGAAGGGGCACCGGGGGTGTCGGGCGTCGCGAGGGTCCGGCTCGGCCGCCGGAGGGTGCGGGTGGTCGCGGAGACACCCCTGCACGAGCCCGCGGGACTGGACGCGGGGATCACCGAGGCGGTGCGCGATCGGCTCGACCGGCTCCGGCCGGTGCCCGCCCGCTCCGTCTCGGTGCGGATGAAGCAGCGGGAGGACTGATGGACCGCCGTCTCGCGCACATCAACCGCACCGGCCTCATCCTTCTCGGCGTCGTCCTCGCCGTTGCCGGGGGCGCCGGCTTCGCGCGCGGCATGGGCGCCTTCGGGGACGCACGGGCCTCCGCGCCCGTGCTGACCGGGCAGGCCCGCCGCTTCGCCGACGACCACGGCTGGTTCTGGCCGGCCGTCGCCGCGGTGGCCGTCGTCCTGGCGCTTCTGGGACTGGCCTGGATGCTCGCGCAGCTCCGTACCCGCCGGGCACGGGGCCTCGCGCTGGAGCCGGACGCCGAGGCCGGCACGACGCGGGTGGAGGCCAAGGCGATCACGGGCGCGCTGGAGGCCGAGATCGGCGACTACCCCGGCGTGCGCAGGGTGCGGGCCCTGCTGATCGGCTCGTCCAAGGGGGCCGGCTTGCGGCTGAGCATCGCCTACGAGCAGGACTCCGACCCCGCCGAACTGCGGCGCCGCATCCAGGACGAGGCCATGCCGCGGCTCTGCGCCGCACTCGAACGCGAGTCGATCCCCACCGTGGTGCGGCTGCGACCGACGCCCGGGGAGCGGACCGCGACCGTCATCTGACGCCCCGGCCGGCGCCATCCGCCCGCGCGCCTCGCCGCCCGCGAGATCCCGGTGCTGATGAACTTCGGACATCCGCGTGGCACGGCGACCGCGTCCCTCCTCAGGCGCGCCGCGTCAGGGCTGGGCGTCCAGGAGGCCGGACTCGCGGGCCCTGGCGGCGGCCTGGGTGCGGGACGCGGCGCCGAGCTTGGTCAGGATCCTGGTCACGTGGGTGGCGACGGTGTTGGCGGAGATGAAGAGCTCCGCGGCGATCTGCTGGTTCGTCCGTCCGCCCGCGAGGAGGCGCAGGACGCCCAGTTCGCGGGGGGTCAGGCCGAAGCTGTGGCCCGGCGTGCCGCTCCTGCCGGGCGAGGCGACGTCGTCGGTCAGGCGTCCGCGGGCGGCGAGGTCGTCGATGCGCGCCCGCAGCGGGGCGGCGCCCAAGTCGGCGGCGATGGCGCGTGCCTCGCGCAGCCGGGACCGGGCGCCGGGACGGTTGTTGGACGCGAGCGCCGCGGCCGCGGCCTCCGTCAGCACCACCGCGGTCTCGTGGCTGTTGCCGAGGTCGCGCCAGGCCGCGGCCGCCGCGTCCCAGGCGGCCAGCTCGCCGCCGTCGGTCAGCGCGCGGAAGGTGAGGCGGAAGGCCTCGATCACCGGGGTGGTGGTGCGCACCGAGCCGAGCATGCGGGCCAGGGACGCCAGCCGGTCCGCGGCCTCGCCCGCGACCCGCCGGTTCCGCGGCGCGGCCGCACGCCGGGCGCGCTGCACGCGCGCGCCGAGCACCGCGAGCCGCGCCGTGTCCTGCGGCGGCCAGGCGTCCGGTGCCGTCGCCAGGTGCTCGCCCACGATCAGGTCCGCGGTGTCGGGGTCGTCCTGGTCGATCGCGCGGGTGAGGCGCAGCAGGACCAGCCAGGCCTTCGCCTCCGCCGCGCCCACGGTGCGCACCGCGAACTCGGTGATCTGGCGCAGGAGCGTCCCGCCCGGCCCGGTCTCACCGCGCCGGTGCGCGATGTCCGCGGCGATCAGTCGCAGGTAAGCGGCGTACAGCGGGGGCGGCGCCAGGGCGAGGGCGTCGTCGACGACGCGCAGGGCCTCGTCCCAGCGTCCCAGGTACAGCAGCGGGACGCCGCGGGCGTTGGCGAGCATGCTGCCGCGGGACCGGGCCTGGCCGAGCCGTTCGGCGGCCGACTGGCCGGTGCGGGCGAGTTCGACCGCCTCCTCGTACCGCCCGGCGTCGCACAGGAAGGTCGACTCCCATTGGAAGCTGGTCAGGAACGTGTGCGCGTCGCCGGCCGCGTCGGCGGCGCGGCGTGCTTCGGCGAAGGCGCCGCCCGCCTGGTCCAGTTCACCGCGCGTGCCGTGGAGCGCGCCGAGCACGAGCAGCGCGGGCGCGCGCAGGGCGTCGTCGCCGAGCCGGTCGGCGAGGTCCAGGGCCTGCGTGGCGTGCCGCCGGCAGTCGTCGAGCTCGAACGCCATGAACTCCACGAACGCCAGGGCTGACAGCAGCCGGCCGCGCAGCTCCCGCGAGGCCCCGGGCGGTGCCAGCGCGACCGCCCGCCGCAGGTCGTCGCGTCCCCCGCCGTCGATGCGGCTCTGCAACCGGCCGCGCAGGCCGAGCAGCCGGGCCGCCCGCTCCGGCTCGGCCGCCGGATCCAGCTCGTCCAGCGCCGCGGTGCCGTGGGCCACCCCGGCGGCCGACCTGCCCGCGTTGAACGCCGCGGTGGCCGCGCGCTCCAGCACGACCGTGCGGCCGGCGCCGATGAGGCCGACCGGCTCCGCCACCTTCGGCCAGTGGTCCAGGACCAGCTCCAGGAGGTGGAGCTGCTCGTCGTAGGCGTTCTGGCGCCGGGCGCGGTCGGCGGCGTGCCAGGCGGCGGGCAGGGCCCGCTCGAACTCGCCCGCGGCCGTCCAGTGCTCGGCCAGGGCCGTGCCGCCCGCGGCGGGGCCGGCGGGCGCGGCGCGGTCGGCGAGCGCGGCGGCGTACCGGGCGTGCATGCGCCGCCGCCGGGGCGGCGGCAACGCGTCGTAGACCGCCTCGCGGAGGAGATCGTGGCGGATCGCGTACCCGTTCTCCCGCGCCACCACCAGCTCCCGCCCGGTCAGGTCGCCGAGGGCGTCCCCGAGCCCGCGGCCGGGCCCGCCGGCGACCGCGCGGACGAGGTCGTCGTCGAGTTCGGCGCCCGCCACCGCCATGACCTCCAGCGCCTCGCGGGCCGGGTCCGGCAGGTCGGTGACCCGGGCGAGCAGGAGCGTCCGCAGATCGCCCGGCGGCGTCTCGCCCACGGTGCTCAGCGCCTCGACGAACAGCGGGTTCCCGCCGCTGCGCCGGTGGATCCGGACGCTGCGCGCCGGGTCGGGCGGCCGCCCGTCCACGGCCGCCAGCAGCGCGGCGACGTGCCGGTGCTCCAGCGGGCCGAGGACGATGCGCGACATCGCGCCGCTGCGGCCCAGCTCGGCCAGCGTCCGCCAGTTCGGATGCCGGGCGGCGAGTTCGCCGGTGCGGACGGTGCCGACCAGCAGCACGGCGGCGCCGGTCAGGTTGCGGGCCAGGTAGGCGAACAGCTCGCGGCTCGACGCGTCCGCCCAGTGGAGGTCCTCGACCAGCACGACGACGGGCCGCTCCTCCGCCGCCCGGCCCAGCAGCGACAGCATCTCCTCCAGCAGCCTGGCCGGTCCGTACCGCGGCGGCGCCGGGCCGAGGTCCGGGAGCAGGTCGCCGAGCGCCGCCCCGCCCGGCGGAAGCAGCGCCGCCGCCCGGTCGCGGCCGAGGCGGCGCACCAGATCGCGCAGGACGGCGACGAACGGTACGTACGGGGTGCCCTCCGAGCCGAGTTCCAGGCATCCCCCGGACAGCACCAGCGGATCGCCGGGCAGCTCCCCCACCGCCGTGGCGACCAGCCGCGACTTGCCGATGCCCGCTTCACCGGAGACCAGGACCGTCCCAGGGGTCCCCGCCCGGGCACCGTCGTAGGCCGCCCGCAGCGCGGCGATCTCGTCGTTCCGTCCGACCAGCACCGGGCTGACGACAGAACCGGTCATCGCCCCCTCCAAGCCCGGACCGGATGTCACCAACTCTGACGACGACAGCCTCCCATCGGTGCCGCCACTGTGAAGGGGTATTGCCCACGACCGAAAAGGAACCGTCCGATGACCGGACAGAACGCCCACCGCACCGTCACCGCCAACATCACGCTGTCCCTGGACGGCCGCGTCAACGGCCCCGGCGGCGAGTACGACATGAGCTGGATCGTCCCCCACGCCACCACGTCCGCGTCCCGCGACCACATGATGACGGTCACCGGCACGGCGACCACCGCCCTGCTCGGCCGCAAGAACTTCGAGGGCTTCGCCGGGTTCTGGCCCGCCGTCGCCGACGACGAGAGCGCGGACCCGCGGGACCGGGAGTTCTCCCGCTGGCTCAACGCGGTCGAGAAGGTCGTCTTCTCCACCACGCTCAAGGAGGCCGCCTGGGACAACGCGCGCATCGCCGGCACCGACCCCGTCACGGCGGTCAAGCACCTGCGCGAGCAGGACGGCGGCGACATCGTCGTCCTGGCCAGCGCCAGCGTGATCCGCGGCCTCCTGCAGTCGGGCGAGGTGGACCGGCTGAGCATCACACTGTGCCCCGAACTCGTCGGCGGCGGCGCCCGGCTGTTCCCCGACGGCCCGTCCGCGTCATGGACGCTGACCTCCAGCCAGGTCACCGAGAGTGGCGCGATCTGCCTCCTCTACGACCGCGCCGAGCGCTGAAACGCCTCGAACCGACGTCCGGCAGATCACCAGCGAAGGACACACATGAACAGGGTCTCCAGCGCCCACGCCGTCTCGGTGGACGGCTATATCAGCGGCCGCACCCCCGACGGCGAGGAAGAACTCGGACGCGGGCTCGGTGACGCGCCGACGCTCTTCGACTGGTACTTCGACGGGGACACGCCGAGCCGGGAGTTCGACGGGTTCAAGCTGAGCGAGGCGAGCGTCCGCTTCTTCGACGCCGCCGCGGCACGCGTGGGAGCGGTGGTGGCGGGGCGCGTCACCTACGAGCACTCCGGGCGCTGGGGAGGCGGCGGCCCCCACCCGACGGCGCCGCTCTTCGTCCTCAGCCACGGGACCGTCCCCGGGATCGGCGAGCGGCAGACCCTCGTCACCGGCGGGATCGAGGACGCGGTCGCGGCGGCGCGCGAGGCCGCCGGGGACAAGGACGTCGCCCTCATGGGCGGCGGGGTGCTGACCTCCGCGCTGGAGGCGGGCCTGGTCGACGAGGTGATCCTCCACCAGGTCCCCGTCCTGCTCGGCGGCGGCCACGGCTTCTTCCGCGCGTTCCCCCGGCAGGTGGACCTCCGGCTGCTGGAGGCCGTCCCGGCGCCCGGCGTGACCCACCTCCGCTACGAGGTGGTCCGATGATCCTCGTCACCGGAGGGCTGGGCATGATCGGCGCCCACACCGCCCGCGCGCTCGCCGACCTCGGACACGAGGTCGTGGTCACCTCGCACCGCCGGAGCGAGGTCCCGTCCTTCCTCGCCGGCCGGGTCACCGTGGAACGCCTCGACGTCACCGACCGGGACGCCTTCCTCGCCCTCGCCGACCGCCACGACATCGGCGACATCGTCCACCTCGCCGGCGGCATCCCCGGCGAGGACCCGGTCCGCTACTTCCGCACGGACACGACCGGCCTGCTCAACGCGCTGGACGCCGCCCGCGCCTGGGGCGTCCGCAGGTTCGCCGTCGCGAGCAGCCTCGGCGCGTACGTCGGCCGCTCCGAGATCCCCTGGCGGGAGGAACTCGCGCTCCCCACCACGGATCTGCCGCACCTGATCGTCGCCTTCAAGAAGGCCGTGGAGCCGCTCACCACGCACGCCCTCCAGGGCAGCGGCGTCCAGCCGGTCGTCCTGCGGATCGGGACGATCTGGGGACCGCTCGTCGATCCGGACTCCCCGTTCTTCCACGTCCCGCCGTACATCAACGCGGTGCTCCGCGGCGAGCGGCCGCCACCGCTGCACGCCGACGACGGCGGCGACTGCTGCTACGCACCGGACGCCGGGCGCGCGATCGCCCTCCTCATGACCGCGAGGACGCTGGAGCACGACACCTACAACGTCTCCAGCGGCCGCCCGGTCGCCAACCGCGAGTTCGCGGACGCCCTGGAGGCGGTCACGCCCGGCCTGCGGCTCGATCTCCTGCCCGGACGGCGGAACGGCCCCGGCGAGGACCCCTACCTCGACATCGGCCGGCTCACCCGCGACACGGGCTTCACGCCGGAGTTCGACGCCGCCGGGGCGGTCGCCGACTACGTCGCCTGGCGCGCCGGCAACCCCCGCTGACGACGGGCTCCGCCACTGTCCTGGCCCCCCGCCCACGCGGGACGGGCCAGGTCAGGCGTTGGCGGCGAGGGCGTCGATGGCGGCGACGTCCTCGTCGGTGAGGGCGATGCCCTCCAGGTCGAAGTTGGCGGCGATGTGCTCCCGGCGCGACGACCTGGGAAGGACCACGATGTCGTGCTCCAGGTGCCAGCGGAGGACGACCTGGGCGGGCGTGGCGCCGTGCCGCCGGGCGATCCCGGTGAGGACCGGGTCGCGCAGGTCGGTGTTCTTCAGACCGCTGTAGCCCTCGACCACGACCCCCCGGCGCCGGTGCTCCTCCAGCAGGACCGGGTCGTGCTGCGCCGGGCTCCACGAGATCTGGTTGACCGCCGGCCGCCGCCCGGTCGCCTCGGCCAGCCGGTCGATCAGCGCCGGGCTGTGGTTGCTCACCCCGACCTCGCGGGCCAGTCCCGCATCCCTGGCCTCCAGCAGCGCCTCCCACGTCGGGACGAACTCGTCCCGGCCGGTCGGCCAGTGGATCAGCCAGAGATCCACATAACCGGTGCCGAGCAGGCGGAGGCTCGACTCCAGGGTGCGGCGGGCGTGCGGCGCGTCCTGCGGGCGCAGCTTGGTGGTGACGAAGACCTGCTCCCGGTCCACGCCGCTGTCCTTCACGGCGCGGCCGACCTCCGCCTCGTTGCGGTACAGCGTCGCGGTGTCGACATGGCGGTAGCCGATCTCCAGGGCCGCCCGCACCGACGCGTACGCCGTCCTGGGCCGCAGTTGCCAGGTCCCGAAACCGATCAGCGGCAGCGCGGCGCCGCCGGGCAGATTCACAGTCCGCGTCATGCCTCGTATTCTGCCCATGATCGCCGCCCCTCCAACGGTGTCCGTTCGGTCGGCGCTGCGCGTGGACGACCGGCGGCGGCACGGTCAGGGAGCCGCGGGCGGACGGCCGCCCCGGTGACCTTACGGACCCGGGTGTCCCGTCTGTCAGATCGTGTGCACGTCTGTACGGGATCGCATGCTGGACAGGCTGACAACAACGATCTTCTTGTGAACACGTGAGCGGTCGAGCGACCGTGGTCTTCGTCGCGGGCTTTGCGCCCAGCTCCCCTACCAGGAGACCCGATGAAGCTGCCTTCGTATGCCGCCGCCGTCGTGACGGCGACCCTGCTCACCTCGCTCCCCGGAACGGCCGGGTCACCGGCGGCCCAGGCGGCCGGCGGCCAGGTGCCCGGCGCCCAGGCCCTGCCGAGCGTGAACATGGAGGCCACCGTCAAGGCCGCCCAGATCGACCCGCGGCGGGCGGACGACACGCTGACCCCGGGCGCGAAGGCCAGCGTGCTCCTCGTCGAGCAGGCACTGCGCGACCGGAACCTGCTTGACGCCGCGTGGGTGGACGGCTACTTCGGCACCACCACGACCGCCGCCTACGCGAAGTACCAGAAGTCGCTCGGCTACACCGGCCTCGCCGCCAACGGGCTGCCGGGCAGGACGTCGCTCGCCAAGCTCGGGTCCGGACGTTTCACCGTCGCCAACGTCATCGAGCCGGGAGCCCGCGTGTCCACCGGCGGGGCCGTCGTCAACACCCGGACGCAGAGCATGCTGGCCGAGGCGAAACGGCTGCTCGGCCGCGACCTCGCGCTGGACCAGGGCTCCTACAACCCCGGCGGCGACCCCACGTCCGCGGGCACCCACGACGGCGGAGGCGTCGTCGACGTCTCGGTGCAGGGGATGGACTCCGCCACCCGCACCACCGTCGCCCGTGCGCTGCGCCGTGTCGGCTTCGCCGCATGGGTCCGCAGCCCCTCCCAGGGCGACTGGCCGTGGCACATCCACGCCGCCGCCATCAACGACACCGACCTCTCAAGCCAGGCCCAGCACCAGACCGGTGACTACTACCTCGGCCTGAACGGCCTCTCCGGCCGCGGCCCCGACGACGGCCCGAAGGTGACCATCCGCACCTGGGAGGAGTACCAGCGCAGCTGACCCGTCCCGTCCGTACACCAGGCAACGAGAACAGACAGGCAACGAGAACAGGAACGAGAACAGAAGGAGAGAACGGCATGAACAAGCTCACCAAGGTCCTCACCACCACGGCGACCGGCGCCGTCGCGCTGGGCGGGGTGGCGTCGGTCTTCGTCTCGCCCGCCTCGGCGGCGGCCCGGGACGGCAAGTGCGACAGCGGCGAGTTCTGCTACTACTTCAACAGCGACAACCAGGGCTCGATCTCGGACTTCACCGGCTCGGTCGCCGACTACGGCACCACGCAGCCCTCCTGCTACGACTTCAAGGGCGACGGCAACGGCAAGGGCACCTGCGTCAAGAACAACGCCGCGTCGGTCTGGAACAACAGCGGCAAGACCGTCCGCGTCTACTACAACAGCAACTACGGCGGCAGCTACCAGGACTTCAAGGCCGGCGCCAAGGGCAACCTGAACGCGACCCTCAAGAACCAGAACGCCTCGCACGAGTTCTCTCCGTCGGCGCGCACGAACATGTCCTACGGGCTGTACGCGACCAGCGGCGGGCAGATCACCTGCGGCTTCGACGGCTACACCACCACGCCCGGCCGGCACGAGGGCATCGACATCGCCCGCGGCATCGGCTCCGACGTCCACGCCCTGGTGGCCGGTAAGGTCATCTACATCGCGCGCGGGGCCACCGGGAGTTCGGGGCTGTCCACGATCTCCGTCTACAACAGCTCGCTCAACAAGACGGTGATCTACCTGCACTCCGCTCCGCGGTCCTCGCTGAGCGTGGGGCAGTCGATCAGCCGCGGCCAGGTCATCGCCGACGAGTCGTGGCACGGGGTGTCGTCCAGCTCGTCCGCCCACACCCACGTCGAGATGCGTCTCGGCCAGCAGACGCACGCGGCCAAGAGCGTCAACGACCCGACCCTGGACAACCCGAACCCGACCACGTTCTGGAACTCCCAGGGCTACAACGTCCGATAGAGCGCAGCGGCCTCCACCAGAGGGGAACACGACTGTGTCGACACGAAGCGTGCGGCTGATCCCGCGGCTCACCGCGACGACCGCCGCGATGGCGCTCGGCGGGGCCGCCCTCATCCCGCCCTCCCCCGCCTCGGCCGCGGCCCGCGACGGCGTCTGCGAGACCGGCGAGTTCTGCTACTACTTCAACAGCGACAACCAGGGCTCGGTCTCGGACTTCACGGGCTCGGTCGCCGACTACGGGACGGCACAGCCTTCCTGCTACGACTTCAAAGGCCCCGGCAACGGCAAGGGCACCTGCGTCAAGAACGCCGCCGCCTCGGTCTGGAACAACAGCGGCAAGACCGTCCGCGTCTACTACAACAGCAACTACGGCGGCAGCTACCAGGACTTCAAGGCCGGCGCCAAGGGCAACCTGAACGCCACGCTCAAGAACCAGAACGCCTCGCATCAGTTCCTGGGCTCGACGCCACCGCCGACCGGTTGCAAGACCGACGGCACCGACAGCAAGCTCCCTTCCACGATCCTGGTGTACCGAGTGTCACTCGGCCGTGTGGACCGGGTGGCGTTCAAGACCTACGTCAAGGACGTCCTGCCCAACGAGTGGGTGCCGAGCTGGCCCGCGGAGTCCCTGAAGGCCGGGGCGATGGCCGTCAAGGGCTACGGCTGGTACTGGGCGCTGCACTCGACCCGCAAGACGTCGGGCGGCCAGTGCTTCGACGTCTACGACACCACGTCGAGCCAGGTCTACAAGCCCGGCTCCGCCCAGGCGTCGACGAGCGCCGCGGTGGACGCCACGTGGGGCACCCGCATGACCCGCGGCGGAAAGATCCTTGAGGCCCACTACTGCTCCACGACGACGGCGTGCGGCGGCTGGGTCACCGGGGACTGGATGTCGCAGTACGGCTCCCGCGACAAGGCCGACGCGGGCTGGAGCTACTCCAGGATCCTCACCGCCTACTACACCGGGATCGCCCTCTCCTGATCCCCTGACCGTCCTGCCGAGCCCCCCGCCGTGGCCCCTCCGCGGCGGGGGGCTACGGCCCTTCGACGATGATCTGGAAGTTGACCGGCCGGCTTCCGGGGAACGCGACCTTCCCCGCGCCGTCCACCACCTTGAAGCGCACGTAGCATAAGCCCGGCTTCCTCGGCGTGGTGATGTCGGTGCGGACGTCGACCACGTGGCCTGGTTCCGTGTCGGCGATCGGCACTTCGGAGATGGTCTGGCAGTTGTCGGCCTTCTGCGGGAGGTCCAGGCGGCGCAGCGAGTAGCCGTCCCACGGGACCGTTCCGGAGTTCTTGAGCCGCCATACCTTGGTGATGTTCTGGCCGGTGCCGACGCGCGTGCAGTCGGGCAGCGTGATGTCCGCGACGAACTGGGCGGCGTCGCCCTTGTGCCTCGGCGGAGCCGCCGCCGGGTTCGTCGCCTGCACCGGGCAGTCGGCCGGAGACAGCGCGGCCTTCGCCCGGTTGCCGTACTCCTCCAGGGCGTCCTTGCCGGAGTCGCGATCGGCCACGATGAGGACCACGGCCCACGTACCGATGACCGCCGCCGCCAGCGCGACCGCGCCCGGGCTGCTCACCCGGAGCCGCCGACGGCGTTTCGGTGCGGGGAAGGTCGCCTGGACGTCCCCCGCCATCCGTCCGGGCGGTGGTGGCCGGACGGGCCGGGATTCCGAGGTCTCGTCACCCGCCGGGGCCTCTGGCGGCTCGATGGCGATGTGCACCGCCTGGGCGTCCACGGTGCTCACGGCGGAGCCTTCGAGCACGGCGGACGCGGGCCTCCCGGCGCTCGCCGACCTCACCGCCAGGTTCGCCCGCTCCCAGCGTTCGCGGTACGCGGCCGGGTCCGCGCCGCACGCCTTGACGAACTCGACGGTGGTCCCCCAACTCGGGAGCCGGTTGCCCTTCGTGGCCTCGTGCAACGTCGTGTGCGAGATCGCCCCCGACCTTCCGGACATCTCCCGGAAAGGCGGGTTGCCAACGGATTCCCGCAGTTCCCGCAGAACCGCCGCGAAGTCCTCGATCGCCTCCGCCTGTGCACGCATGTGGTCCACCGGGTGAAGCTAACAGCGCCCACGTCCTCCCCTCAAGCACAGGTTTTTATCGGTTATCTTCCGTTCGGGTCGCCTTTTGAGCTGATCAACATCTGGAGAGGACGCTCCCGCCCGCGGACGCAGATCTTCCCCGCCGTAACCTGCTCAGGAGCACCGCCGTCATCATGGGCGGACCAGATCGTGGTCCACCACACCGCATCGGCGAACGCCACGGACCACTCGCTGGAGCACGCCCTCGGGCTGTCCCGGACGATCCAGAACTTCCCCATGGACACCAACGGCTGGGACGACATCGGTCAGCAACTCACCATCAGCCGCGGCGGCCACCTCATGGAGGGCCGCAACCGCACCCTTGAGGCCATCGGCGCCGGAACGCATGTCGTCGGGGCCCACACCCTCGGCCAGAACGACCACACCATCGGCATCGAGAACGAGGGCACCTACACGACGGTGAAGCCCACCGGCGCGCTGTGGGCGAAGCTCGTCTCGACCTGTGCGCGGCTGTGCGACGTCTACGGCCCGGAGCCGCACGCGGCGATCGTCGGGCACCGCGACCACAACGCCACCGCCTGCCCCGGCGACGCCCTGTACGCGCTGCTGCCGCGCCTGCGCGACCAGGTCGCCGACAGGCTGGGCGAGCGGTATCCGGCGGAGGTGCCGGGAGCCGTGCCCGGCGGCCTGCCCGGGCCGCGCTTCACCTCCGACCACGGGCCGGCGGTCGGCCCCGGAGACCCCACCCGCTGACCGGGCTTCCCGAAACGTCGCGGACGTGCCGGTTCTCGTCACGCCGAAAGGAAATGAAAAGTCCTGCCTGGTCCGCCAAGGTAAAGGCCGATGGACGTAATTTTGTCCAGGGCGCTCCACCCGGGTGTTTCGCGTGCCCGCCGTATGCCCATACCTCAATGGTGTCGCCTGAAGCCAGGAGTTGGGCATGAGATCTGGGTTGAATACCGGCGATTCGGCATGGGTGCTCGTCAGCTTCGCCATGGTGCTGCTCATGACGCCGGGACTCGCCCTCTTCTACGGTGGAATGGTCCGGGCGAGGAACCTCGTCAGCGTCCTGTACATGAGCTTCGTCTCGATCGCCGTGGTGACCGTCATCTGGTTCCTCTACGGGTACGGTCTGGCGTTCGGTGACGACGTGGGAGGGGCCGGCCTCATCGGCTGGGGCAGGTGGCAGTTCCTCAAGACCACCCCGTCGGTCCTGAGGGGCGTCATCCCGGAGTACGTGTTCTCGATGTTCCAGCTCGTTTTCGCGATCATCACGCTCGCGCTGATCAGCGGCTCGGTCGCCAACCGCGTCAGGCTCGGGCCCTGGATGGTCTTCGGGCTGGTCTGGGTGACCCTCGTCTACCTCCCGATCGCCCACTGGGTGTTCTCCAAGGGGGGCTGGATCAACCGGTGGGGCGCGCTGGACTTCGCCGGCGGCCTGGTCGTCGAGCTCAACTCCGGCATCGCGGGCCTGGCGCTGGCGCTGGTGCTCGGACCGGGGCTGCGCTTCCGCAGGGAGGGCCCTCCCGAGCCGAAGAACATCCCGCTGGTGATGGCCGGCATGGGGCTGCTGTGGTTCGGCTGGTTCGGCTTCAACGGCGGATCGGCGCTGACGGACGGCGCCCTCGCGGCGAACGCGGTGGTCAACACCATGATGTGCGGGTGCGTCGCGATGCTGGTCTGGATGCTGCTCGAACGGGCGCGGTTCGGCCGGTTCTCCAGGCTGGGCGGCACGACGGGCGCGCTCGCCGGACTGGTGGCCATCACGCCGGCCTGCGGGTACGTCAACCTGCTCGGCGCGACGATCCTCGGCATCGTCGTCGCCGTCGTCTGCACCTACGCCGTCGAGGTCAAGACGTCCGTCGGGTACGACGACACCCTGGACGTCGTGGGCATCCACGGGGCGGGGGGCATCGTCGGCGTGATCCTGATCGGGTTCTTCGCCACCGGCAAGTACGGCAGCCCCACAGCCGGCCTCGCCTACGGCGGCTCGATCTCCCTGCTGGGCAAGCAGATCGTCGCCATCCTCGCCGTCGGCTGCTACAGCTTCGTGCTCACCTACGTCATCGGCAAGGTCGTGGACGTCCTGCTGGCCTTCCGCCCGAGCGCCCGTGAGGAGGCCGAGGGCCTCGACACCGAACTGCGCATCGAATGAGGCCCGTCACACGGGAAGGGTTCTGCGCAGGCGGCAAGTCTGGACGACGGCTTCGCCGAGGACGCCGTCGGTGGGGAGTTCGAACAGGTCGCGCGTCTGCGGCCGACGTCCCTCGTCGATCGCCGCCGCCATCTCCCGCAGGTCCGCCGCAAGGGTCCGGGCGGTGTGCGCCGGTGGTGCGGGGGCACCTCCGCGAACCCGGACGGAGGCGGCGGTGACGGCGTCCACGAGCCTGTCGAGCCCGCCCAGGACCGGCCACCAGGCGGCGCTCAGGCGGCTGGCGGGCGGAGGTTCGGCCTGGGCCCGCCGCAGTTCGACCCGGACGGCGTCGAGGGTGCGGTGGAGCGCCCGTCGATCACGTGTCCGGCTCTCCCGAGAGCCGGTGAAGGCCTCGTCGAGGTAGTCGGCGAGCGCCTGGAACCCGACGGCGAACCGCCCGCCGAGCCGGATCCGGCGGCTTCCCGGCCAGAGGGCGTAGCCGAAGACCAGCACGATCAGGCAGCCGAGGAGGGTGTCGGACAGCCGGGCCAGCACGAGTTCGTCCGAGGGCTCCGGCGAGACCAGGTCGAACAGGAAGAGCATCAGCGGGGTGAGGGCCACCGTTCGCATCGCGTAGGACTTGGCCTTCAGCACCGGGATCAGCCCGCCGAAGAACGCCGCGAGCGGGACGGCGGCCCAGCCGCGGGGCACGACGACCAGCACCAGCAGGGTGGGGACGGCCGCGGCGATCGTGCCGAGCGCCCGCAGCAGGGCCCGGACGAAGACCGAGCCGAAGTCGGGTTTCAGGATCACGGCCACCGTCAGCGGAAGCCAGAGGGAATGCACCGTCGGGAGCCAGAAGTGGTGGAAGACGCCCTCGAGGTCGACGAACGCCGAGGCGATCGCCATGCACAGGGCCAGCCGGAGCCCGTACCGCCAGGCCGCCGCGGAGGTCAGGGCCAGCTGGACGGCCCGGTACGCCCGGGTCGGCAGGGGCTTGGGCAGGCCGAGCCACTCGGGCTCCTCCAGGGGCGCCTGCGGCAGTCGCCGCCGGGCGTGCTCGACGGGCCGGGCGAACTCGGCCTCGCCCCGGTACGGCGCGATCTTCGCGTCCCTGTTCCCGGTCCGGACGGCGTTCGCGATCTGCCGCACCGCCGCGGCCAGACCGGGCGGCGCCGGCCGCCGCGACCAGATGAGACGGTGAGCGTCTCCATCAGGGGCATGGCCGCGTTGAGCATGCCGACGAGCCACCGCGTCTCGTCGCTCCAGTTCTCCACCGTGCGGAGGCGATGGCGCGTCAGGGCGTCCTGTGCGGTGTCCATCGCCGTGCTGAGCGCGAGCCGGGCGTCGCCCGGGTCGGGGAGGGCGTCGATGAGGTCGGCGGCCCTGGCGTACACGGCGGCGACGGCCTGGTGCTCGGGTCCGGGACGGCCTCTCCACAGGCGCCAGCTCAGCAGGCTGAGCAGGAAGATGAAGGTCCCGCCCGCGAACTGGCAGAGCGGAGGCAGCCACCACGCTCCGACCGGGGGCAGCCCGCTGCCGATCACGTTCAGGAACAGCAGGCTCAGCCCCGCCCCCGACATCACGTTGCCGATCGAGCTGACCAGGCCGGCGACGAGGGCGACCAGCGTGGTCATCGTCACCGTCCACCAGCCGTGCCCGTGGCCGAGCTGACCGATGATCAGGCCCACCGCACCCGTCAGCTGCGGAACGAGGAGCCCCAGCGCCCTCGACCGGTACGGCCCGGTGCTCGGCCGCATCACCGCCAGCAACATGCCGGCCGCCGCGAGCAACCCGGCGCGGAGCTCGTCCAGGGCCAGCGCCACCGCGACCACCGCGCCGAACGCGACCGCCGTACGGATGGCCTCGGACCAGGGCGGGGGCCCCTTGGAGATCGTGAGCGCCCGGCTCAGCCAGTTCCCCGCGTCGACCCGGGTGGCGCCCGCCATGTCAGATTTTCTGGAACAGGGCGTACAGGAGCGTGAAGACGCCGATGCCCACCCCCAGGGAGACGATCACGTTCACCGCGCCTCTGGCGTATTTGCCCTCCTGGAAGAGGTGGACGGTGTCCAGCTCGAAGGTGCTGAACGTTGTCAGCGCGCCGCAGAAACCCGTGCCGACCAGGGCGTCGGGTTCCGCGCTCGCGGTCACGCCGTGCAGAGCGCCCAGGATCCCCGTGCCGAGGAGGTTGACCGTCAGCGTCCCCCAGGGGAACGCCTTCCCGAACCGGTTCTTGACCAGGGTGTCGAGAACGAAGCGCAGCACGGCGCCGCACGCCCCTCCGATGAGCACCAGCAGGGCGATCATGACGGCGTGCCGGTCTCCGGTCCGGTCGGGCGGTACGGCAGGAGCCTTCCGCCCCAGAGTCCGACGGCGATCGCGATCCACCCGCCCGCCACGCTGACCACCGCGTAGACGGCGCTCAGGTCCCAGGTCCCGGCGCGGCCGAGGGCGTGGACCCCGTCGATGAGGTGGGAGAACGTGGTGAACCCTCCCAGGTAGCCGGTCACCAGCAGCGGCCGGGCGACGGGGTGCGGCCTGCCCTTGAGCAGGTACGACGTCAGGATCCCCATGAACAGGCAGCCCAGGATGTTCACCAGGAGGGTCCCCCAGGGGAATCCGTGCCGGGCTCCGGGCATCGCCTTGATGAGCAGATCACGCGCCAGCGCCCCGACCGCTCCTCCGATCGCGACGTCGAGGAGGGCGCGCGGCCGTATCCCGGGGTGGCGGGGCGGTCCCTTCCTGTGCCGGTCAAGGACGGACGCCTCGGCCGCCTCGCGGCGGAGCAGGCGTCCCACCGACCGTCCCGGGTCCCCCATGGCCGGTGTCACCACCTGCGCCGGCCGGGCGCGGGCACACCCAGCAGCAGCCGGCGGACGGCGTCCCAGACCTGCATGAAGGCGGTCTCGACCTCGGGTGACCGCTCCCCCAGCACGCGCGCCCAGGCGCCCCGGTTCCCCGGCAGGACGCTGGCTCCGGCCCGCAGGCCCGTGCGGGCGAGCGCCTCGTGCATCGTGTCGGCCACGGCCTGCGCGGGCTCCTGGCCGGTGACGACGTACAGGGACGCCAGGACCCCGAAGTCGTCCATCACCGCGGGGCCCGTCACCGCCCGTTCCTCCGGAACCAGGTGGAGCGGATCGGCGAACAGGAGCCGTCCCGTGGTGTCGTGCACCTCGACGTCGCTGCAGTACGCCGTGTAGGCGTGCCGCTCCCCGCGGGCGAGGCGGCCGGCCAGCAGGGTCTCGCCCACCAGGACGGTGGAGTCGGGATGGGCGTTCAGGGCGATGTGCTGGTAGAAGCGGGTTCCGCCGAACGGGATCGTCGTGTCCGGCAGGTACTCCAGGTAGCCGCCAGGGCCCACGGCGAGACCGACGAGTTGCGTGGCGTAGTCCTGTTCCATCCGGTAGAGCCGGGTGGCGCCCTGGGTGGTCACGTGCACGGACGCGCCCGCGCCGCAGGAGACGTCGACGCGGTAGCGGTCGCCCTGGAGGACTCCGCCTCCCGACGACATGAGCATGACGTACGGCAGGTCCGGTGCCGCGGGATCGGGGTAGAGGGGCCGGGTGATGTGCAGCGGCGCCTTCTGGTAGTGGCCGGTGAGCTCCGTCCGGTCCCCGATCAGCTCGAACTCCAGATCGAGTATCCCGACCTTGCCGGGGCTGCCGACCGGGAGCATGTCCACGGCGCCGGCGTGCCGCCGCACGGGCTCGGGCACCCACCGGGGAAGGTACCGCTCGGGCGAGAGGCGGTCGGTCGCCCCTGCACCGCCCACCGTTCCTACACCGGCGAGGTACACGCCGCTCCCGCCCGCGCCTCGATGAAGTCGACGACCTCCGCGACGCCGGTGCCGAGGAGGCAGTCGGTCAGCGCGACCGGGCCCTCGCCGCGCACCGCCCGCGCGTCGCGTTCCATGACCGCCAGGTCGGTGCGGACGTACGGGGCGATGTCGATCTTGTTGATGACCAGCAGGTCGGAGTCGGTGGTGCCGGGGCCGCGCTTGCGCGGCATCTTCTCGCCCTCGGCGGTGTCCAGGACGAAGATGTACACGTCGGCCAGCGCCGGGCTGAACGTGAGCGTGAGGTTGTCGCCGCCGCTCTCGAAGAGCAGGAGGTCGAGCTCGGGAAAGCGGTCGAGCATCTCGGCCGCCGCCGCCAGGTTCATGGTCGGGTCGTCGCGGACGGCGGTGTGCGGGCAGGCGCCCGTCTCGACCCCCACGATCCGCTCGGGGTCGAGCGTCCCGGCCAGGGTGCGGCGGACGTGCTCGGCGTCCTCCTGGGTGTAGATGTCATTGGTGATCACGCCGACCTGGTGCCCCAGCGTCTGCAACCGCGGCACCAGCGCCTCGACCAGCGCCGTCTTGCCGCTTCCGACCGGGCCGCCGATGCCCACCTTGAAGACCTTCTCCAGCTCCATCCCGCCTCCTTCGTGTCAACGGATCAGGTGACGAACAGGCGGGCGTCCGCCCGCTCGTGCGCGGCCGCGACGACGTCGGCGACGGGCACCGAGCCGTGCAGCTCCCGCGGATCGCGGACGGCGAGCGCCGCCCGTGCGACCCGTGCGAGATCCGGGCGGATCTCGCACAGCAGCCTCTGGGCGCGGCGGAAGTCGGTGCGGGCCAGCCGCACCGCCGACGCAGCCCAGCTCGCGGCGAAGGCGTACAGGTCGGCCGCGACCGCGTGCGCCGCGGACACGCCGAGCCCCGCGTAGAGCGCGCCCACCACGACCGCGTGGTTGCCCGGCGCGGCCTTGTCCGCCACCAGCTCCGCCAGCCGGGCGCCCTCGGGCACCGGGAAGGCGAAGGCCGCCGTGTCCAGGACCTGCCGGCCGGTCCGGGTCGAGGCGTTGCGCTGCTCGCGGTTGAGCTTGATCGCGTGCAGCCGCCGGTCGACGCGGACCAGCCCGTCCCAGTCGGCCTCGCCCGCCGCGCGGTGCGCCAGTGCCAGGGCGGCCGCGTCCGCGGGGCCCACCGCGTTGTACAGCAGGTCGGTCAGCAGATCGCGCAGGTTCTCCGGCCCGGTGATCTGGAGCTGGACGTACCCCTCCAGCCCGTGCGACAGCGTGTACATCCCGCTCGGGAAGCCGGAGTCGGTGAGCTGGAGCTGGGCCAGCAGGGGATCCAGGTCGGCGGTGTCCGGACGTGCGCTCATGCCAGGAAGAACAGCCGGTTCAGCGGCAGCTTCGTGGCCGGTTCGATGTGCGCGGGCTCCCCGTCCACGGTCACCTTGTAGGTCTCCGGATCGACCTTGATCTCGGCGAGCGTCGAGTTGTGGAGCATGTGGCGCTTGTCGACGGTCCGGCACTGGCGCACCGGCCGGATCAGCCGCTTCAGTTCGAGCCGTTCGGGCACGCCCGCCTCGATCGCGGCCCCGGACATGAAGGTCGCGCAGGTGCTCGACAGCGCCCTGCCGAAGGCCCCGTACGTGGGCCGGTAGTAGACGGGCTGCGGCGTCGGCAGGGACGCGTTCGGGTCGCCCATCTGCGCCCAGTTCACCATCCCGCCCTTGATGACCATGGAGGGCTTGGCACCGAAGGAGTGGATCGGCCACAGCACGATGTCGGCGAGCCTGCCGTCCTCCAGGGAGCCGATCGTGTCCGCTATCCCGGAGGCGCGGGCCGGGTTGATGGTCAGCTTGGCCAGGTAGCGCAGCACCCGGAAGTTGTCGTTGCGGGACGAGTCCTCGGGCAGCGCGCCCCTCTTGTCCTTGTTGTGGTGGGCCACCTGGAAGGCGCGGGTGAACGACTCGCCCACCCGGCCCATCGCCTGGGAGTCCGAACCGATGATGCTGATGACGCCGAGGTCGTGCAGCACCGTCTCAGCCGAGATCGTCTCGGCGCGGACCCGGCTGTCGGCGAACGCCACGTCCTCGGGCACGTCGTAGCTGAGGTGGTGGCAGACCATCGTCATGTCCAGCAGCTCGTCCACCGAGTTGGCGGTGTAGGGCAGCGTCGGGTTCGTGGAGGCCGGGAGCACGTTGGGCTCGCCGGTCACCCGCAGGATGTCGGGGGCGTGCCCGCCGCCCGCGCCCTCGGAGTGGTAGGTGTGGATCGCGCGGCCGTTGATCGCGTTGATGGTGTCCTCGACGAAGCCGGCCTCGTTCAGCGTGTCGGTGTGGATGTTGATCTGGATGTCCAGCTCGTCGGCCACCGACAGCGCGCAGTCGATGACGGCCGGGGTGGCACCCCAGTCCTCGTGCACCTTCAGCCCCGCGGCGCCGGCGACGATCTGCTCCTCCAGCGGGCCCGGCAGGCTGCTGTTGCCCTTGCCGTAGACGGCGATGTTGATCGGGATGTCCTCGTAGGCCTGCAGGATGCGGGAGATGTTCCACGGGCCGGGGGTGGTGGTGCAGCCGCGGCTGCCGTCCGCCGGCCCGGTGCCGCCGCCGACCAGGGTGGTGATCCCGTTGCTCAGCGCGTGCTGGGCCTGCTGGGGAGTGATGAAGTGGACGTGGGTGTCGATCGCCCCGGGCGTGGCGATGAGGTTCTCGCCGGAGACCACCTCGGTGGTCGCGCTGATGATCAGCCGCCGGTCGACGCCGTTCTGGGTGTGCGGGTTGCCCGACTTGCCGATCCCGGCGATCTTCCCGTCCTTGATGCCGATGTCGCCCTTGACGACGCCCAGCATCGGATCGAGGATCACCGCGTTCGTGATCACCATGTCCAGGGCGACCGACCGTCCCGAGGCCGGGTCGGCCGACATGCCGTCGCGGGCGGTCTTGCCGCCGCCGTACTGGGCCTCGTCCCCGTAGTGCCCCTCGGTGTGGTCCTTCTCCACCTCGACGACGAGGTTGGTGTCCCCGAGGCGGAGCCGGTCGCCCACCGTCGGGCCGTACATGGACGCGTACTGCTGACGGCTCATCGTGGTCATGGCGGCTCAGCCCTTCTTCCCGGAGCGTGCTGACTTCGTCTTCCTGGACGGCTTCTTCGGCGGCTCGACCGGCTCGTCGAGATAGCCGCGCTTGTGCATCCGCCGCAGCGCCGTGCGGTGCGCCTCGGCGGACCGGACGCTCCCGTTGAGCAGGCCGCCGAACCCCACCAGCCGCAGCCCGCCGCCGTATTCGACCAGGGTCACCTCCTTGGTGTCTCCGGGCTCGAACCGGACCGCGGTTCCCGACGGGATGTCCAGCCGTTTCCCGAACGCCTTGTCGCGTTCGAATTTCAGCGCCCGATTGGTCTCGAAGAAATGGAAGTGCGAGCCGACCTGGACGGCGCGGTCGCCCGTGTTCTGCACCAGGATGGTCTCCCTGGGCTGCCCGGCGTTCAGTTCGATATCGCCCTCGCCGTACATGTAAACGTCATCCGACATGGGATTCCTCCCCTTTCATGTCCGCCATCACCCGACGTGGAATTTCCTGGAGGTGACCGTGATCCTGCTCATGGCCTTGCTCGTGGGCGTGGCCGTGCCCGTGCCCGTGGGCGGTGGGCGCCAGCCCGTCGTCGCCGTCCCGGCTCCACCGGCGTTCCGCTTCGGCCGCCCGTTGGCGGATCAGCGCGGCGAGTGAGGCCGCCCCCAGAAGCGGGCCCGCGGTGCGGGCGTCGGCCCGCCGGGGCGCCGGAACGAAGGAGGCGGGCACCAGGACGACGTCGTCCGCCCCCAGGCGCCGGCAGCGCTCGACGCCCTCGTCCACGTCCGGCTCCCCGCCCGACAGCGCCACCTCCACCCAGCGGACGGGCGTGTACTGCCAGACCAGCCGCGCCACCCTGAACAGGTCGGCGTCCGGCTCGGGCCCGGCGGCGGGCGCCACCAGCAGGACCGCCCGCTCCCCCGGCAGGTCGCGCAGCGTCCGTGTCACCGCGCCTCTGATCCAGCCGACCAGGTGCTCGGTCGTGCCCAGCGGCCCGGCCAGCAGCAGGTCTCCCGGCTCCCGGTCCCGGGCCGCCCACCTCAGGGTCTGCGCGGTGACGACCGGCAGGTCCGGGTCGCGCCCGAGCGTCATCGGCACCGCCACGAGCCGGTGCCGCGGACGCAGGGCCGACTGCAGATCCCGTCCCGGAGCATGGACGGGCGCGCCCCCGGATCCGATCAGCTCCGGAAGGCATCCGCCCTGCCGGCTCTCGTGCCCGCCGACCAGGACGACCCGCCGGCCGCCGGACACTATTTGCCGCCGACCGGGTCGTGGCAGGAGACCAGCTTGGTGCCGTCGTCGAAGGCGGCCTCGATCTGGATGAGCGTCAGCATCGCGCGCACGCCGGGCAGCACGTCGCCGGGCCCCACGATCTGCTTGCCGAGCTGCATGCACTCGGCGACGGTCCTGCCGTCCCGGGCCGCCTCCACGATCGCCGAGCTGATCAGCGCCACCGTCTCGGCGTAGTTCAGTTTCAGGCCCCTGTCCCGGCGCTGCTGCGCCATCTGGGCGGCGGTGAAGAGGACCAGCTTGTCCATCTCCCGCGGGGTGAGGTTCATCGGTTGTCCTTTCCGCGCCCGGTCGCCACCGAGGTCACCCAGCGCGCTCGATCTTGTTGAGCAACGGGACGGCGGCGAGGAACACCCAGGTCACCAGGACGAACGGCCAGGTGAGGGTGTGGCCTCCGACCACCTCGAACAGGGTGCCGATTCCGGCCGTCACGCCCGCCGCCGACACCGTGCCGATCACGGCGTAGACGGCGCTCACCGAGGTGACCGCGACGAACGTGCCGAACAGCGCGAGCCCGGTCAGCACGGAGTTGTAGCCGTACAGGCCGGCCCCGAGGTCCGCGGCCTGCGCACCCAGCGCCCAGCCGGTGAGCAGGCCGATCAGGCTGGAGACCAGGGCCACCAGCCCCGTCACCCATCCGGCGATGACCAGGCCGGCCAGGAAGATCAGCCCGACGTACCACTGGTCCTGGAAGAACACCTGGCCGACGCCGTTGAAGATGCCCTTCCAGAAGTAGGTCCACGTCATCGCCGTGCCGGGAGCGGTCGCGGACGGCGCGGCCGTGCCCGCGTGCTCCGCCCACACCCGGCCGAAGGACGGCCCGCCGATCACCATGACGGAGGTGATCACGCAGAAGGGCGCGGTGAACGTGGGCAGGTCGTACGGGGCGAGGACCACCCTCAGCGCCGAGGTGAGCACGCTGCCGGCGATCGCGCCGCCGACGACGAGCAGGACCGTCATCCACCGGGCGTCCAGATAGAGCACCAGGCTGACCCCGATCAGGGTGCCGCAGAAGCCCTCCAGCCCCAGCGAGATCCGGTCCCGCCAGGAGACGCCGAACAGGTGGGCGGTGAGCGTGGCGGCCACCGTCCCCAGCAGCCCGAAGACGCCGAACTGCCAGCCGCCCACGAACAAGGCCGCGAGGAAGACCAGACCGGTCCAGTGGTTCGCCTGGAAATCGACCTGGGCAATGCCCTTCGGAATGGTGAGAAGATGGTCGAGAACCCGCCGCCGCTGCCGATCCACCGTCGGTTCCGACGGATCGGGCGGCGCGGGTGCCGAGGACAATTGCCGACTCCTTTGATGACACGCAGGCACGTGCGTACGCAGACTCTTCGTACGCCTGACCTGATGCCCGCTGCCTCGATCAACTAGCTCAAGGGAGTTCACGCTTTGGGTCAATCACGGCGAAGGGTGCGTGACAGGGCCCGGCACTCGCGGCCCACGGTGGCGGCATTGAGGAACGCCACGTCCGGCGTCGCCGTCGCTCAGGGGGCGCGGTGCAGGACGACGAGGGCGACGTCGTCCTCGCGTCGCCCGAACTCGGCGAGGATGCGGTCGCTGTAGGCCTCCAGGTCGTCGTCCACGTCCACGGCGAGGGTCCTGAGGCGTTCGAGGTTCGCGGTCAGGGAGACGGTGCGCTCCTCGACCAGCCCGTCGGTGATGAGGACGACGGTGCCGCCCGGCGGGACGCTCGTCTCCTCCAGGCCGAGCCGCTCGGCCGGGAAGCCGAGCAGCAGGCCGCCCCTGCCGCCGTACTCGGCCCGTCCGGCGGCGATGTGGAGGGGCGGCAGGTGGCCCGCGTTGGCGACCTGGAGCCGTCCCGTGCGCGGGTCCAGGGACATCAGGCACATCGTGGCGGTCTGGTCGTCGTGGTACCGCTGCATCACGGTGTTGAGCAGCCTGAGGATCCTGACGATGTCATGGCCCTCCGCGGCGAAGGCCCGCAGCGCGTGCCGGAGTTCGGCCATGACGGTGGCCGCGTGCAGGGAGTGCCCCTGCACGTCGCCGATGGCCACCAGGACGTCCTCGCCTCGGTCGATGACCTCGTAGAAGTCGCCGCCCACCTCGGCCTGGTCGCTGGCCGGCTCGTAGCGGACGCTGAACGCCCAGCCGGGCATGGCGGGGTGGACGGCGGGCAGCAGGCTGCGCTGGAGCGTCAGGGAGATCAGGTGCTCCTCGGTGTAGGAGCGCAGCGCCTCCATCGCCAGGGCCACCGCCTGCCCCAGCTGGCGCAGGAGGTGGGTGGCGTCCTCGTCGGACGCGCCGCCGGCCTCGATCGCCACGCCGATCGCGGGACGGCCGCGCTTGGCCCGCGAGGTCACCAGGAGGACGTCGCCCTTGGAGGCGCTGTCGGGCAGCAGCTCCCGCCACTGCGCCTCCGGCACGGCGGCGATGCGGGTACCGGTGTCCTCGCCGAGGCCGGTCATCGCGACGAGCCGCGCGGGCACCTCGGGAGGGCAGGGCCGGTTCCACGGCTCGTTGCCCAGATGGACGGTCCTCCTCACCCGGCCGTCCGGGGGGTGGATGAACACCGCCGCGGGCACGCGGAAGATGTCGAGGGCGCCGCGCGCCGCCACCGCCGCGAGCCCGTCGAAGGTCGTGGCGGCGTTGATGGCCAGCGAGGTGCGGGTGAAGGCCGCCATCCGCTCGGCGATCCGCTCGGCGCGGCGGCGCGCCTGGTAGTAGCGCAGGACCGCCTCGGCGGTGGCGATGAACTCGCCCGGGTCGATGGGGTCGGTCATGTAGGCGTCGGCGCCGCGCCGCAGCCCGTGGGTGCGGTCGGTGGACTCGACGGCCGTGGCGGAGATGTGGACGACGGGCAGCGACGCCGTGGCGGGGGCGGCCTTGATCTGCTCGCAGACCTCCATGCCGTTCGCGTCGGGCAGCTGCACGTCCAGGACGACCAGGTCGATCTGGTGCTCGGCGAGCCGTTCCCAGCACTGGGCGGCGGTGGCGGCCTCCACGACGATGTGCCCGGCGCGGCGCAGCCAGCTGCCGATGATGTACCGCTTGGTCTCGTTGTCGTCGACGACCAGGGTGGTCGCGGTCGGTATCGCGTCGGTCATGGCATCCGGGCCGTCCGCCTGGTCCGGGCCCGCGCCACCGCGTCGGCGAGCATGACCGGTGCGAGCTGGGCCTGGTCGAGAACGGCGTCGACGCGCTCCGGCCGCGTCTCGTCCGAGGCGGCCCCGTCCGACGGGGCGATCAGCACGACGGCGGTCCCGGGCGGCGGCCCGCCCGGCTCGCCCACCGCGTCGGCGGCGGAGATGTCGGGGCCGAGCAGGATCAGCTCGGGCGGGTCGGAGGAGGCCGCCAGGTGGCGGACGGTCCGCGGGTCGCCGGCCTCGCTGACGCGTTCGGCGGCGTCGCCGATCATGTCGCGCAGGACCCGGCGCGCGGCCTCGTGCCCGTCGGCGACCAGCACGTGCGCGATACGGAGTTCGGCCAGGCTCCGGTACGGGGGGAGGCGCAGCGTCACCGTCGTGCCCGCGCCGACCTCGCTCTCCAGCGTCAGGTCGCCGCCGAGGGCATGGGCGAGGCGGCGGGAGTAGGTCAGCCCGAGCCCCGTTCCGCCCGGTTTGCCGCCCGGCACCTGGTAGAACTCCTCGAAGACGCGCTCCCGCTCGGCGGGCGGGATGCCCATCCCGGTGTCGGCGACGGCGAACTCCAGGTGGTCGGCGGTGCGCCGGGTCGTCAGGCGCACCTCGCCCTCGTCGGTGAACTTGAGCCCGTTGGCCACCAGGTTCCGCAGGATGCGGGTCAGCATCACCTCGTCGGTGACCATGGTGAGGGCCCCCGCGTCGGCGGCGTCCACCCGGAGCCGCACCCCCGCCTGCTCTGCCATGGGCGTCATCAGGTCCGCCAGCTGCCGCAGCATCGAGGGCACCTCGACGAAGGTGCGGCGCGGCGCGAGCCGGCCCTGTTCGGCCTTGGCCATGTCCAGCAGCTCGTTCACCAGGGAGAGCAGGGTCTCGCTGGCGCCGGCGACCAGCGAGACCTGGTGCCGCTGCTCCTCGGTCAGGGGTTCGGCGGCGGGGTCGAGGAGCAGCCGGGCGAGCCCGATGACACCGTTGACGGGCGTGCGCAGCTCGTGGCTGATGTTGGCCCAGAAGCGGTTCTTGGCCTCGCCCGCCTCGCGGAGCTGGTCGGACTTCTCCTCCAGTTCGGCGTACAGCGCCACCACCCCCCGGTTGGTCTCCTCCAGCTCGGTGGACAGCTCGTTGTAGAGGGCCATCACGCCCTGGTTGGTCTCCTCCAGCTCGGTGTTGAGCGCGCGGAGTTCCTCGCTCTGCCGCCGCACGTCCTCCAGCGTCCGCAGCAGCTCGGCGTTCTGGGTCCGCAGTTCCTCCAGGGCGGTGGCGGGTTGGAGGCGTCCCAGCCGCGCACGGAGGTCGGCCAGCGTCGCGTCGGCCACCGCGGAGACGTCCGCGGGCAGGTCCTTGGCGAGCCTGACGGTCCGCCGCGCCTCGGTTCCCGTCTCCTCGACCAGGTCCATGAGGCGCGCGGCCGCGGTGTCGCCCTCCTTCGGGCGGTGGGCGCCCGCCTCGGGCGCGTACTCGATCTCGATCAGCAGCCGCGGCGCGGGCCGCCGGTCGAGGCAGAAGGCCACCGCGACCGTGCCGGAGTGGGCCACCAGCTCCCGGCCGATCTCGCTGAGCGCGGTGGCGACCCGCACCTGGTCCTGGAAGTCGAGACGGACCGCGGCGGCGACATGGCGCCCGGCCTGGCGGAGGGCGAAGACGCCCTCGTCGTCGGCCACCCGCAAACGCAGCAGTTCCTCCGCCATCGATTCACCTCCGCCCGGCGGTGGTCACGGCGAGGACGCAGCGGTCGTCGTGCCGCACCCCGGCGGAACGCAGCAGCTCGGCGGCGATGAGCAGCGGCTCGCGGGAGGGCCCGGGACGGCCGGCGGCGTCCCACTTGTCGGTCAGCCCGTCGGAGTGCAGCACCACGGCGGCGCCCTCCGGCAGCTCGTAGGCGTGTTCGCGCAGCGTCCGGGTCTTCGCGCCGGCGATGCCCGGCACCGAGATCATGCCGTGCCGCCGGTCGAGCCCGACGATCCAACCGGCGATGTTGCCCAGTCCCGCGAACCGCACCAGGCGCGCCTCCGGGTCCACCGCCGCCACCGCGACCGCGCCGCCCCGGGTCGCCCCGAGCCGCTGGTGCACCTTCCGCAGCAGGTCGAGGGGACGCGCCGGCAGCACGGCCTCGCGCATCGCCATGACGGCCTCCTGGCCGGCCCGCGCCGCCATTGGCCCGTGCCCGAGGCCGTCGCAGACCATCGCGTAGACCGTTCCGCCGTCCAGCCGCGCGGCGTAGGCGTCGCCGCACTCCTCCTCACCGTCGATCGGGCGGGTCAGCCCGGCGAAGGGCGGCCCCGGCTGCGGAGGAGCCGTCCTGCCGCCGGACGGGGAGAACCCGGCGAACAGGACGGTGCCGGCGCCGGGAAGCGAATGCAGGCCGGTGCGGTCGGCGAGCCGCTCGATCGACCCGAGCCCCAGGCCGAGCGTGCCGGAGGTGGAATGGCCGTCCACGCGGGACGCGGCGACGTCGGCGATGCCGGGCCCCCGGTCCAGGCACACGACCTCCAGCGCGGCGTCCTCCCCCATCCGGACGATCCGGACGAGGATCTCGCCCCGCACCGCGTGCTTGGCCAGGTTGGTGGCCGCCTCGGTCACCGCGAGCTGGATCTGCCCGAGACGCTCCCCCGCGAAGCCGAGCCGCTCGGCGAGGCGGCCCGCGTGGCGCCGTGCGCCGGCCGCCGCGCTGGGCTCCTCGGCCCGCAGCCACACCGCGTCACCCGTGGGCGGGCTGGTCATCCATCCGGTGCCGGTCAGCGGATCCATTTGGTCACCGTCACCGTGGTACCCCTGCCGACCTCGGTCTCCAGTTCGAACTCGTCGGCCAGGCGCCGCGCACCGGGCAGGCCCAGGCCGAGTCCGCCTCCGCTCGTCCAGCCCTCGGTCAGGGCCTGCGCCACGTCGGGGATGCCGCCGCCCGTGTCGGTGAACACCAGCCGTACGCCGGCGCGTCCCCGCGCGTTGACGACGGACTCCACGCGCGCGGAGCC
Source organism: Actinomadura sp. NPDC023710 (assembly GCF_040639875.1). NCBI lineage: Bacteria > Bacillati > Actinomycetota > Actinomycetes > Streptosporangiales > Thermomonosporaceae > Actinomadura > Actinomadura sp. NPDC023710. Next base: position 320,304 of record NZ_JBFAGB010000003.1, read on the forward strand.
GCCTCCGCCGTGCACGAAGGTGTTGCGGGCCAGCTCACTGGCCGCCGTGACGATCTTGGTCTGGTCGACCAGCGACATCCCCGCAGAGGCGGCGGCGGCCCGCACGAGCTGCCGCACGCGGACCACGTCGTCGTTGGAGGAGATGGGAACGGTGCCGTCCGCCGGACTCGTCACGGGCGGTCCACGCTGCCGGCGCCGATGGCCGGCAGCGGCGCGCCGAGCAGCCGCATGCCCTTCTCCAGGTCCAGCGCCGTGCGCACGCCGCCCAGCGACAGCCCCAGCTCGACCAGGGTGATCGCCACCGCGGGCCGCATGCCCACCACCACCGTCTCCGCGTCCATCAGCCGCGACATCGAGGCGATGGTGGCGAACATCCGGCCGATGAAGGAGTCCACGATGTCCACCGCGGTGATATCGATGATCACGCCCCGGGCGCCCGTCTTGACGATGCGGTCGGCCAGGTCCTCCTGGAGCGCCAGGACGGTCTGGTCCTGAAGGTCGATCTGGATCGACACCAGCAGGACTTCGCCGATCTTCAGAATCGGCACGCGCTCCATCAGGCCCCCGCCCCGCCGACGACCCGGGTACCCGTGCGGTCCAGCGCCCACTCCAGGGCGTCGGCGAGCGACCCCTTCGTCGGGATGTCGCCGAACTCGATCCCGAGCGCCACGATGGTCTGGGCGATCTGCGGGCGGATGCCGGAGATCACGCATTCGGTGCCCATCAGCCTGGCCGCCATCACCGTCTTCAGCAGGTGCTGGGCCACCTCGGTGTCCACGGCCGGGACCCCGGTGATGTCGATCACGGCGAACTCGGAGCCCGTCTCCACCAGGCGCTCCAGCAGGGTCTCCATGACCACCTGCGTGCGCGCCGAGTCGAGGGTGCCGACGAGCGGGACCCCGAGGATCCCGTCCCACAGCTTCACCACGGGCGTGGACAGTTCGAGCAACTGCTCCGTCTGGTCGGCGATGACCTGCTCGCGCGCGGCGGCGTAGGTCTCGAACGTCAGCAGTCCCAGATCGTCGACCTCGGAGGAGAACGCCACGAACTCGGCGTACGCCGCCACGTCACCGACGGCGCCGACCTGCTCCAGCACCGCCTGCTTGAGCGCGAAGACGCTCACCGCGGTCTCGCTGGGGCTGAACCCCTGCCGGGCGCGGGTGCGGGAGATCTCGGTCAGTGCGGCCCGGAGCTCCCCGGCCGCCTCCTGCTCCCCGCCGGTCGCCCTCTCGATCAGCCCGTACAGCTCGAAGAGTTCGGCCCTCAGCTCACTCTCCGTGATCCGTCCGCGCACCCCCGCGACGACCAGCTTGACCCACCGGTCAAGAATGACATCCCGCCGGGAGCGCAACAGCTCCGGAAGATGCGCATCGCTCGTTCCCTTGCTCAACTGCCGTGCTCCCTCGCTGCCCACTGGCCACCGCCATCACGCACGAACGCTGCGGGAAGAGTACCGCCCATAGCAGAGAGAAACGGACTCGGCGCCATGATCATTAATGATCGGAGGGCGTTTGGGCTTCACCGCGGGCCGCCCTCGGCGGGCGGGCCGGGGACCAAGAAGCGACTGACCGGTAACCGACTCTGTCGGTTACCGACGGTGACCGAGGGTGCATGTCCGCCTTCGGCCCGCGTGCCGTGCGGGCGCGAACGCGACACCCTCGACGGGCGGCCGGCCGCCGAGCCGTGGGCCATAGACGAAAACACAATACACCGACTCAAGCCTGGATGAAGCTCCATGGCTCGGGAGGTCCAGCGGGTGGTGTGCTGGCCGGCATGGTGACGATGGGACGGACGATGGTGCCCGCCGGAGAAGGCCGGGCGGTGCGGGTGGGCGCCGGGCGGCGGGTGCGGGTCGTGGACGTGGAGGGCGGTCAGGTCGGCGACCTGTTCGCGTTCGCCGCGGACGACCCGCGCGAGCATCTGAGCGCCGCGCACACCCGCAGCGTGACGAGCCGGCTGTTCCCGCAGGTGGGCGAGTCGTTCGTCACCGATCGGCGCAGGCCGATCCTGACCCTGGCCGGCGACACCTCGCCCGGCTCGCACGACATGCTGATCGCCGCGTGCGACCCCGCACGGTACGCGGGACTCGGGGCGCCGGGCCACGCCTCGTGCGCGCAGAACCTGGAATCGGCGCTGGCGGAGATGGGGCTGTCGACCGGCACCGTCCCGCAGCCGGTCAACGTGTTCATGCGGATCCCGGTGGAGGACTCCGGACGGCTGCGGTGGCTGGCCGCCGAGAGCCGGCCCGGGGACGCGATCACCTTCGAGGCGGCCATGGACTGCGTGGTCGTCGTGTCGGCGTGCCCGCAGGACCTGGCCGGGATCAACGGTGACGGCCCGACCCCGATGGCGATCGACGTCCTGTGAAGCGGACCGGCCCCGACCGGTCCATGAACGAGAAGGAGTGAAGATGACCGTCACAGTCGCACATCCGGCGCTTGAGCCGGGACGAGTCGGCGGGCTGAGCACGTCCAACCGCCTGGTGGTGGCGCCGATGACACGGGTCTCGGCCGCGCCGGACGGCACGGCGACGCCCGAGATGGCCGAGTACTACGCCGAGTACGCCCGCGGCGGCTTCGGCCTGGTCATCACCGAGGGGGTCTACACCGACGCCGTCTACAGCCAGGGCTATCTCAACCAGCCGGGCCTGGTGTCGGAGCGCCACGTGTCCGCCTGGCGAGAGGTCACCGCCGGCGTGCACGAGGCCGGGGGCTCCATCGTGGCCCAGTTGATGCACGCGGGCGCGCTGTCGCAGGGCAACCCCTACCGCGACGACACCGCGGGGCCGTCGGCGGTGGTGCCGCAGGGCGTCAAGATGCCCGAGTACGGCGGGCACGGCCCTTGGGCGGCACCCCGGGAGATGAGCCCGGACGACATCAGGCAGGCCGTGGACGGTTTCGTCGCCTCGGCGGTGAACGCCGAGCGCGCCGGGTTCGACGGTGTGGAGGTCCACGCCGCCAACGGCTACCTGCTGGACCAGTTCCTCACCGACTACACCAACCTTCGTGAGGACTCCTACGGCGGGCCGATCGCGGCCCGGGTGCGCCTGACGGCGGAGATCGTCGCGGCGATCCGCGCGGAGGTGGGGCCGGACTGGTGCGTCGGGGTCCGGGTGTCGCAGACCAAGGTGAACGACTTCCGGTACCGCTGGCCCGGCGGCGCCCACGACGCGGAGGTGATCTTCGCCGCGCTGGCCGAGGCGGGCGCGACCTACCTGCACGTCGCGAGCGAGGGGCGGAACTGGCTCGACTCCGCGCGGCTGGACCGGGGGCTCACCGTCACCGGCCTGGCCCGCCGGGTGAGCGGCCTGCCCGTGATCGCCAACGGCGGGATGCACGACGCGGACCTGTCGGCGCAGGTCCTGGCGGACGGCCATGCCGACCTGGTCTCGGTGGCCAGGGCCGCGCTGGTGAATCCCGACCTGCCGCGCCGGCTCGCCGAGGGCAGTGCGCCCGTGTCCTTCGACCATGCGATGCTGTCGCCGATGGTCACCCTGGACAACGCGCGGCGCTGGCGGCTGGCGGCCGGTGCGGACGCCTGATCCGGCGGCCGGGGGCGAGGGGAGGAACGGGGACATGGCCGGAAGCTGGCACGGCGGGGCCGCCGCCGTGGTGGCCCTGGGCTTCGACGTGGACGCCGAGACGCCGATCCTCGCCCAGGGCGGCCGGTACGCCGCGCACGCGAGCACCATGTCCCACCAGGCCTACGGGCCGGACGTGGGGCTGCCCCGGATCCTCGGGCTGCTGGAGGAGATGGAGGTCCCGGCGACGTTCTTCGTGCCGGGCTGGGTGGCCGAGCGGCGCCCGGGGCTGGCCGCCTCCATCGTCGAGCGCGGACACGAGGTGGCGCACCACTCCTACGCCCACCGTCCGCCCACGTCGATGTCCCCGGAGGAGGAGCGCGCGGACTTCGAGCGCGCCCTGGAGGTGTTCTCAGGGCAGGGCATCGAGATCGCCGGGCACCGGGCGGCGCTGTGGGAGGCGTCCTGGACGACGGCGGAACTGGTGGCCGAGCACGGCCTGCGCTACGACTCGTCCCTGATGGGCGACGACCGGCCCTACCGGGTGCCCACCGCGGCGGGCGAGATCGTCGAGCTGCCGGTGCACTGGTCGCTGGACGACTGGGAGCAGTACGCCTTCCTGCCCGCACCGCACGTCGGGGCGGTCATCGAGTCGCCGCTCAAGGTGCTGGAGCTGTGGCGCACGGAGCTGGACGGCATGCGGCAGTACCGGTGCCTGTTCAACCTCTGCGTGCACCCGTTCCTGTCCGGGCGTCCGGGCCGGGCGCTGGCCCTGCGCCGGTTCATCGAGTACGCGCGGGAGTGCGGAGACGTGGCGTTCGCCCGGTGCCGGGACGTGGCGGAGGCGGCGTTCGCCGACCCGGACGTCCGGCCGCGGCCTCATCGTCCGCCGCAGGTGGACCCGGACGTCCACCCGCACTGACCGCCCGCACCGGCCCGCGGACGGGCGTCAGACCATGTCGGCGGCCTGGAGGGCCAGGAAGAGGTCGACGCGGTCGGCGGTGCGGGAGGTGTCGCGGCCGGTCAACTCGCTGATCTTGGCGAGCCGGTTCCGCAGCGTGTTGACGTGCACCCGGAGGGCGGCGGCGGTCGCCTGCCAGTGCCCGTCGTGGTCCAGGAACGCGCGCAGCGTGGTCTCCAGCTCGCCGCCCCGCCTGGCGTCGTGCTCGCGTATCGGCGCGAGCACGCCGTCCGCCAGGGTGCGCAGAGCGACGGCGTTCTGCGTTCCGAGCAGGAGCCGGTGGGGGCCGAGCTCGGCGAAGGTCCGGACGGCGGGCCCGGAGCCGCCCCGCCGCAGGGTGCGGCAGACCTCGCGGGACCTGATGAGCGGTTCGCGCAGCCCCGCCGGCCCCCGGGCGGTCCCGCCGAGGCCCACGACCGCGCGGTGGCCGGGGAACCGTTCCCCGACGGCGGCCGCGAGGCGCTCGGCGAGGAGCGCCGCCTCCCGCTCGCCCTGCCGCCACGACAGGACGGCCACCACGTCCTGCGACCCGGCCGCCACCACGACCGGGACGCCGGCGGCGACGAAGAACTCGCCGATCACCTCCGCGAGTCCGGGCAGGGTGGCCTCCGGGCCCGCGAACGCCGCCGTCCACACCGCGAGCGGCCCCTCGGGGTCGACGCCGAACGCGCGCAGCCGGCCGGGGACCTCGGCGTCGCGGCTGCCGCCCGACAGCACCATCTCCAGAAGCTCGCTGGCGAACCGCAGCTCGATCGCCTGCACGGCCTGCTGCTTGGCGACCTCCAGGCTGAGGAAGCGCGCCGCCTGGTCCAGAGCGTCCTGTTCGACGCGCGTCAGCTCGCTCACCGGGCGCAGGCAGATCAGCGCAGCGTCCACGTCGCCGACCGCGCCGACCAGGTACAGCGCGGCCCGTCCGGCGGCGCCGAGGTCGAGTTCCAGGGGCGGCGGGCGACGGGTCAGCCCCGTGGCGACCGTGTGGAGCTGGGCGGCGTCCAGTTCCGTCCCCGCCGAGGCCAGCAGGCGGCCCATCCGGTCGATGACCGCGAGCGGCAGCTCGTGGTCGCGGCGCAGCACCCGCAGGACGCCGGACGCGCCCGCGCCCCGCGAGATCGCCGTCGCCAGCGCGTCCCCCCGGCGCACCATGCCGACCAGCGCGCCCTGGCGCTCCTCGGTGTAGCGGGTGGCGACCGCCTCGGAGATCGCGGTGAACGGCACCGCCGCCGCGATCTCCAGCAGGGGCACGCCCGCGTCGCGGCAGGCGGCGACCAGATCCTCCGGAGTGGTGGGACGCTCCGAGCGCAGGCCGAACACGATGCCCGCGGCCTGGGCCCGCTGGACGTTGGCGACGAACCCTGAGGCCGCGATCCGGTCGTCCCAGAGGCCGTTGGTCAGCACCAGCTCGCGCCGCCGCACGTAGCCCGAGGGGTCGGGCAGCTCGGTGTTGTGGACCCAGGCGGCCGGCTCCTCCAGGGCTCCCGGCGGACCCGGAACCAGGACGCTCAGACCCAGCGACTCGTCTTCCAGCAGGGATGCCAGCGTGAACACCCTGTAAATCTATCCACCCAACACGGCCGACGATAGAGGTTTCTCTACTTCTGGACGAGAAGACACGATGCTTTGGTGTGCTGTACGTCACGGACGGAGGAACCATGTCCAGCAACGAATCCGCACACCAGATCCTTGCCGCCGAACCGGTTCGCTTGGAAGAACCGGTCCGTTTCGACGAACACGGCATCGACCCCATTCCGGCCTCGGCGCGCGACTCCACGCCGTGGCAGCAGTTCTGGATCTGGTGCGGGGCCAACATCGCGCCGATCAACTGGGTGCTCGGGGCGCTGGGGGTCACGCTCGGCCTGAGCCTGGTGGAGACCCTGGTGGTCGTCACCCTCGGCAACCTGGTGGGCTGTGCGGTGTTCGGGCTGTTCAACGTCATCGGCCACCGGACCGGCGTCAACCAGATGGTCCTCGGCCGCGGGCCGTTCGGCCGGCGCGGCGCCCTCGTCCCGGGCCTGGTGCAGGGGCTGCTGACCATGGGCTGGGTCGGCGTCAACACCTGGGTGGTGCTGGACCTGGTGATCGAGATCCTCGCCCAGGCGGGGGTGCACGGCGGCGCCGGGCTGCGCTACCTGGTGGCCGGGCTCATCATGGCCGCCCAGCTCGTCCTGGCCCTCTACGGGTTCTATGCGATCCGCACGTTCGAGAAGTACACCGTCCCGGCGACCGTGCTGGTCATGGTGGTCATGACCGGGCTCGCCCTCGGGCAGGCCGACCTCCACTGGACGACCGCCACCGCCGCCACCACGAGTGACAAGTTCACCGCCGTGACCCAGCTGCTCACCGCCATCGGCATCGGCTGGGGCATCAGCTGGCTCCCCTACTCCGCCGACTACAGCCGCTTCGTGCGCCCGCGGGCTTCGGACCGGTCGGTGTTCTGGTCCACCGCGCTCGGGATGTACGTCCCCACCGTGTGGCTGGCCGGGCTCGGCGCCTGCCTGGCCAGCGCGGGCGACGGCGGCGACCCGTCCAGCCTGGTGACCGGCGCGTTCGGGGTCATGGCCGTGCCGGTCCTGCTACTGATCATGCACGGGCCCGTGGCGACCAACATCCTGAACCTGTACTCGTGCTCGCTCGCCGCGCTGTCGGTCGGCATCCGGGTCGCCCGCTGGAAGGTGACGCTGGTGGCCGGAGCGGTGGCGTCCGCGGTGCTGGTGGTGTTCGTGCAGGCCGACAGCTTCGCCCAGGCGTTCGACCACTGGATGGCGTCCATCCTGGTGTGGATCAGCCCTTGGGCGGCCATCGTCCTGGTCGACTTCTTCGTCCTGCGGCGCGGCCGGATCGACGTGGCCGCCCTCTACCGGGACGGCGGCGCGAACCCCCGGGCCCTGAGCAGCCTCGGGGTCGGGCTTCTGGCGGCATGGGCATGGCAGTTCGGCACGGTGCCCGCACTGCAGGGCCCGATCGCGCGGGCACTCGGGCACACCGACTTCTCGTGGCTCTCGGGCGGCCTGGTCGCCGGCGGGCTGTACTACGCCCTGGAACGCCGGGCCCACCGGAAGGCCCGCCAGGCCGCCCCGGTCGAGAAGATCTCCTGACGGGAAGCCGCGCCTTCCACGGTGAGCCGCCGACGCCATCGCGCCGGCGGATCACCGTGTGCGTCCGCCCATGCGCGGACCGCCGGGATCGACCATCCTCAAAGGGCCAACCATGTTTCCTGCGCGCCAGGTTGGCGCATGGCGGCCCCCCGGGACTGGGAAGGAAACAGGCGACCTCGCTCGTGGAAATATCGCTCGCCCGCCTCTAAAATCGAACATATGATCGAGTGAGCGAGACGGACTCTTCGAGCAGGGGCCGACCCTGGTCGCCCGCCGGGCCGGCAGGACCTTCGACGTAAGGCGGACATGCCGATGGCGTTCTCCCCCGAGCTGCTCCCAGCCGCCGTCCAAGCGATCAGCAGCGCCCCCTCCCGCCAGCATCCCGTCGTCATGATCACTTGCGCCCCCGACGGGCGGCCCCTGGTCTGCGTGCCGGACTGGGGGGAACTCCACGTCCTCGACGACCGGCACCTGCGCGTGGCGGTCTGGCCGTCCGGCCCCACCGCGGCCGACCTGGACAGAGGCACGCCCGTCCTGTTGATCGTCACCGCCCTGTCCGACGTCTACCTCGTCCAGGCCACGGCCCGCCGCCTGGAGAACGCCGCCATGGTGTGGGCCCACTACGAACTCACGATCACCTCGGCGCGCCTGGCCGACCGAGGCACCGCGCCGCGCCTGCCCTCCGCACGGGACGCCGAGGACACCACGGAGTACCTGACGCAGCGCCCGCCGGGGCGCGACGCGGCCTTCGGCAGAAAGACCACCGCGAACAGAACCCGCCACCGCCACCCGGCCCAGCGCTCCCCCTGGGCCCGCCCTCCGGAGCCCGACGGAAAGGCGGATCACCGGCACACCGAGCGCGCACACCCGTGACCGGACGACCAGCGGCCGCGGCGCCCACGCCGCGGCCGTCGACGGTGCCCTCCGCGCCGCCGGGTCAGGTGATGTTGGAGGTTCGGGAGTCCCAGTAGGGGGCGCGGAGTTGGCGTTTCAGGGTTTTGCCCGAGGGGTTGCGCGGGATCTCGGTGAGCCGGTCGAAGCCCCTGGGGGTCTTGTAGGCGGCGAGGTGCTCCCGGCAGAAGTCACGGAGTTCGTCGTCGGCGGCCACGCCGCCTGGCGCCAGGACGATGGCGGCGTGTACGGACTCGCCCCATTCGTCGGACGGGACGCCGAACACGGCCGCGTCGGCCACGGCCGGGTGGGCGGTGAGGACGGCCTCGATCTCGGCCGGGTAGATGTTCATACCGCCTGAGATGATCATGTCGGTGCGGCGGTCGCAGATGTAGTAGAAGCCCTCCTCGTCGCGGTAGGCGATGTCGCCGACGGTCAGCCATTCGCCGCGGCTGGCGTCCTGGAACTTGCCCTCGGCCTTGTAGTAGGCGTTGAAGGTGCCGGTGCCGCGCACGTAGAGGTCGCCGGGCACGTGCGGTTCCCCGACGGGGCGGCCGTCCTCGCCGAACAGCGCGATCTCGACGCCGGGGGCTGCGCGGCCGCAGCTTCCGGGCTTGCGCATCTGGTCCTCGGGGCGCAGGACGGTGTCCACGCCGAGCTCGGTGGAGCCGTACACCTCGAACAGGGAGCCGTCGCCGATCAGGTCGACGTACCGGCGTTTGAGCTCGAAGGGCCACGGGGCGGCGTTGGCGATGACGCGCCGCAGCGAGGAGAGGTCCCTGCGGCGGATCGTCTCCGCCGGCAGGTCCACCACGCGGCGGATCGGGGTCGGCGCGGAGAACGTGGTCGTCACCCGGTGCCGTTCGACCAGGTCCAGCCAGCGTTCGGGGTCGAAGTCGCGCATCACGACCACGGTCCCGCCCATGAGCTGGACGATGAGCATGAAGCTCATCGGACCCGAGTGGTAGAGCGGGCCGGTGGTGAGGTAGACGTCGCCGGGTTCGAAGCCGATCTCGCCGACCAGTCCGAGGACCAGGGCCGGGTCGGGCTCGCCGCGCACGACGCCCTTCGGCTTGCCGGTCGTCCCGGAGGTGTAGAACATCGAGGTGCCGGCCGCCGGGTCGGCGCCGCGGGCGACGGGCTCGGTGTCGGGGCTCCGTCCGGCCAGGGCGTCGAGCGAGGAGGCCCAGTCCGGCGGCGCGGAGCCCCAGGCCAGCCAGGCGCGGACGCCGGTCGCCCGGACACGGGCCGCTTCGAGCTGGGGAGCCTGCTCGGCGTCGAACACCACCAGCGCGGCGTCGGCGTTCTCGACGACGTAGGTCGTCTCCTCCGGCGTCAGGCGGTAGTTCAGCGGGACGCCGACGGCCCCGCACTTGCGCAGGGCCGAGATCAGCGCGACGACCTCGGTGCTGTTGCGGCCGCACCACACGACCTTGGTGCCGGCCCGGACGCCGTGCTCGACCAGCAGGTTGGCGTACCGGTTCACCAGGGCGTTGAACTCGGGGTAGGTCAGACGGCGCTCGTCCTCGACGACCGCGATCTTCGAGGGGGCGACGGCGGCCATCGTCGCCAGCGGATCTTCGTCGGGCATGCTGATCGACCTCCTGCGGGGTTCACATGGGCCGGTGCGCCAGGGCGCGCTCCAGCCGCTCCTGGGCGCGGGCCGCCTGCCGGGCGCGGTAGGCGATCGGCATGTAGCGGACGCGTTCGGGCAGCAGCGGCGTGCCGCGGCCGATGACCTGCCCGACCAGGCGCAGCCTGCGCTCGTCGGCCGCGGTCCACCGCAGGCCGAGCCTGTCGCGCGCCTCCGCCGGGAGGGTGCCGACCGTGATCAGCCGTCCGAGGCGTCCGGCGGCCAGGCTCAGGGGGGCGACGGCCGGACGCAGCGGCCCCGGCACGTTCGGCGGCACCTGGTCCATCTGCGCGAGCACCTCGTGCGCCACCTTGTGGGGGACGAGAGTGTTGGCCACCATGTCGTCGAAATAGACCCAGTAGTCGGGGATGCTCTTCGGCAGCATCCTCTCGGGCACCTGAAGGATCCTCCCGAGCTGGAGGAACTCGTCGAAGATCTGCTGTTCCTCCTCAGGAGCCAGTGGGGCGGGCGCGAAGTACTTGGCCGCGGTGACGGCGGCGTAGAAACCCGTGAGGTGGACCCACGCCCACGGTTCGGCCGACAGCGCGTGGTGGCGCCGCCCCTCGTCGTCGACGGCGCTGAGCGGCTTGTGCATCTCGCGCAGCCGCCGGCCCTCCTCGATGGCGGTGCGCCCGCCGTAGACCCAGGTCTGCACCGAGGCGAAGCTGCGCGCGGCGCGGCCCAGGGGGTCGGTGCGGAAGCTCGACAGCCGGTCGACCACGGTACCGATCGCCGGGTGCATCACCTGGAGGATGAACACGCTGTTTCCCGCGATCGCCGACGTGTAGAGCCCTATCTGCTCCCACAGCAGCGAACCCGGCCCGAACGGCTCAGGATCGCCGCGGCGCTCCCGCTCGGCCTGTGGGCTCGCGGGCGTCCCATCGGTCACCGTCATCGGCGCGACCTCCTGACGAAACGACTCCTGTAAGCTAAACGCGAATAAGAAGTCGCTTACAAGTCGCGTTTTGAAGGGAACCTCCGGTGACGCGCTCACCTGGGCTTTCACCGCGCAGAACCCCCTCCCAGGACCGCTCGCGCCGCACCGTCGAGCGCATCCTGGAGGCCGCCACTCGCGTTCTGTCCGAGCACGGGTACGACGGCGCCTCCACCAACAGGATCGCCAAGGCGGCGGGCGTCGGCAACGGATCGCTGTACCAGTACTTCCCCAACAAGGACGCGATCGTCATCGCGGTGCTGGACCGCTTCGCCGACCGCCTCGCCGACCGGCTCGGCGAGGAGATCGAGGCCACGATGCGCCTGCCGTGGCAGGAGGCCGGGCGCGCGCTGCTGGACGTCCAGATCCGGCTGTTCGAGGAGAACGCCGACCTGCTGCGCATCGTCGTCGAGCAGGTGCCGCGGCTCGGGCCGTTCGACAAGCTCGCGGCGCTGCAGCGGCGGCTGACCGACCTGGTGCGCGTCTACCTCCTGCTCAACCGCGCCGAGTTCCGGGACGACCTCGACATCGACGCCACGCTGTGGATCATCACCGAGACCGTCGGCCTGCTGTCCATCAAGTACGTCCTGGACCGGCCTCCCATCCCGCACGAGCGGATGGTCGACGAGCTCGCCGAGCTCGTCATCGGCTACATCCGCGGCTGACGCGCCGGAGCGCCCCATCGCGGCCGCCCGCCCCAGGAGTTCTGTGACGTCCCGTTGGTTGCGGCCGTGCTGGCAGGGCAGGGCACGCCTGTGAGCACGAGCGCACTGATCGTCATCGACATGCTGAACCCCTACGACCACCAGGACGCGGCCGCATTGGCCGAGAGCGTCCAGGAGGTGGTCGAGCCGCTGCGGCGCCTGCTGGACGACGCCCGAGGGCGCGACGACGTGCGCGTCCTCTACGTCAACGACAACTACGGCGACTTCTCGGCCGATCGGAAGGACCTCGTCGACCGCGCCCTGAACGGGCGGCGGCCCGACCTCGTCGAGCCCGTCGTCCCGGAGCCCGGCTGCGGGTTCATGTCCAAGGTCAGGCACAGCGCCTTCTACGGCACAGCGCTGGAGTACCTGCTGTCCCGCGAGAAGGTGGAGCGGGTCGTCCTCACCGGCCAGGTCACCGAGCAGTGCGTCCTCTACAGCGCGCTGGACGCCTACGTCCGGCACTTCCAACTCAGGGTGGTCCGGGACGCGGTGGCGCACATCGACGCGGACCTCGGCGACGCCGCGCTGCGCATGATGGAGTCGAACATGCGCGCCGAGATCGTCAGCGCCGACCGATGCTTCTGAGGGGACGTCCCGCGGCGCGGGCAGGACGTCCCCTGACGGTCAGCGAACGTCGACGAAGTCGTCGAAGGACTTCTGGCGGTCGAAGTTGCTCGTGCCGGGGAAGTAGGCGCGCCAGTAGCCGTCGCGCTCGGCCTTGAACGCCTTGCGGAAACGGCCGTCGCCGGCGGTCTTAGCCGATCCCATGTAGGCCCAGGAAGCGGAGCCCTTGGGAAGGAAGTAGACGCGGATCGCCTTGCCCGGATACGCCGTGTACCCGGTGCCGGGATTGTTGAGCCGCTTCAGGCGGCCGGACACGGTGATGGGACGGCCCGCGCGCACGGGCTCGGGCGCGGCGTTGCCATTCTGGATGGCCGTGTCGTACTTCTCGTACCAGTAGTCCTCACGACTTCCCAGGGCCTTGCCCTTCCGGTCGTAGGCGATGACGCGAACGCGCCATTTCCCGAGGTCCTCGACCTGGTTGGGGCACCCGACGCCCCAGCCGACCTGGCGTCCGGGCAGGATCTTCCTGTAGACCAGCGGCGACGGGATCCGCCCGTCGGGGGCGATCAGATAGGCCTTGGAATAGGCGACCGCGGAGCCTTCGGTGCCCCACACCCACACGTCCATGGCGCAGGACTTGTTGTATTCCCCCTTTCCTACGGAGAGGTGCTTCGGCACCTTGACGTGGAACTGCGGCGACTCGGCTTCGGCAGCGGTGGCGCCGCCGGCGAGCACACCGGCGGCCAGGCCCAGCGCGAGGGCGCCGGACACGATTCTGGGAGGCATTCGACGTACCGTCCTGTCTGGTCTGGACGGAAACGATCATGCCAGTTCTCCGGGCGCCGGCGGGCTGGTTCGGTGCGGGAGCAGGGGTGGTCGGTCGGGCGCCCGGGACGGGCCGCGATCGGCGCGTTCCAGGGGCTTGCGGGGCGGCGGACGGGTGGTTACGGTGCACTGGTGTTTTATAGGAAAGTTTCCTATTAGATCACCGCGCGACCGACTCGGGGTTCGGGGGATTCCCGCTCGTCCACGTCTCCTACCCGGGAGTGACATTGCGAAGAAGAAGGCTTCTCCCCGGTTTCCTGCTCACCGCCCTCTGCTCCCTCCTGCTCGCCCTGCTCGTCCCCGTCCAGGCCGGCGCCGCCGCCTCGGTGACGGCGACCTTCGCCAAGGCCTCCGACTGGGGCTCGGGGTACGAGGGCAGGTACACGATCAAGAACGACACCGCCTCCGCCGTCACCGGCTGGAAGGTGGAGTTCGACCTGGCGTCCGGCTCGTCGGTCGGGACCTACTGGGACGCGCTGCTCACCAAGACCGGGCAGCACGCCGCGTTCGCCAACCGCGAGTACAACGGGAGCGTCGCCGCCGGCGCGAGCGTCACGTTCGGCTTCATCGTCAACGGGACCGGGGCGCCGCAGAACTGCACGATCAACGGCGCCTCCTGCACGGGCGGCGACACGCCTCCGCCCGGCGCGCCCTCCGCGCCCGGGGCGCCGACCGTGACCGCCAGGACCGACACCTCGCTGACGCTGACGTGGCCGGCCTCGTCCGGGACGGTCACCGGCTACCGCGTCTACGAGGGCACGGCGGTCAAGGCCACCGCGACCGGGACCGGCACCACCATCAGCGGGCTGACCGCCTGCTCGGACCACACCTACACGGTGAAGGCGTACAACACCGCCGGCGAGTCGGCGGCGAGCGGCCCGATCACGGTCACCACGACCGGCTGCACGGAGCCGCCGCCCGCGAGCCGGCGCGCCGCGCCCTACCTGTACCTCGGCTGGGGAGACCCGCCCAGCCCGTCCACCGTCATGGGCGCCACCGGGATCAAGTGGTTCACGATGGCGTTCATCCTGTCCAGCGGCGGGTGCAACCCCGGGTGGGACGGGCAGCGCCCGCTCAAGGGCGGGGTGGACGAGCAGGCGATCTCGCAGATCCGGGCGGCCGGCGGTGACGTGCTGCCGTCCGTCGGCGGCTGGTCGGGCAACAAGCTCGGCCCGAACTGCTCCACGCCCGAGGCGCTGGCCGGCGCCTACCAGAAGGTCATCGACGCCTACGGGCTCAAGGCCATCGACATCGACATCGAGAACAGCGACGAGTTCGAGAACGCGGCCGTCCAGGACCGCGTCCTCGGCGCCCTGAAGATCCTCAAGCGGAACAACCCGGGTCTGCAGACGATCCTGACGTTCGGCACGACCACCACCGGGCCGAACTACTGGGGCAAGCGGCTCATCGACCAGGCCGCGGCGCTGCAGGCGAACGTGGACGTGTTCACGATCATGCCGTTCGACTTCGGCGGCGGCGCGGACATGTACGGCAGCACCGTCAACGCGTCCGAGGGCCTGAGGACCGCGCTGACGTCGGCGTTCGGATGGTCGGACGCCACGGCCTACTCGCACATGGGGATCTCCGGCATGAACGGCCTGTCGGACCAGCAGGAGCTCACCTCGACCGCGACGTGGACGAGGATCCGCGACTGGGCGAAGTCCAAGGGCCTGGCCAGGCTGGCGTTCTGGTCGGTCAACCGGGACCGGCCCTGCCCGGGTGGCGGCGTCGCCGAGAACTGCAGCGGCACCGACCAGCAGCCCTGGGAGTTCACCAAGATCACGGCAGGTTTCTGACCGGCCCGCCGGCGGCCCGCGTCCCGGCTCGGGGGGCGCGGGCCGCGCCCGCATCCGGCCCGCCCGGATAGACTTGCCTCATTTGTTGTCTTAAACGATTCGCGTTTGTGAGGGAAGGTTCGGCGCCATGACCGCGTCCCAGACCCCGTCCACCGCCGAGGAGCTGCGCGGCGCCGGCCTGCGGGTGACGGCCGCCCGCGTGGCCCTGCTGGACACCGTCCGGGCCGGCGACCACCTCGGCGTCGAGGCGCTCGCCGCGGGCGTGCGCGACCGCGTGGGCCACATCTCCCTCCAGGCGGTGTACGAGGCGCTCCACGCGCTGACCGCGGCGGGGCTCGTCCGCCGGATCGAACCGGCCGGGAGCCCGGCCCGGTTCGAGGGGCGCGTCGGCGACAACCACCACCACCTGGTGTGCCGGGACTGCGGCGCGATCAAGGACGTCGACTGCGCCGTGGGGCACCCGCCCTGCCTGGACCCGGTGGACGACGCCGGGTACCGCATCGACGAGGCCGACGTCACGTTCTGGGGCCTGTGCCCGGCGTGCCGGACGGTCGCCGGCTGACGCCGGTCGCACCCGCGTCTCCCCCGAAACGGCGTCCGGGCCGGCCGCCGCCCCCGGAAAGCGGCCCGTCGAAATGTCCAGCGGCGCCCGCGCCATGTC